>NZ_CVTH01000015.1:0-210 GCF_900005955.1 Pseudomonas sp. 8 R 14 | reverse complement strand
CGCTCACTACAAGGGTCCATTCGCCATAACGTTTGCGCTTACGGTGCCGGCTCCACCTCCTTGAACACCAGCCCTTGGCTATCACCCAGGGATAGTTAAGAGCGAACACCGTACAGGTGGTGAGCGGGCTTGCCCCGCGCTGGGCTGCGTAGCAGCCCCAATAAGAACGCCGCAGTGTGCCAGACAGTTCCGGGGCTGTGTTTTGGGGCT
>NZ_CVTH01000035.1:0-117083 GCF_900005955.1 Pseudomonas sp. 8 R 14 | reverse complement strand
ACCCGGCAGGACGCCGGGTTAGCCGCGCTGGGCCATGGATGGCCCATCGCGGCGGCCCACGCTCCAAAGCCGGAGTGAGGGCACACCGAGCCTAGGCGAGGTGCCGAGTGTTGGGGCGAGGACCTTTTGGTTACTTTTGGGTCCCTCCAAAAGTGACCCGCTGTAAGAGCGGAACCCTAAGTAGCCGTTACCGAAGAAACGGATATGTACTCAATACCACACCACCCCACACACCCCTCACCCCCCACTCATATTCATAAACCGCACCACCTGCACCTCCCCCGCCCCACTGAAATCATGCCGCAACGGCTTGCCCTTCAACCCCCTGTGCAACGCCTCGACCAACGGCCCATCCTCCAACGGATAGCGCCGTAACAACGCGCGAAAATCCAGCGCATCCTCCTGCCCCAGGCACAACAGCAACTGCCCTTCCACCGTCATCCGTACCCGATTACAACTGCCACAGAAATTATGGGAATTAGGCGAAATAAACCCCACCCGCGTCCCAGGATGCCCCGCCAATCGCACATACCGCGCCGGCCCGCCGCTGTTCTCGGTGCTATCGATCAGCCCATGCTCACGGGCAATCACCGCCCGTACTTCATCGCTGGAGCAGAACGTCTCCCCCCGCGATCGCCCCACGTCCCCCAGGGGCATTTCCTCGATAAAACTGATGTCGATCCCCTGGTCGATGGCGTACCGCACCAACGCCGGCACCTCGTCGAAGTTGCGCCCCTTCATTACCACGCAGTTGAGCTTGACCCGCTCGAACCCCGCATCCCGCGCGGCCTCGATACCGTCCAGCACCTGGCGCAGATCACCGTTGCGAGTGATCCCACGAAAGCGTTGCGCATCCAGGCTGTCGAGGCTGATGTTCATGCGCTTGACCCCCGCCTCCACCAATGGCCGCGCCAGTCGCGCCAACTGCGAGCCATTGCTGGTCATCACCAGTTCACGCAAGCCCGGCAGTGCCGCGATGTTGCGGCACAGCCCGACAATGCCCGGGCGAATCAGCGGTTCGCCCCCGGTGAGGCGGATCTTGCGCACGCCCTGCCCCACGAACAGCGCGGCCAGGCGTTGCAGTTCTTCCAGGGTCAACACCTGCTGGCGCGGCAGGAATGTCATGTTTTTCGCCATGCAGTACACACAGCGAAAATCGCAACGGTCGGTCACCGACAAACGCAGGTAATCGATCGAACGGCCCACCCCATCCACCAGGCTCATGTCACTGCACCAACGGTGAGTCGGCGCCCTGCAGCGCGATGCCGCGGATGTCCGCCGCGCCGATCAGGGTTTGCAGGTACTGCACCAATGCCTTCTGCCACACCCCTTGCTGCAACTGGGTGCGAATCGCGACGGCTACCGCTTCATACGGCAACGGCTGGCCTTCGATACGCTGGTCGACGCTGATCACGTGCCAGCCATAACGGCTCTCCAGCGGCTTGGCGGCCAGGCCCGGGGCCAGGGTGAACAACTGGCGCTCCAACTCCGGCACGGTCTGGCCTTTGCTCACCTGGCCCAGCGAACCACCCTGTGCTTTGGACGGGCAGGCCGAGTACTTGAGCGCCAGTTCGGCAAACTGGCCCGGATGTTCTTCCAGCGTCAGCAGCAGGACTTCGGCCTGGGTGTGCGCCAGGTGGCGCGCCTCGGCGTCGTCCGGCGCGCACTCGAGCAGGATGTGCCGCACCGCCAGCAACGGCGCGCTGTGAAAGCGCCCACGGTTGTTCTCGAAGTAGCGCACGCAGGTGGCTTCGTCGCAGTCGGGCACCGTCACCTCGCGCTCCAGCAGCAAACGCGTGGCGGCTTCTTCTTCGTTCTCTCCGGCAGCGATTTCCACCGCCAGGCCCAGCTCGGCGATCCGCTGTTGCAACAGCTCGCGGATCACCAGCGCGCGGGCGGCCAGGTACACCGCTTCCTCGCGGCCGTCGGCCGGGTGGTATTGCAACTCCAGGGCCATGGCCTCGGGCGTGACCGCCACGCCGTTGACGCTGATGATCGGCCATTCCTGTTCACTGCTGGCGATCAACTCCGGCGCCTTGATTTCCTCGAAAGAAGCCTGGGCCACGGCCTCGGCCATCACCGGTTCCTTGGCCGACGAGCCGCAACCACCGCTGCCGCCGTTACCGCCACCACATCCGCATCCTGTAGTCATGACGTTCTCCTCAGTACTTCTGCCGCACGATTTGATAACGACGCCCCAGGTACCAGATCGGCGCGCTGACCATGTGCACCAAGCGGGTAAACGGGAACAGCACAAACAGGGTCAAGCCCAGCGCCACGTGGGCCTTGTAGATCAGCGACACCCGCGCAATCGACTCGGCCGCTTCCACCGGCCGCAACAGCACCACGTTCTGCGCCCAGTCGGCGAGCATCACCATCACCGAGCCGTCCATATGCCCGGTGGAGGCGACGATGGTCAGCAGGCCCAGCAGCAACTGCGCGAGCAGCACCAACAGGATCAGGATGTCCGACGGGCTCGAGGTCGCCCGCACGCGCGGATCGCCCAGGCGACGCTTGACCAGCATCAGCAAGCCCACCAGGCACAGCAGGCCGAAAAAGCCGCCCGAGACCATCGCCAGCAACTGCTTGTTCTCAGTGCTGATCACATGGTGGTAAACCGACGCCGGGGTCAGCAGACCGACAAAATGCCCGGCCAGCACGAACAGCACGCCGATATGGAAGAAGTTGCTCGCCACGCGCATGCCCCGGTTGTTGAGCATCTGGCTGGAACCGGCCTTCCAGGTGTACTGCGACAGGTCGAACCGCGCCCAACTGCCCAACAGGCAGATCGCCAGGGCCACATAGGGGTACACCCCGAATACCAGCAAATTCCACTTAGACATTACCCACCTCCCCGGCGGGCGCTGCGGCCCGGCCTTCTTGCTGAAAATCCACCCAGTGCAACGGCACCGCGCTTTCTTCGCGGGCCTTGCCCGGAGCGCTCGGCATTGAACTGCAGCGGTCCTGTTGCTCGGCCTGCATAAAGTCCACCGCCTCCTCTTCCCAGATTTTGTCCAGGGCTTCGAGGGAGTCGTCCCGCGGTTCGGCGGCGACCTGGGCGCGCAGTTCGGCCACGGCCTGGTGCGGCTCCGCGCCGGCAATCTGCAACAGCGCACGGAAGCAACTGGCATAGCCGCTCTCACGCTCGTCCAGACGCGCAGCGAGCAAGGCCAGCAGGTGCGCCACATCCGCCAGGCCCTCGCGGGCCTCGATGTCTTCGCGGGTGGACAGGAACTCCAGGTACAACGGGATGTAGTCCGGCAGCTCCTTGACGCCGATGGCAAACCCGGCTTCTTCGTACTGGGCCATCATGTCGACCATGGCCTGGCCACGGTCGCGGGACTCGCCGTGCACGTGTTCGAACAACAACAGCGACAGCGAACGGCCCCGGCCAAACAGCGCGCCGTAGTGTTCCTGGCCGTCCATCAGGTCATTGGCGCAGATCAGTTCCAGCAGCTCGAACAACGCACCGCGCTGCTTGGGGCTGATTTCCCGGGATTCGAGAATCGCCTGTTCCAGTTCGTCGCGACCGTTCACCAAGGTTTCAGTGGGGTAGTCCAGCAGCAACGAAATCACTTTAAGAATGCGCATGGCTCAGTCCTCCCAGATCTGGACGGTTTTCAGCACGTCACGGCGGTTGGCTTTCTTGGCGCCGAACATGTTGGTGTCGGAGCTGCCGCTGCAACCGCTGCCGAAGCTGAAACCACAGCCGGAGCGTTCGGCGAACGCGTCGCTCATGGCGTCTTCACGGTGGGCGCTCGGTACCACGAAGCGGTCTTCGTAGTTGGCGATGGCCAGGTAGCGGTACATCTCTTCCACCTGTTCAACGCTCAGGCCGACGTCTTCGAGCACTTGCAGGTCCTGTACGCCATCGACTTGCTGGGAGCGTTTGTAGGCGCGCATCGCCAACAAGCGCTTGAGTGCACGCTTGACCGGTTTTTCATCGCCGGCGGTGAGCATGTTCGCCAGGTAGCGCAGCGGAATACGCAGGCTGTCCACATCCGGGATCACCCCGTTCATGCCCACGGTGCCGGCCGCGGCGGCGTTCTGGATCGGCGACAGCGGCGGCACGTACCAGACCATCGGCAAGGTGCGGTATTCCGGGTGCAGCGGCAGTGCCAACTTCCAGTCGACGGCCATTTTGTACACCGGCGAACGCTGGGCCGAGTCGATCACCGACTGCGGCACGCCATCGGCCAGGGCCTGGCGAATCACCGCCGGGTCATTCGGGTCGAGGAAGATTTCCAGTTGCTTCTCGTACAGGTCCTGCTCGTTGGCGGTGCTGGCCACTTCGCTGATGCGGTCGGCGTCGTACAGCAGCACACCGAGGTAGCGAATCCGACCCACGCAGGTTTCGGCGCACACGGTCGGCATACCGGCTTCGATACGCGGGTAGCAGAAGATGCACTTCTCGGACTTGCCGCTCTTCCAGTTGAAGTAGATTTTCTTGTACGGGCAGCCGCTGATGCACATGCGCCAGCCCCGGCATTTCTCCTGGTCGATCAGCACGATGCCGTCTTCTTCACGCTTGTAGATCGCACCGCTCGGGCAGGATGCCGCACACGCCGGGTTGAGGCAGTGCTCGCACAGACGCGGCAGGTACATCATGAAGGTATTTTCGTACTCACCATAAATGTCGGCCTGGATCTGGTCGAAGTTCTTGTCCTTGCGGCGCTTGGCGAACTCGGTGCCGAGGATTTCCTCCCAGTTCGGGCCCCACTCGATCTTTTCCATGCGCTTGCCGGACACCAGCGAACGCGGGCGTGCGGTCGGCTGGTGCTCGCCCAATGGCGCGGTGTGCAAGTGCTGATAGTCGAAGTCGAACGGCTCGTAGTAGTCGTCCAGGCTTGGCAGGTCGGGGTTGGCGAAGATGTTCGCCAACACGCGGAACTTGCCGCCGATGCGGGGGTTGATCGAGCCGTTGGCGTTGCGCACCCAGCCGCCCTTCCACTTGTCCTGGTTCTCCCACTCCTTGGGGTAGCCGATGCCGGGCTTGGACTCGACGTTGTTGAACCAGGCGTATTCCATGCCTTCACGGCTGGTCCACACGTTCTTGCAGGTGATCGAACAGGTGTGGCAGCCGATGCATTTGTCCAGGTTGAGGACCATGCCGATCTGTGAGCGAATTTTCATCTCAGTTCTCCTCGATGTCAGTCGGCAATGGGCGCGGCAAATCATCGCCGCTGGAGCCATCGAGCCAGTCGACCTTGGCCATCTTGCGCACCACGACAAACTCATCGCGGTTGCAACCGACCGTGCCGTAGTAGTTGAAACCGTAGGCCTGCTGGGCATAGCCGCCGATCATGTGGGTCGGCTTGAGCACCACGCGGGTTACCGAGTTGTGGTGGCCGCCACGGGTCTTGGTGGTTTCCGAACCCGGCACGTTCACGATGCGTTCCTGGGCGTGGTACATCATCACCATGCCTTCCTTGACGCGCTGGCTGACCACCGCACGGGCGGTCAATGCACCGTTGACGTTGAAGCATTCGATCCAGTCGTTGTCTTCGATGCCGGCACGCTTGGCGTCGATTTCCGAGAGCCACACGATCGGTCCGCCACGGCTCAGGGTGAGCATCAGCAGGTTGTCGCTGTAGGTGCTGTGGATGCCCCACTTCTGGTGCGGGGTGATCCAGTTCAGCACAATCTCGGTCTCGCCATTGCTGCGCTTGCCCTTCACCCCTTCGATGGTGCGGGTGTTGACCGGTGGCCGGTAGCTCATCAACTGCTCGCCGAACGCCTGCATCCACGGGTGATCCTGGTAGAACTGCTGGCGGCCGGTGATGGTGCGCCATGGGATGTTTTCATGCACGTTGGTGTAGCCGGCGTTGTAGCTCACGTGCTCGTCTTCCAGGCCTGACCAGGTCGGGCTGGAGATGATCTTGCGCGGCTGCGCCTGGATGTCGCGGAAGCGAATCGCTTCGTGGGCCTTGGAGATCGCCAGGTGGCTGTGGTCGATGCCGGTGAATTCCGACAGCGCGGCCCAGGCTTTCAAGGCGACCTTGCCGTTGGTTTCCGGGGCCAGGGACAGGATCACTTCGGCGGCGTCGATGGCCGTGTCGATTTTCGGCCGGCCGTGGCTGATGCCCGCAGCGCTTTCGTGATGGTTCAGCTCGCCGAGGAACTCGACTTCTTCATCGGTGTTCCAGTTGATGCCCTTGCCGCCGTTGCCGAGTTTTTCCAGCATCGGACCCAGGGACGAGAACTGCTTGTAGATGTTCGGGTAGTCCCGCTCCACCACCGCCATGTTCGGCGCGTTCTTGCCAGGAACCGGCGTCACACCGGCGCTTTTCCAGTCGGTGCCGCCAAACGGCTGGGCCAGTTCGCCGACGCTGTCGTGCATCAACGGGACGGTGACCAGGTCTTGCTCCACGCCCAGGTGGCCGACCGACATGGCCGAGAACGCCTTGGCGATGCCCTTGTAGATTTCCCAGTCGGAGCGCGACTCCCACGCCGGGTCGATGGCCGCCGACAACGGGTGAATGAACGGGTGCATGTCCGAGGTGTTCATGTCGTCTTTTTCGTACCAGGTGGCGGTCGGCAAGACGATGTCGGAATACACGCAGGTGGAGGACATGCGGAAGTCCAGGGTGGTCACCAGGTCGAGCTTGCCGATGGCGCCGTCCTCGACCCATTCGGCCTCGGTGGGCTTGCATTCGGTACTGTGGCCGATGTCTTCGTTCATCACGCCGTTCTTGGTGCCCAACAGGTACTTGAGCATGTACTCATGGCCCTTGCCCGAGGAACCGAGCAGGTTGGAGCGCCAGATAAACATGTTGCGCGGGAAGTTCACCGGGCTGTCCGGCTGTTCGCAGGCGAAGCGCAGGCTGCCGTCCTGCCAGGACTTGACCACGTAGTCTTTCGGCGTCATGCCGGCGGCAGCCGCATCACGGCAGATGTGCAGCGGGTTGGTGTTGAGCTGTGGCGCACTCGGCAACCAGCCGGCGCGTTCGGCGCGGATGTTGTAGTCCAGGGCGTGTTCCGGGAACTGCGATTTGTCGGCCAGCGGCGAGAGCACGTCATGCATGCTCATCTTCTCGTGGCGCCATTGCGAGCTGTGCCCGTAAAAGAAGCTGGTGCCGTTCATCTGGCGTGGCGGGCGGTTCCAGTCGAGGCCAAAGGCCAGGGGCAGCCAGCCGCATTGCGGGCGCAGTTTTTCCTGGCCGACGTAGTGGGCCCAACCGCCGCCGGTCTGGCCGACGCAACCGCAGAGCATGAGCATATTGATCAGCCCGCGGTAGTTCATGTCCATGTGGTACCAGTGGTTCATCGCCGCGCCGACGATGATCATCGAACGGCCCTTGGTCTTGTCGGCGTTGTCGGCGAACTCACGGGCGATCTGGATGGCTTTCTCGCGGCTGACGCCGGTGATCGCTTCCTGCCACGCCGGGGTGCCCGGCACGCTGGCGTCGTCGTAGTCCTTGGCCACGTTCTGGCCGCCCAGGCCACGGTCGATGGCCAGGTTGGCGGCGGACAAGTCGAACACCGTCGCCACTTTGGCCACGCTGCCGTCGGCCAGGGTCACGCTGTGCACCGGCACGCGGCGGAACTGCACGGCATCGCCAGCCACGTGCTGGAAGTGCTCGTGGGCTTCGCCGGCAAAATACGGGAAGGCCACTTCGGCGACGTCGTCACCGATCAGGCTGAGCTTGAGGTCGATGGCGCGGCCTTCACCGCCCTCCTTCGCGAGGATGTTCCACTTGCCTTTCTCGCCCCAGCGGTAGCCGATGGAGCCTTGTGGCGACACCAGTTCACCGCTCTCGTCGAGGGCAATGGTTTTCCATTCCGGGTTGTTGTCCTGGCCGAGGTTGCCGGTGAGGTCCGAGGCGCGCAGGAAGCGGTCAGGCTGGAAGCCGGCGCCAGGGGCGAACCCGGTCATCGGCTTGAGCATCACCAGCACCGGCAAGTCGGTAAAGCGCTTGGCGTAGTCGGTGAAGTAGGCACTCGGTTTATCCAGGTGAAATTCCTTGAAGATCACATGGTTGAAGGCCTGGGCCAACGCGGCGTCGGTGCCCTGCTTGGGGTTGAGCCACAGGTCGGTGAGCTTGGCTACTTCCGAGTAGTCGGGGGTGATGGCCACGGTCTTGGTGCCCTTGTAGCGCACCTCGGTGAAGAAGTGTGCGTCCGGGGTACGGGTCTGCGGGACGTTGGAACCCCAGGCGATGATGTAGTTGGAGTTGTACCAGTCGGCCGATTCCGGCACGTCGGTCTGCTCGCCCCACACCATCGGCGAGGCCGGTGGCAGGTCGCAGTACCAATCGTAGAAGCTCAGGCACACGCCGCCGATCAGCGACAGGTAACGCGAACCCGCCGCGTAGCTGACCATGGACATGGCCGGGATCGGCGAGAAGCCGACGATGCGGTCCGGGCCGTATTGCTTGATGGTGTAGACGTTGGAGGCGGCGATGATCTCGTTGACCTCTTCCCAGTTCGAGCGAATGAAACCGCCCATGCCGCGCTTGCTCTTGTACGAGTCGGCCTTGACCTTGTCCTCGACGATGCTCGCCCACGCCTCCACCGGCGACAGGGTCTGGCGCGCGTCACGCCACAGCTTGAGCAGCGGCTTGCGGATCTTCGGGTACTTGAGGCGGTTGGCGCTGTAGATGTACCAGCTGTAGCTGGCACCCCGTGGGCAGCCGCGTGGCTCATGGTTGGGCAGGTCGTTGCGGGTGCGCGGGTAGTCGGTCTGCTGGGTTTCCCAGGTGATCAGGCCGTTCTTCACGTAGATCTTCCACGAGCACGAGCCGGTGCAGTTAACGCCGTGGGTGGAGCGCACGATCTTGTCGTACTGCCAGCGCGAGCGGTAGACGTTCTCCCAGTCGCGGGACTCCTTACGGGTCTCGCCGTGACCGTCGGAGAATTCGTTTTGCTTGCGGTTGAAGAACCGCAGTTGATCCAGTAAGTGACTCATGATGCTTTCCTCATCAGGCGTGCCGTGGGGTGCGTTGCCCCGCGAATTCGTGGTCGATCAGCAGGGTGTGGCGCAGCCTTTGCGGGCGTACCACCACCAGGTCACGACAATGCAGCTCAGGTAGAAACCGACAAACATGTAGAAGGCCATCGCCGGGCTGCCGGTGGCGGCCATGGATGTGCCGAAGGACTTGGGAATGAAGAACGCACCGAAGGCACCCATGGCCGAGCTGAAGCCCAGCACGGCGGCGGATTCCTTGCCGGCATCCTTGATCGCCTGCTCGCGCTCGGCGGCGGATTTACCGGCACTGGCCTTCTCGTGCTGGGTGCGAAAGATCACCGGGATCATGCGGAAGGTGGAGCCATTGCCGACGCCGGTGGTGATGAACAGCAGCATGAACATGCCGAGGAAACCGTAGAAGCTGCCGCCCTGCCCGTTCACCGGCAAAAAGTGCAGCACGCCGAACACCATCACGATCATCAGCACGAAGTTCCACAAGGTCACCCGTGCGCCGCCCAGCTTGTCCGCCAGCCAGCCGCCGAGTGGGCGTACCAGGGCACCGACCAGCGGGCCGAGGAAGGCGAATTTCAGCGCCACCACATCGGGGAACGAGGTCTTGATCAGCAGCGGGAACGCCGCCGAAAAGCCGATGAATGAGCCGAAGGTGGCCAGGTACAACCAGCACATCAGCCAGTTGTGCTTGCGCTTGAAGATCACCGCCTGCTCGCTGAACGAAGCGCGGGCGCTGGACAGGTCATTCATGCCGAACCAGGCCGCCACGGTGACGGTGAGGATAAACGGCACCCAGATGAAACCGGCGTTCTGCAGCCAGAGTTGACTGCCATCCGCCAAGGTCTGCGGTTGACCGCCCACCAGGCCGAACACGCCGAACGTGATCACCAGCGGCACGCAGAACTGCATCACCGACACCCCCAGGTTGCCGAGGCCGGCGTTCAGGCCCAGGGCCGTGCCTTGCTGCGACTTGGGGTAGAAGAAGCTGATGTTGGACATGCTCGAGGCGAAGTTGCCGCCGCCGAAACCGCACAGCAGCGCGATCAGTACAAACACGCTGTAGGGGGTGTTGGGGTCTTGCACCGCAAAGCCCATCCACAGCGACGGCAGCAGCAGCGACGCGGTGCTCAGGGCGGTCCAGCGGCGGCCGCCGAAGATCGGCACCATGAACGAGTAGAACACCCGCAAGGTGGCACCGGACAGGCCCGGCAACGCCGCCAGCCAGAACAACTGGTCGGTGGTGAACGTAAAGCCGATGGCGTTCAGGCGCACGATCACCGTGCTCCACACCATCCACACGGCGAAGGCCAGCAACAGCGCGGGAATCGAGATCCATAGGTTGCGGGTCGCGGTCTTCTTGCCGCTGGCGCCCCAGAACGCCGGGTCTTCAGGGCGCCAGTCGTGGATCACCGGCCCCGAGCCGGGCTTTTGCGCGATGGACATGTTCATTCTCCTTGGAGAGGTTGGGCGGTTTTGCCCAACAGCGGTTGCTTGCGCATTTCGCTGAAGTACATCCAGGTCAGGGACACCCAGACCACGCCGTACATCAACATGAAGCAGGACGAGCGCACGCCGGTGAGGTCCACCAGGGCGCCAAACAGGATCGGCAGCACAAAGCCGCCCAGGCCACCGGCCAGGCCGACGATGCCGGACACCGCGCCCATGTTCTGTGGGTAGTCATTGGCGATGTACTTGAACACCGAGGCCTTGCCGAACGCGAAGGCGATGCCCATCACAAACAACAGCACGGTGAACAGGGTGGCGTTGAGGCCGATGTGGAAATCCAGGGGACCGTTGACGGTCTGCACCTGCAATTGGGTCTGCGGGTAGCTGAGCAGGAACAGGCAGATCCAGCTCACCCACAGCACCCACCAGGTCACGCTCTGGGCACCCCAGCGGTCGGACATCCAGCCGCCCACCGCACGCAGCACGCCGCCGGGCAGGGAGAAACACGCGGCCAGCAGCGCGGCGCTTTGCAGGCTGAAGCCGTATTCCTGCACGTAGTATTTGGTCATCCACAGCGCCAGGGCCACGTAGCCGCCGAACACAATCGAGTAGTACTGGCAGTAGCGCCACACGGCCGGGTCTTTCAGGCACAGCAACTGCTGGCGCAGGGTGGCGCCGCCAGCACTGCGGTGGGCCTTGTTTTCGCTGGTGAGGAACCAGAACAGCAGCGCGGTGATAAACAGGATCGCGCCGAACACCTTGGGCACCAGGTGCCAGGTGCCGAGGGCGATCAGCGCCGGGGCCAGAAACTTGGTGACGGCGGCGCCCGCGTTGCCGGCGCCGAACACGCCCATGGCAAAGCCCTGGTTGTCTTTGTCGAACCACTTGGCCACGTAGGCGATGCCCACCGAAAACGAACCGCCGGCCAGGCCGACGAACAGGCCCAGCACCAGGAACTGCCAATAGGCGGTGGCGTAGGTGATCAGGTACAGCGGCAGCACACAGGCGAGCATCAACAGGAAGAACACGATGCGCCCGCCGAAGCGGTCAGTCAGCAGGCCCAGGGGCAGGCGTACCAGGGAGCCGGTCAACACCGGCGTGGCGGCCAACAGGCCGAACTGGGTTTCGTTGAGTTGCAGCAGCTCTTTGATGGGTACGCCCAACACGGCGAACATCATCCACACCATAAAGCAGACGGTGAAGGCGAGTGTGCTCATGCCCAGCACCAGGCCTTGTCTCATACGGGGTTGAGTCACGGTATGCGCTCCAGAAAGTGATTTCATGGGCGCAGGTTAGGGGCGGCACCCCCGTGGAACTTGACCCAGGTCAACGTCCGCCTGGGGGGTATGGGGCTATGCTGGCCCCACATACCTCTAAGGAGGTAGTCCTAACAACAAGAGAAAGTCTTTATTTATCAATGGATTGGTCTCTTGTGCCGGTATTTTCCCGTGGGAGGGTTGGCCGGCAATTCTTTAGAGGTAGTGCGCCAGGGATTGCGGTTTTTCAGCCCTTTTCCCTTTGCAGGTGCCGCCATGCAGGCTCTCAACCCCCTTCGATCACGCCGCCATGTTTAACTGGCTGCGCAGCTCCCTGCCCGCTCGCGCCGGCCTGGCGGTAATCCTGATCGCCATTCTCGCCCTTGCCAGCTCCTTGAGCGCCGGCTTGATCGCCTGGTTCAGCCAGGGCGACGCGGCCGCCATCAACACCGCCGGCTCGGTGCGCATGGAGACCTACCACCTCAGCTGGAAACTCGCCGCCGGGGCCCCTGCCGACGAGATCGACGCCATCACCCACAGCCTGCAAGGGCGCCTCGACAGCCAATCGCTCAAGGCGGTGCTCGAAGACGGCCCGCGCAGCGCCCTGCTGCAGAGCTACCAACAGATCCAGCAGCGCTGGGACACCGATCTGCGCCCGGCGCTGGCACGCGGCGACGCGGTGCTGTTCCAGGCCAGCGCACCGGGGTTCGTCGAGCAACTGAACCAATTCGTCAGCCTCCTGCAACAACACAGCGAACAGAAACAGGGCTGGCAGCAAGGCATCCAGGGCCTGGCGCTGTTCAGCACGCTGATCATCCTGCTGATCGGCCTGTATGAACTGCAGTACGGCGTGGTCAACCCCCTGGAAGAACTGGTGCACGCGACCCGGCGCTTTCGTGATGGTGACTTCAAGACCCGGGTCAATCACCGCTCCGAGGATGAACTGGGGCAATTGGCCCTGAGCTTCAACGCCATGGCCGAGACCATTGAACACTCCCACCGCACCCTGGAGAGCCAGGTGCGGCAGAAAACCCTCAACCTGCAACAAGCCAACGCCGCCCTGGAGCTGCTTTACCAGAGCAGCCGCAGCCTGGCCACGCGCCTGGCGAACGCCGAGGGCCTGGATGAACTGATCCGGCGCTTCCAGAAACGCCTGCCGGGGTTGCGCCTGTCGCTGTGCCTGCAAGGGCACTTCCTGGCGCCGGCCCAGCAGATGCTCTCCCTGAATGGAGGGGATAGCCGCAACGTCTGCGCCATCGGTGATTGCGCAACGTGCCAAAAACACAAAGTGGCGCTCCCCCAGGTATTCAGCATCAGCAACCAGGGCTCGGAACTGGGCGAACTCAAGGCCCACTTCGACGATGGCCATCCCCCCCAGGATTGGGAAAAACAACTGATCCAGGCCCTGGCCAACCTGATCGGCACCTCGCTGTCGCTCAAGCGCCAGCGTGAACAGGACCACCGCCTGCTGCTGCTCGACGAACGCACCATCATCGCCCGCGAACTGCACGATTCCCTGGCCCAGGCGCTGTCCTACATGAAGCTGCAGGTCAGCCGCATGCAAACCCTGATCCGCCGTGGCGAACCGGTGGAAACCCTGGCCACCGTCACCGCCGAACTGCGCGATGGCCTGAACAACGCCTACCGCCAACTGCGCGAATTGCTCACCACCTTCCGCCTGCAAATCCACGATGCCGGGCTGGTGCAGGAACTGCAGGAGACCGCCGAAGAGTTCTCGCGGCGTGGCGAGTTCCAGGTGCACCTGCATGTGGACGCCCTGGCCTTCCAACTGTCGGCCAGCGAACAGATCCACTTGTTGCAGGTCACCCGCGAGGCCCTGTCCAATTGCCTGCGCCATGCCCATGCGCAAAACGCCTGGCTGCAACTGCGCCAGGAAGGCGAGACCGTGAGCCTGAGCATCGAGGACGACGGCCGGGGCTTCTGCGGTGAGGTCGACACCCGCGAACACCACGGCCTGACCATCATGGACGAGCGCGCCCGCAGCCTGCATGGCCGCCTCGACATCAGCCCCCGCGAGCCCCAGGGCACCCGCGTGCAATTGCGTTTCCAACCGGAATTTCTCGGCCACTCCCTACAAGGCACCGCCTCATGAACACCCTCACCCGCCACCGTATCCTGCTGGTCGACGATCACCCGATGATGCGCCACGGCATGCGCCAGATGCTTGAACTGGAAGACGACCTGCAAGTGGTCGGCGAAGCCGGCAACGGCCAGGAAGCCCTGGACCAGATCGACACCCTGCAACCGGACCTGGTGCTGCTGGACAACAACATGCCGCACATGAACGGCCTGGAAACCCTGCGCCGCCTGCGCGCCATGAACTATGGCGGCAAGGTGTTGCTGTTTACCGTGTCCGACGCTGAAGACGATATTCGTGATGCGTTGCGCCTGGATGCCAATGGCTATCTGCTCAAGGACATGGAGCCGGAGTTGTTGATCCAGTACATCCGTGATGCGTTGCATGGCGCGTTGGTGATCAGCCCCGGCCTGACCCGCGTACTGGCCCAGGCCCTGCGCTCGCCGCAGCCCCATGGGGCAGTGGAATTGACCGAGCGCGAACGCCAGGTGCTGAGGACGATTGCCAGTGGGCACAGCAACAAGGTGATCGGGCATAAGCTGGGGATTACCGAGGGCACGGTGAAGGTGCATGTGAAGAATTTGCTGCATAAGCTGGGGTTGCGGTCGCGGGTGGAAGCGGCGGTCTGGGCGATGGAGCATTTGCGGCAGGCGGGGTGAGGCTGTTTGAGGCTGAACGCGCGGCAGATAGGGCTGTTGTGGTGAGCGGGCTTGTCCCGCGCTGGGCTGCGTAGCAGCCCCAGTCCAGAAGAATGCGGTGTATCAGACACTCTGTAGACACTGGTTTTGGGGCTGCTACGCAGCCCAGCGCGGGACAAGCCCGCTCACCACAGGGAGATTTGTCTGGGTCTGAAAAGTTGTGTAGAGACTTATGGACATCGGGGGCAAGCTTCCTCCCACATTGTTTACACAAGCCCCGCAAGAGGTACCCCCACAGAGGCATATCAACCCCGCCCCAAGCCCTCTACGCTAGCCCATTGCGGAGGCCCAACCATGCTCACCCATCCCCACATCGTGCTCACCCTGCGTCGCCATCACCTGTTCAGCCAGCTCCCGGAAAAAACCTTCCAGGACGTCTGTACCCTGGCCAATCTCAAGCGCCTGCCCGGCCATGCGCCCTTGATGCATCAGGGCGACGCGGCCGAGCGTTTTTTCCTGCTGGTCAGCGGCCAGATCAAGCTGCACCGGGTCACGGGTGAAGGCCAGGAACATCTGGTGGAAGTCATCCAGCCCGGCCAGACCTTTGCCGAAGCGCTGCTGTTCACCCAGGCCAAGGCCTATCCGGTGAGCGCCACCGCGCTCAAGGACAGCGTGCTGGTCAGCATCGAAGGCCAGCACTACCGCCGGGCCCTGGAGGACCAGCCGAAAATCTGCCTGGCGATCCTGGCCAGCATGAGCATCCACCTGCATCAGCGCCTCAAGGACATCGACACCCTGACCCTGGCCAACGCCAGCCGTCGGGTGATCAACTTCCTGTTCCAGGAGCGCGATGCGCTGAGTGGCGAGGTGGTGCTGCAAGTGCCCAAGCGCCTGGTGGCGTCGAAGCTGGGGATCCAGCCGGAGACCTTTTCAAGGATCCTGCACCGGCTGGTGGAAGGCGGGTTGATCGAGGTGCAGCGGCGCACCATTCGAATCCTCTGCGAAGAACAGTTGATGGGCTATCAGGCCGGCTGATCAGTGCCCGCTATGGCCCGCTGACGCCCGCCCCGCCCGCTCCAGATTCCGCCACAACCAAGGCGGCAACACATCCGGGTCCAAACTGTCGATCAGATTCTTCAACCCCAACCCCAATTCCGTATCCCCCTCAATCACCAACCGGCGGCGAAAGAACAGCGTATCCGGATCTTCCTGGCGGCTGGCCAGCAACAGAAACTCCCGCCAATTACCACTGATGCTGACCTGCGCCTCAGCCTTTTGCGCAATCCGCAACCCATCCCGCCCCAGGGTCAGGTACCAGCACAACCCCAGGTCAGGAATACGCAAACACAGCCAACGCCCGCGCAGCAGGTCAAACCCGCCGTCGCGCAGGGGTTCGGCCAGGCAGCGGTTGAGGGCCTGCTGCAAGACCAGGCGCTGTACGCCAAACGGCACACGGCGGATCAATGGCAACAACCGGTCGGCACCCTTGAGCAGCCATGGTTTACGACTCAGCACAGGCCCACCTCCTCAACCCGCAACATGCCCGCCTGGCCGTGCCAGTAGCCGTTGCAGCCTTCGACATACAGCGGCGGCGTAGCGCCCTGGCGTACCTGGTCGTAGGCACGCACCACCTCGACCATGCCCTCGGCCCGTGGGCTCAGGCGCAACAGATCGGCACCGCTGGACACCAGGCCGGGGTAATCGGCCAGCAGGTTGGTAACGTCGGCGGACATGGTCTGGATGCCATTCAAGGTGAACAGCGCCTGCCCTTCCTGGCTGGTCAGTGGCATGCCGTCGGGGTAGTTGATGCAGCAGAACTGGCAATCGTCCTTGGGGCGGTTTTCCGCGCGGGCGGTGAAGCAACGCGCCGAGTAGGCCAGGGGCAAATGGCCGTAGGCGAAGATTTCCACCTCGGGTAACGGCCGGCCCAATTCGCGCACCTGTTCCAGCACGTCGGCGATCAAGCCCTGGGAGCACTCCACCGGCGGCACCCAGCGCTGCATGCCGGCGTCGAGCAGTTGCACCAGGGCTTGACCGTTGTAGAGGTTGAGCGCCGGGCCGCCGACAAAGGGCAATTTGCGTTCGATCAGCATCTGCACCGCGCCCATGTCGTTGGCCTCCACCAGCCACTCGCCGTTGTCGCACAGGCGGCGCAGGCTCGACAGTTCGGAGGCGGCTTCGATCAAGGTCAGGCTCGACAACACGATCTGCGCCGGGCTGCAGGTCTGCAGCTCCCGGCCCAGCCCCAACCAACGGTCCAGGGAAAACGCGCGGCGCTTGGCGCACACGGTTTCGCCCAGGTAAATCACGTCCAGGGGCAAGCCGGCCATGCCCGAGTAGAAGCGCCCCAGGTGTTCCTTATCCCAATAAAACAGCACCGGTCCCAGGCTGAGTTTCATCTGTGTCTCCTCACTGCCATGCACGATGGTAGGCGCCGAGTGTGGTCTGGCTGCCTTCGGATAACCCGGCCAGCACCTGGCGCCATTGGTCCTTGACCACAAAGCTGGCCGGTGCGCTGCGGTGGGCGTCGAGCGCGGCGCGCCAGACCCGGGTGACTTGTTCCACATACGCCGGGCTGCGTTGGCGGCCTTCGATCTTGACCGCTTCGACGCCGATGGCGCTGAGCTCCGGCAGCAGGTCGAGGGTGTCGAGGCTGGTGGGTTCTTCGAGGGCATGGAAGCGTTTGCCGCCGACCAGGAAGCGGCCCTTGCACAGGGTCGGGTAACCGGCGGGTTCGTCGGCGGTATAGCGGTCGATCAGCACGTCGCTCAGGCGCGCGCTCAAGCCCTCGGCATCTTCGCTCCAGCGCACCGCCTTGGCCGGCGAGCACACGCCGCAGAGGTTGGGCGACTCGCCGGTGATGTAGGAAGACAGGTGGCAACGCCCCTCGGCCATGATGCACAGGCTGCCAAACCCGAACACTTCGATGGGCACCGGGCTGCTCGCAGCCACCTGCTTGACCTGGGCCAGGGACAGCACACGGGGCAATACCGCGCGACGAATGCCATAGCGTTCGGCATAGAACTTCAGCGCCGCCGCGTGGGTGGCCGAGCCCTGTACCGAGAGGTGCAAGGCCATGTGCGGATGCTGGCGGCTGGCGTAGTCGAGCACGCCGGGGTCGGCGGCGATCAGGGCGTCCACGCCGTGGTCCGCCGCGCGGTCGACGGCGCGTTGCCAGCGCGCCCAGATCTTCGGTTGCGGGTAGGTGTTGACCGCCACGTACAGCTTGCGCTGGTGCTGGCGAATAAAGGCGACGGCACCGTCGAACTGTTTGTCGTCCATGTTCAACCCGGCAAAGTGCCGGGCATTGGTGTCATCGCGAAAACCGACATACACCGCATCGGCGCCTTGACGCACAGCGGCTTTAAGCGCAGGCAGGTTGCCTGCCGGGCAGACCAGTTGCATGGGGGCTCCTCAGAGAAATTCAGCGAAAGACACAAACGGCACCGGTTCATCCTTGAGCACCTGATGCTCACGCTCGACGATCACCAGGCCATCGGCCCAACAGGCGGCGGTGAGCATCGCCGAGCTTTGCTGGGGGTGCAGCACGGCGCGCAATTGCCCGTCCTCGCCAGGGCTCAGGCGTGCACGCAGGTACTGGCGGCGCTTGTTGGGCGTGAGCCATTCGAACGCGGCCGGCACCTGGATCGGCATCGGCAGCACCCGCTCCACCCCTTGGGCGCGCAGCAGGAAGGGGCGCACCACCACCAGCGCGGTGATCAGCGCCGCCGACGGGTTACCGGGCAGGCCCAGCCACGGCTTGCCCGCCACTTCGCCAAATGCCAGGGGTTTGCCGGGCTGGATCGCCAGGCGCCAGAAGTCCACGCGACCGAGCGCTTCGATGGCCTGCTTGAGATGGTCCTCCTCCCCCACCGACACCCCCGCCGAGGTCAGCAACAGGTCGCATTCGGACGAGGCCAGGGCCAGGGCATCACGGCTGGCGGCCAACTCATCGGCCATCACCCCGTAGTCGTGCACGTCCACGCCCCAGCCACGCAACAACGCGGCCAGGGCATAGCGGTTGCTGTTGTAGATCTGTCCCGGCACCAGCGCCTCGCCCGGATCACGCAACTCGTTGCCGCTGCTGAGCAGGCACACCCGCAACGGGCGATAGACTTTCAACCGAGGAATGCCGGCCGAAGCCAACAAGCCGATGTCCTGGGCGCGCAGGCGTTTGCCGACGGCGATCAGGGTCTGCCCGCGCTGCAGCTCTTCACCCCGCTTGCGCACGTGCTCGCCGAGACGTACCGGCGGGCACCAGATGCGCTGGCCGTACAGGCGGCAACGCTCCTGGGCCACCACCGTGTCAGCGCCAGGCGGTAGCGGCGCACCGGTAAAGATGCGCACGGCCTGCCCGGCCTGCACGCTCACCTTGCTGTGCTGCCCCGCCGCAATGCGCCCGGCGAGCATCAGGTAGCCGCCTTCGGCCGGCACGTCCTCGGCGCGCAGGGCGTAGCCGTCCATGGCGCTGTTGTCGAAACCGGGCAAATCCAGGGGCGAGAACAGCTCTTCAGCGACCACCCGCCCCAGCGCCTGCTCCAGGCCAATCACCTGGGTGCTCGGCGGCGGCGGCGCCTGGGCCAGCAGCGTGGCGATGGCCTCGTCCACCGGCATCAGGTGGCCGCTGTCACACACCGAGACACTCATGAACGCGACTCGCAGGCTTGCAGGGTTTGCTCAGGCTGGGGCTTGAGGTGCGGCACGAAGTTGCACGGGCCGGTGCGGCTGTCCAACTGCCCCGCCAGGATCTGGTCCCAGCCGGTGCGACACGCCCCCGGCGAGCCCGGCATGCAGCACACCAGCACGCCGTTGCTGATGCCGGCCAACGCGCGGGACTGCACGGTGGAAGTGCCGATTTCGGCCAGGGACACTTGGCGGAACAGCTCACCGAAGCCTTCGACATGTTTGTCCAGCAACGGCAACACCGCCTGGGGCGTGTTGTCGCGGGCGGTGAAACCGGTACCGCCGGTCATCAGCACCACTTGCACCTCGGGGTCCGCGATCCACAGGGAGACTTGCGCACGAATCTGGTAGATATCGTCGATCACCAGGCCACGGTCGATGAGCACATGCCCGGCACTTTCGAGGCGGTCCACCAGGGTCTGGCCGGAGGTGTCGGTGTCGAGGGTACGGGTGTCACTGATGGTCAGCACGGCGATGTTCAGGGGCACGAAATTGCGTTGTTTCAAATGGGCCATGATCAAGGCTCCAGGCGTCAAGAAAGTTGCCGTCAGCCTGCGCCGCAACGGGCGCAGGGCCTATTCCTCCAAGGAGGTATCTCGTTCAGGGGGCCAGGCGCGTGCGCTGCCAAATGCCCGCGTGCAGGCGGTAGTCGAGACGGTCATGCAGACGGTCGGGCCGGCCCTGCCAGAACTCGATGCGCTGCGGCTGCAGGCGGTAGCCGCCCCAATGCTCAGGCCGTGGCGGTTGCTGCCCGGCGAAACGCTCGGTGACCTCTCGCAAGCGGCTTTCCAGCTCGCTGCGATGGCCAAGGGGCTGGCTTTGCGGCGACGCCCAGGCGCCCAACTGGCTGGCGGCCGGGCGCGCATCGAAATAATCGTCCGACAGCTGCGCATCCGCCCGCACCACCGGGCCTTCGATACGCACCTGACGCTCCAGCCCCGGCCAGAAAAACGTCATGGCCGCATGGGGATTGCTCGCCAACTCCTGGCCCTTGGCACTCTGGTAATGGCCGAAAAAGAAAAAACCCTCGGCGCTGAAACCCTTGAGCAGCAGGATGCGACAGTGGGCATGCCCATCATGATCGACCGTAGCCAAGGCCATGCTATTGGCCTCCGCCGGCGGCACCTCGGTTTTACGCGCCTGATCCAGCCACTGGCCGAACAGCACCAAGGGATCGTCCTGCACCAAGTCATCACGCAGGCCATAAAGGGTGTAGTTGCGGCGCAATTGCGCAAGAGACAGGGGCATGGCGCAGTCCTCCAGAAAGTTCGCCACAGTGTGGGAACTACCACGAAGTTATCCCTTGACCGCGATCAACATTCGCCCGTGGCATGACGCCGCATGTGGTTGCTTGGGGTGTGGGGGGCTACACAACGGATCGCGTTGCTGTTGCTGTTGCTGTTGCTGTTGCTGTTGCTCTGGCTGTTGCTCTGGCTCTGCTTTTGATCTTGATCTCAGGCGCCCCGTCAAACACGCTGGCCGAACGCAGGCTTGAATCCGTGGGTAACCCGGCAGGACGCCGGGTTAGCCGTCCTGGGCCAGGGATGGCCCATGACGGCGGCCCACGGATTCAAGCCGGAGTGAGGGCACACCGAGCCTAGGCGAGGTGCCGAGTGTTGGGGCGAGGACCTTTTGCTTACTTTTGGGTCCCTCCAAAAGTGAGCCGCTGTAAGAGCGGAACCATAGGTGGCCGTTACCGTAGCAACGGATATGTACTCGGCCTGATCCAACATCCTGGTCGGCTGTCAGGCCGCCATCGGGGGCAAGCCCCCTCCCACATTTGATCTCCATACAGTCAGGTAGATACTAGTCTGCTCTGGATCTCACTCCATTACCGCAGCAACACCCGCGCGACCACATCCGCCTGGAGAACGACGTGTTGTTTACCAGGGCGCTCAGTCCGCCTGCCTGATCAACGCAACATCAGCTTGGCCACGATCACGATCACGACCATATGCCCCAGGATGCTGCGACGAATCCACGTCGCACGCCTCGGGCTCAAGCGCTGATGGCCCAGCAGGTACGCCAGCCACAGGTAATGGCCGATGATGCTCAGGGCCAGCAAAATTTTCAGGCTCAGCAGCGCCCCGAAATGGCTGGCCCAGGGCACCGCCAACAGCCCGCGATAGTGCCAGGCCAGGCCGATGCCGGCGCCGTACAGCAACACCACCACGCCGTGCAGTACCTGGCGCGAACGCCGTGCAATGGCGTGGTCGGAGGTGAACTGCGCCGACCAGGCCAATTCCTCACGGGCGCTGTGCCAGATCACTACTTCGAAAAACAGCGTGCCGATAAACGCAATCGCCGCCAGCAGATGCACGATCAACAAGGTGGAATAGAGCATGACGTCCCCCTAGCCTGGATGCCCATCGACCCGCGCCTGCCACAGCATCGGGCCATACCGCCACAGGTACAGGCCGAGCCCGAGGGTCCAGCACACCCCCGCCAGCCACAACGCGGCCATCGGCAACAGCAGGACCAGCACCACCCGGCACACACACGCCAGGTTCAGCAGCCCAAAGGCCAGGGTCATCCCTGCGGGCGGCTGCAACGGGCGGCCGGTGTGGCCCAGGCTGACGCGGGCGATCATGGCCAGGATCAGCCCGGCCATGGCGCCGATGGTCAATGCATGCACGGCCAGGCTGGGATTGAGCGGCGCACCGCAGTGCCACAGCGCCATGCCCAGGCAGGCCACGGCCAGCCAGGCATACGCCAGGTGCAATGACCACAGCAACGGCACGCGCCACAGGCCGCGATCATGCCAGCGGACCAGGCGGACCAGGTGCCCCAACCCGAGGGCGGCGAACAGCAGGCCGATCCACAGGTTGGCGCCCAATGCAGGCCCTGCGGCATACAGCACGGCGATCAGCAGCGAGCCGCCAAGCAATATAAGGTCCAGCCACACCCAGGGTTTGACCGCTTCGACCCGGCCCAAACCGCGCTGGGTGAAAAATGGAATCACCCGTCCGCCGATCAGGCCCATCATCGCCGCCACCAGCCACAGGCCTGTGAGCACCGCCTGGCGTTGCAGGCCGGGGTCATTGCGCAGCAAGCCATACAGCGACAGCGCATCGGCCACGGTCAACAGCGCCAGCACCAGCACAATCGGGTAATTACGCTTCTGTCTTACCTGCCAGAGGGTCCAGCCCATCACTGCGGCGACAGCCAGGGGAAAGGTCAGCTCCAGCACCGCCAACAGCGGCCAGTGCAGGTTGAACAACCACCCCAGGCGCGCCGCCAGCCACACGCCGGCAAGCAGCGCCAGGGCGTTGCCGCTGATGCCCGGACGGCCGGTCCAGGTCTGCACTGCCGTGAGCAGGAAGCCGGCGATAATCGCCAGGCCAAAGCCGAACAGCAGCTCATGGCGATGCCAGGCCAGCCAGCCGCCCGCCGGCTGCCAGCTGCCGAGGTGACCGCCCAGGGCCAGCAGCCACAGGGGGATTGCCAGCGTCGCCAATACACAGGCGCCGAGGAAGAATGGCCGGAAGGCCAGGCGAAACAACGGGGTAATCGACATGGCCTTGCGCCGATCGAGCACTTGCATGACACGGTCTCCCTTCAGGACTGCGGCAATCTTGCGCCGATACCTGCGCGTTGCCCTTGTCGTAGATCAAGTCGCAAACCCACTTCAACGCTTACGCTTGCGCTCACTGTAGGAGCGAGCTTGCTCGCGAAGAACGTTAACGATGACGCGGGCATCCTGATTAAACGCGGTGTCTGTGGGTTTTTCGCGAGCAAGCTCGCTCCTACAACACCTTTAGCATGCTTTGGAGCCATGATGAAAAACGCCTATGTCCCCCTCGCCTGGTTTGTGATCCTCGGCTCCATGCTGGCCGCCGCCAGCGGGCTTTCGCTGGTGCTGGTGTGAACGCCCCGCTGCTGTTCAAGGAACCGGGCATGGTGCTGCATCGCGTGCACCACCAGATCCTGCGCAGCCATCACCTGTTCGAACCGCTGAACGACGAAGAACTCAACGAGCTGATGGGCAACAGCCAGTTGCTGAGTATCGACAAAGGCGAGCCGCTGTTCCGCCAGGGCGAACCGGCCGACGCGTTTTACTTCGTGATTGCCGGTGCGGTGAAGATCTACCGTTTGACCCCCGACGGCCAGGAGAAGGTCTTCGAAGTGATCGGCGAGCGCCAGACCTTCGCCGAGGCCATGATGCTGATGGACACCCCCAACTACGTGGCCTGCGCCGAAGCGGTGTGCCCCACCCAGTTGTACCGTTTGTCCAAGGCCACCTACATGCGCCTGCTGCACAGCAACAGCCGCCTGACCTTCGCCCTGCTCGGCACGTTGTGCGTGCGCCTGCACCAGCGGGTCAACGAGATCGAGACCCTGTCGCTGAAAAACGCCACCCACCGCGTGGTGCGCTACCTGCTGACCCAACTGATGCGCCTGCACAGCACCGACGCCACCTTCGAACTGCCCATGGCCAAGCAGTTGATTGCCGGGCATCTGTCGATCCAGCCGGAAACCTTTTCGCGGATTATCCGGCGCCTGATCGATGAAAAGATCATCACCCAGGACGGACGTCAGATCGCCATTCTGGACCGGCTGCGCCTGGAGCAATTCGAGTGAAAACCTGTCTGTACTGCCAGCAGCGCAATGCCGACAAGCATCAGCAGTGCACGGATTGCGGTATGGCCCTGCCCGCCTCGGACGCCGGCATACAGGCCCTTCGCTTGCGGCGTTTCCAGTGGTTCTGCCTGAGCCTGACGCTGTTTTGCATCGCGATGTTCTTCTGGTTGCCGCGCGACTTCTACTGACCCTCGGTCAGTTGCCGGTACAGCTGGGGCAACCGCAGCGGCAGCTGCTCCGGCTGGCGGATCAGGGTGTAGCCATGGGCACCGAACATATAGGGCAAATAGTCCCCGGCCTGTCTGTCGATGGTGATGCAGAACGGAATCAGGCCCTGGCGCCGCGCCTCGACCACTGCCTGGCGGGTGTCTTCGACCCCGTAGCGGCCCTCATACAGATCCAGGTCATTGGGTTTGCCATCGGTCAGTAGCAACAACAACTTGCGCCGCTGTTTGCACGCGCCCAGCAACTGGGTGGCCTGGCGAATCGCGGCGCCCATGCGCGTGTAGTACCCCGGCTTGAGGGCCTGGATGCAGCCGCGCGTGCGGTCGTCATAGACTTGCTCGAAGGTCTTGAGCTGGTGCAGGCGCACCTGATGGCGGCGCAGGGACGAGAAGCCATACAACGCAAACGCATCCCCCAGCCCGTCCAGGCTTTCGCCGAACAGCAACAGGCTGTCGCGGATCACGTCGATGACCTTTTGCTCGTCGTTCAAATGCGCGTCGGTGGACATCGACAGGTCCGCCAGCAGCAGGCATGCCAGGTCGCGTCGGGTGTGACGTTGCTCCTGGTACAAGCCGCGTTCGGTGCAGGCGCCGTGTTGGCGTTGCACGTAAAAATCCACCCAGGCTTGCAGGTCCAGCTCCGCGCCCTGGGGTTGCTGGCGCAGCCATTGGCGGTCGGTGCGCAGTTGCTGGAACTGGCGGCGCAGGCGCTGGGCCGGGCCGAGTAATCGGGCTGGTAACGGTTGCGGTGCATCGGCACGTGGCTGCATCCGTTGCAGATTGACGAAACCGGGTTGCAGGCATTGTTGACGGTAATCCCACTCGGGCAGCTTGATGCCCTCGCCGAGGGGGATGTCATCCACTTCGGCGGGAGGCAGGTCGAGGTGCAGCTTCAAGCCGCCACTCTTGCGCACGCGCTGGCGCGACAGGCTCAACTGGTCGAGGTCTTCGGCGACGCGGGCGGCGTCCGGGTCCTCACTGTCGTCGGCCCAGCGATCGAGGTCGACGTGCTCGGTCCAGCTGAACAGGTTTTCCAGGCGCACCACCAGCAGGCCGCCATCACGGCTGTGATCATCCACACGGCAGGCACGTTTGGGCGCGCCCTGCTGCTCCCCGGACGGGGTGGCGAGGTCGTCGCCGTCGTCTTCAAGGTCGAGGGCCTGGGGCGTGTCCAGGTGCAACGGCGGGTAAAGCCATAAGGGCAACGGCCAGGCGGCGCGTTCGCTGCGGGGTAAATGGCGCACGCTGCCGGGCTCGCGCAGGGCCTTGCGCAAGGCTTTTTCCAGGGCAGCTTCAGCGGGGCTCAGGCTGGCCGGGTCGGGGCGCAGCGTAATATGGGCGTCCACCAGGCGCTGGTAACTGGGCAACAGCGCCGGGTAGCGTTGCAGCAGCAGCCAGGTCCAGCGCTGGTTGTCCCGGGCCCAATGGGCCATGGGGCCTGCATGGGCGGCCAGCAGCGCCAGCCAGCGGTACAGCTCCCGGTTCAAGGCGACGGTGGGGTACACCGCCAGGCTCGACGGCAGGCGCAGGCGGTTGCCATCGCAGGAGGCCAGCGGCGCATGCCGGCAGGTGCCGGCGATGCGCATCAACAGGTTGCGGCGCAGCAGCAGGTCGCGTTCGCTGGCGGCTTCGAGGGCGATCCCGCTGGCACCGCCCAAGGCGCGAAACAATACGGCGAGGCTGCGCTGGCGGTCGACCAGCTCGACCCGCGCCGCCGGGAAATCGGCGCTGGCGCGGCGGGTGATAAAGCGGTGCCAGGCACTGCCGACCCATTCTTCCAATTCAAGGGTAAAGGCCATGGGATGGGCTCCAATTGCTTGATATTTGACGGGCACACTGCAGTCAAACTCGACGATTCGACTTGCTCCAGATGGCGGCCTCTGGGCCGACCATTTGCTGGGGTTGGAATGAGTACATATCCGTTGCTGCGGTCACGGCCACTTAGGGTTCCGCTCTTACAGCGGGTCACTTTTGGAAAAGAGCCCCAAAAGTAACCAAAAGGGCTCTTGCCCCAACACTCGGCACCTCGCCTAGGCTCGGTGTGCCCGAACGAAGGCTTGAATCCGTGGGCCGCCGTCATGGGCCATCCCTGGCCCAGGACGGCTAACCCGGCGTCCTGCCGGGTTACCCACGGATTCCAGCCTGCGTTCGGCCAGCGTGTTTGACGGGGCGCCTAGGATCAAGATCAAAAGCCAGAGCAAAAGCAGAGCAAAAGCAGGCCGAGTTCTAGCTGATATGTGGAGATCCAAATGTGGGAGGGGCGGTGCGACGATTCGACTTGCCCCCGATAGCGCCGGGTCAGTTAAAAAATAAGTGACTGACACTCCCTCATCGGGGGCAAGCCCCCTCCCACATTTTTAACCCAGTACACCAGACCCAACTCCGGTCGGCTCTAAGGCCGCCGCGCTTTGGCTTTTGATCTCAAATCGCCCCGTCAAACACGCTGGCCGAACGCAGGCTTTGGAGCGTGGGTAACCCGGCAGGACGCCGGGTTAGCCGCACTGGGCCAAGGATGGCCCATTGCGGCGGCCCACGCTCCAAAGCCTTCGTTCGGGCACACCGAGCCTAGGCGAGGTGCCGAGTGTTGGAGCGAAGCGTTTTTGGTTACTTTTGGCGCTCTTCCAAAAGTGACCCGCTGTAAGAGCGGAACCCTAAGCAGCCGTTACCGCAGCAACGGATATGTACTCACCCCCCAAAAAGCGGTCGGCCCAGAGGCCGCCATCGGGGGCAAGTCGAATCGTCGCACCGCCCCTCCCACATTTGGACCGCGTTACTTCAGTAGACGATCGGCACCGGTGCTCCAGCCATCCGGGCGCGTTGCCGGAAGCTGCATAGGTAGCAGACCAGCCCGAGCAGGAACACCACCCCACTGACCAACCGCGCCCAGAACAGTCCCTGCAAATGCTCCACCGTGGCCATGAACGGCAAGGCCACCCCGTCCACCTGCCAGCGTTGCAGCCAGACCTGCACGGCCCCGGCGGCGGTGAGGAACAGCGTGATCATCACCATCGACAGCACCATCATCCAGAAGCCCCAGATTTCGAGGGTTTGCGAACGCGCGTCCGGCGCTTCACCGATACCGCGCAGGCGGGGCATGGCGTAGCTGATCAGTGTCATCACGATCATTGCGTAGGCACCGAAGAACGCCAGGTGCCCGTGGGCGGCGGTGAGTTGGGTGCCGTGGGTGTAGAAGTTGACCGGTGCCAGGGTGTGCAGGAACCCCCACACGCCTGCGCCGAAGAACGCCGTGACCGTGGTGCCCTTGGCCCACAACGTCGCCGCGCGATTCGGGTGCTGGCGCCGACGTTGCTTCACCATGGTGAAGGCGAACATCACCATCGCCAGGAACGGCAGCGGCTCCAGGGCCGAGAAGATCGAACCAACCCACAGCCACACCTCAGGCGCACCGATCCAGAAAAAGTGGTGACCGGTGCCGATGATCCCGGTGATCAAGGCCATGGCGATGATCACGTAAAGCCATTTCTCCACCACTTCGCGGTCGACGCCGGTGACCTTGATCAGCACGAAGGCCAGCATCGAGCCCATGATCAGCTCCCACACACCTTCGACCCACAGATGCACCACCCACCACCAGTAGAACTTGTCACGCGCCAGGTTGCCGGGGTTGTAGAAAGAGAACAGGAAGAACACCGCGAGACCAATCAACCCGGTCATCATCACCATGCTGACGGTGGTCTTGCGGCCCTTGAGCAGGGTCATGCCGATGTTGTACAGAAAGCCCAGGCACACCACGACGATGCCCATTTTGGTAATGGTCGGTTGCTCCAGGAACTCACGACCCATGGTCGGCAGCAGCTCGTTGTGGGTCAGCCTGGCCAGCGCCGCATACGGCACCATCAGGTAGCCGAGGATGGTCAACACCCCGGCGGCGGCGAACACCCAGAACAGGATGATCGCCAGTTTCGGGCTGTGCAGCTCGCGTTCGGCCTCCTCGGGTATCAGGTAGTAAGCCGCGCCCATAAAGCCGAACAGCAGCCACACGATCAGCAGGTTGGTGTGGACCATCCGTGCCACGTTGAAGGGGATCAACGGGAACAGAAAGTCGCCGATGACGTATTGCAGGCCCATGATCAAACCGAACAGCACCTGACCGAGAAACAGGATCAGGGCGAACACAAAGTAGGGTTTGGCCACGGCCTGGGATTGGAATTTCAAGTATGGATTGGCACTGCGCATGGCTCAGCCCTCCTTGTTCGGTGGCCAGTTATTGGTATTGATCTTCGAGCTCCATTTGAGGAACTCGGCCATATCGTCCACCTCCTGGTCACTGAGATTGAATTGCGGCATGGCCCGCCGCCCCGGTACACCCAGGGGCTGCATTTTCATCCAGGCTTGCAGGAACGGCTTGAACCCTTCTTCGCCGCCCCGGCGCTTGAACACATTGCCCAACTCCGGCGCGAAATAAGCGCCCTCGCCCAGCAAGGTGTGGCAGCCGACGCAGTTGTTGCGCTCCCAGACGCCCTTGCCGCGCACGACGGATTCGCTGAGTTGGTCGACGTTGCTGCGGGCGGGAAAGGTTTGTTCGGTGTGGTAGGTCAGGGCCAGGAAAATCAGGAAGAAGAACACGCTTCCTCCGAAGTAGATATTCCTGGCCATGCCCTTGGTGAAGGTCTCTGACATGGTCGCTTCCTCATTGCTTGGCCAGGAGATGATAGGGAGGTGGGGGGTGAAAACTGCTTGATGGCGATCAAGAAATGTTGATGGTTTTGGTGGGGTATTTTTTTTGGGGGGGGTTGGGTACATATCCGTTATTAAGGTAACGGCGGCCTATGGTTCCGCTCTTACAGCGGGTCACTTTTGGAAGAGCGCCAAAAGTAACCAAAAACGCTTCGCCCCAACACTCGGCACCTCGCCTAGGCTCGGTGTGCCCGAACGAAGGCTTTGGAGCGTGGGCCGCCGCGATGGGCCATCCTTGGCCCATGACGGCGGCCCACGGATTCAAGCCGGAGTGAGGGTATGCCGAGCCTAGGCGAGGCACCGAGTGTTGGGGCAAGAGCCCTTTGGTTACTTTGGGCTGGGCCGGCATTCCGGCTCTTTTCCAAAGTGACCCGCTGTAAGAGCGGAACCATAGGCCGCCGTTACCGAAAAAACGGATATGTACTCAGCCCAACCAACGCGATCAACACCCGCACCCACCCCACCATCACAAACCGCCACAACCACGGCCCACGCCGCAACGCCATAAACCCATCCACAATCACCCATCCCTTGACCACCGCCAGCAACAACACCCCCCACCACAACCCGGACGCCCCCGTCAGTACAGTGCCAACGCTCAGCACCACCAACATCAGCCAACACAGGATCAGCGTCCGGGAACCCGTCATACACACCTCAGCGAATCACATAGACCAGCGGAAACAACACCACCCACACCAGATCCACCATGTGCCAATACAGCACCCCGGACTCCAGCCCGCCGACTGACAGCCCGCCGCACCAGCAGCCCAGCGCCAGCCACCCGAGAATCACCATCCCCAGTAGCACATGCAGGAAATGAAACCCCGTGAGTATCCAGTACAAGGTAAAAAACGTGCTGTGCTCCAGGCCCAGTCCGGCAGCGCCCAGGTGGGCGTACTCGGTGAGTTTGATCGCCACATACACCAGCGCCACCAACAACGCCGCGACGAACAAACCGGCGCCGCGTCGCCAGCGCTGCAATCGCACCTGCTGCACCGCCAACGCTGCCAACAAGCCTGCGGTCAGCAGGCTCAAGGTCATCGCCAACCCGGTCGAGGTATCCAGCTGTGCGCGCCCGGCGGCAAACAGCTCGGGCTTGAGCACCTGGGTCACGGCAAACGTGAGGATCAGAATCGCGAACACCGACAGCTCGGCGAGGATAAAAAACCACATCGCCAGGTCGCCTGGCAGCCGGCGCGGTTCAGGCAAAGTGCACATCCACCACGTCCATCAGCGCGGCGACGGTCTGCGGGTCGTCGCTCAGCGGTTCGGCCAGGCACGCCAGGCAGACTGCGCGTGGGCTCATGCCGGCGCCGATCAGGCGGGCGGTGAAGATCAGCAGCCGGGTGGAGGCCACCTCCTCCAGGTCATGCTGGTCAAGCCGACGCAACGCCTGGCCCAGGCGCACGACCTGGGCGGCCAGCGCCACATCCACACCGGCCTCGCGGGCGACGATGCGTTCTTCGTCGGCCACCGGCGGGTAGGCAAACCGCATCGCCACGAAGCGCTGGCGGGTGCTGGGTTTCATGCCCTTGAGCAGGTTCTGGTAGCCGGGGTTGTACGACACCACCAGCATGAACGACGACGGCGCCTTGAGCACTTCGCCGGTGCGTTCCAGGAACAGTTCACGGCGTTCATCGGCAATCGGGTGCAGCACCACGGCGGTGTCCTGGCGTGCTTCGACAACTTCGTCGAGGTAGCAGATCCCGCCTTCGCGCACGGCGCGGGTCAGTGGGCCGTCCTGCCACCAGGTGCCGTCGGTGCCGATCAGGTGGCGGCCGAGCAGGTCGGCGGCGCTGAGGTCGTCGTGGCAGGCCACGGTGTACAGCGGCAGGTTCAGGCGGTGCGCCATGTGCTGCACGAAGCGCGTCTTGCCACAGCCCGTGGGGCCTTTGATCAGCACCGGCAGGTGGTGGCGCCAGGCGTGTTCGAACAGCTGCTGTTCGTTGTCCTGCGGTTGGTAGAAGGGCTCGGTCATTACGCGTACTCGCAACGGGTTCGGCCCCCACGCTAAGGGCCCCTGCGACAACCTGGCAAGCACGTACAACGGCAAACTTGATCGCCGTCAAGCGAGCATCGCGCCACTGCAACATAGTCTTGCCTGGCACTAAGAACCTGCGCTCTACCCCGCCTTCGCCGGGCATCGCAAAGGTCTTGCCTGAGGAGATATGGAATGCTGACTCGCAACAGAAAACCCTGGGTCCTGAGTCTTGCCAGCCTGAGCTGCGCCCTGGCCCTCGCATTGCCCATCAACGCCCATGGCGACGCGCCGACCGGGATGGTGAAAAGCCCCGGCGCGCCGGATATGAGCCAGGCTGAGTTCGACGCCTCCAAGCAGATTTACTTCGAACGCTGCGCCGGCTGCCACGGTGTGTTGCGCAAAGGCGCCACCGGCAAGCCGCTGACCCCGGACATCACCCAGGCCCGTGGCCAGGCGTATCTGGAAGCGCTGATCACCTACGGTTCCCCGGCCGGCATGCCCAACTGGGGCACGTCCAATGCGCTGACCAAGGCGCAGATCACCAGCATGGCCACCTTCATCCAGCACACCGCGCCCACCCCGCCTGAATGGGGCATGGCCGAAACCCTCAAGACCTGGAAAGTACTGGTCAAGCCCGAAGACCGGCCGAAAAAACAACTGAACACCCTCAACCTGCAAAACCTGTTCTCGGTCACCCTGCGCGACGACGGCAAGATCGCCCTGGTGGACGGTGACACCAAGCAGATCATCAAGCTGATCGACACCGGTTACGCCGTGCATATCTCGCGTATCTCCGCGTCTGGCCGCTACCTGCTGGTGATCGGCCGCGATGCCAAGATCGACATGATCGACCTGTGGCCCCTGGAGCCGACCAAAGTCGCCGAGATCAAGGTGGGTATCGAAGCGCGCTCGGTGGAGACTTCGAAGTTCAAGGGCTATGAAGACAAGTACGCGATTGCCGGCTCCTACTGGCCGCCGCAGTTCACCATCATGGATGGCGAAACCCTGGAGCCCAGGCAGATCGTGTCCACCCGGGGCATGACCGTCGATAAGCAGGAATACCACCCCGAACCCCGCGTGGCGGCGATCATCGCCTCCCACGAGTGGCCGGAGTTCATCGTCAATATCAAGGAAACCGGCAAGGTGATGCTGGTCAATTACCAGGACATCAAGAACCTCACCATCACCACCATCGACGCCGCGCCGTTCCTGCATGACGGCGGCTGGGACAGCACCCACCGCTACTTCATGACCGCCGCGAATAACTCCAACAAGGTCGCGGTGATCGACTCCAAGGAGCGCAAGCTCACCGCGTTGGTAGAGGTCGGCAAGACCCCGCACCCTGGCCGTGGCGCCAACTTCATTCACCCCAAATACGGCCCGGTGTGGGCTACCAGCCACCTGGGCGACGGCGGTATTTCGGTGATCGGCACCGACCCGGTCAAGCACCCGCAATACGCCTGGAAGCAGGTGGAATCCCTCAAGGGCCAGGGCGGCGGTTCGCTGTTTATCAAGACCCACCCCAACTCCCATCACCTGTATGTCGACACCACCCTCAACCCCGACGCCAAGCTCAGCCAGTCGGTGGCGGTGTTCGACATCAACCAGCTGGACAAGGGCTACACCGTGCTGCCGATTGCCGAGTATTCGGGCATCAAGCAAGGCGCGCTGCGGGTGGTGCAACCGGAATACAACAAGGCCGGTGACGAGGTGTGGTTCTCGGTGTGGAACGGCCAGACCGAAGAGTCGGCGCTGGTGGTGATCGATGACAAGACCTTGAAGCTCAAGCAGGTGATCCGCGACAAGCGCCTGATCACGCCGACCGGAAAATTCAACGTCTACAACACCCAACACGACATTTATTGAGCCCCATCAACACGAGGTCACCGAATGAAAAATATTCTCCTCGCACTGCTGGCATCCGCCGCTGCGCTCAGCCTGCAACCGGTGTTGGCACAAGACGGGCCGGGGTTGTTCAACAGCAAACCCTGTGTGGGCTGCCACATGATTGACAGCAAACTGGTGGGGCCGGCCTTGAAGGACGTCGCCGCCAAGAATGCCGGTGTGAAAGACGCAGCCACCACCCTGGCCAGCCACATCAAGAACGGCAGCCAGGGCAACTGGGGGCCGGTGCCGATGCCGCCGAACCAGGTCACCGATGATGAAGCCAAGGTGTTGGCCGATTGGGTCCTGACCTTGAAATAAGCACAAGGAGCACGCCATGCAAGCATCGATGATCGGTACGGCCATGGCGCTGCTCCTGCTGATTCCCGCGCGGGCAGCGGCCACCCCGGACGCTGCCCGCCTTGAACACCTGTTGACCCAGGATTGCGGGGCCTGCCATGGCCTGCACCTCACCGGCGGCCTGGGTCCGGCCCTCACACCGCAAGCCCTGGTCCACCACAGCCGCGACAGCCTGATCGCCACCGTGACCTACGGCCGTCCTGCCCGCGCCATGCCCGGTTGGGGTCCGCTGCTGAGTGCCGGCGATATTGCCTGGCTGGTCGACCGCCTATTGCAAGGAAGCCCCCCACCATGATGCGTCCTACCCTGTTATCCCTGTGCCTGTTGCTGGGTGCCTGCGCCCAACCTGCCTTGCGCGGCAGCGGCGACCTGGGCCTGGTGATCGAACGCGCCAGTGGCAGCGTGCAGATTATCGAGAGCACCGGCATGACCGAACTGGCCCGTATCGAGGGGCTGGGCGACCTGTCCCACGCCTCGGCGGTGTTTTCCCGCGACCAGCGCTATGCCTACGTGTTTGCCCGCGATGGCGGCCTGACCAAGATCGACCTGCTGCGCCAACGCATCGAGCGGCGCATCGTCCAGGGCGGCAACAGCATCGGCGGCGCCATCAGCCAGGATGGGCGCTTGATCGCCGTATCCAATTACGTGCCGGGCGGGGTCAAGGTGTTCGATGCAGAAGACCTGACCCTCATCGCCGACATCCCCGCGACCGCACTGGCCGATGGCAAACGCTCGCGGGTGGTCGGCCTGGTGGATGCGCCCGGGCAGCGCTTCGTGTTCAGCCTGTTCGACACCGGCGAGATCTGGAGCGCCGACTTCAGCCACGGCAACCCGCCGCGCATCACCCGCTTCAAGGAGGTCGGCGAGCAACCCTATGACGCGCTGATCACCGCCGACGGCCGCTACTACATGGCCGGGCTGTTCGGTGAAGACGGCATGGCCCAGCTCGACCTGTGGCACCCGGAGCGCGGCGTGGTGCGCGTGCTCAAGGACTATGGCCGGGGCCAGGCCAAGCTGCCGGTGTACAAGATGCCCCACCTGGAGGGCTGGGACGTCGCCGATGACCAGGCGTTCGTGCCGGCGGTGGGACGCCACCAGGTGCTGGTGATGGACGCGCGCACCTGGCAGCAGACGGCGGCGATCCCGGTGGCCGGGCAGCCGATCTTTGTCACTGCGCGGCCCGACGGGCGCCAGTTGTGGGTCAACTTCGCCTACCCGGACAACGACCGGGTGCAGGTACTCGACACCGAAACCCACCAAGTGGTCGCCGACCTGCGCCCCGGCCCCGGTGTGCTGCACATGGAATTCAGCGGGCGTGGCGAGCAACTGTGGCTGTCGGTGCGCGATGGCGAACAGCTGCAAGTGTGGGACCCGTACCGCCTGACCCTGCTGAAAAGCCTGCCGGCCCAGAGTCCCAGCGGGATTTTCTTCAGCCTGCGCGCGCAAAAAATGGGGTATTGAAATGGACCTTGATTCGCTCAGCCAGCAATTGATCGAACGCTTCCAGCACGGCATGCCGCTGTGCGCCGAGCCCTACCGCGAAATGGCCCAGGTGCTGGGTTGCAGCGCGGCCGAGGTGATGGCCTGCCTGCAACGCCTGGAACTGGCCGGCGCCTTGTCGCGCATCGGCCTGGTGTTCGAACACACCCGCGCGGGCGCCAGCACCCTGGCCGCCCTGGCGGTGCCGATCGAGCGCCTGGAACAGGTGGCCGCGCGGGTCAGCCAGTACCCGGAGGTCAATCACAACTACGCCCGCGAGCATCATTACAACCTATGGTTCGTGCTCACCGGGCCCCACCGCCAGCACCTGCAGCAGATCCTCGATGAGCTGGAGCAAGACACCGGCCTCACGCCCCTGGACCTGCCGATGCTCACCGCCTATCGCATCGACCTCGGTTTCCCCCTCGAAGCGGGAGAAGCCCCGCGCGTAGCAGCTGCCGAGCCTTGGCGAGGCTGCGTCAGCGGTGGGTCAGACACACCGCAAACGCAGCCTCGCCAAGGCTCGGCAGCTGCTACGGGAGATTTTTTTGAGGTGGGTAGTTTGGGAGAGCAGCCGTGATCGCGCCACTGAACCACGAGCAGATGCTCGATCTGCGCCAGTGCCTGGAACGCGGTTTGCCCATCGTGCCACGGCCCTACGACGAGCTCGCCGAGCAGATTGGTGCCCACCACGATCAGGTGCTGCAACAGATGCAGCAATGGCACGACCAGGGCCTGTTCCGTCGTGTCGGCCTGGTGCTCAATCACCGCGCCCTGGGCTATGTGGCCAACGCCATGCTGGTGCTGGATGTGCCGGATGCGCTGGTCGATGAAGTCGGTGCGCGCCTGGGCCGCGCGCCCGGCGTGAATCTGTGTTACCAGCGCCCGCGACGCCTGCCGCAGTGGCGCTACAACCTGTTCTGCATGGTGCACGGGCGCGAGCGCGCGGTGGTCGAGGCGCAGATCCAGGCGTTGCTGGAGCAGCATCTGCTCAGCGACCTGCCCCACCAACTGCTGTTCAGCACCCGCGCCTTCAAGCAATGCGGCGGGCGTTTCGCGCCGCCGACGTCACAGGTATGGGCCCATGGATGAGCTGGATCGACAATTGATCAACCGCCTGCAACACGGCCTGCCGCTGGTGCGCCAGACCTGGCAACAGGTGGCAGAGGAACTGCACAGCCATCCGAGTGAACTGCTCGACCGCTTGTATGCCCTGCTCGAAGACGGCGTGCTCACGCGCTTCGGCCCGATGTTCGATATCGAGCGTCTCGGCGGCGCTTTCACCCTCGCGGCGCTCGCCGTACCCGAGGCGCGCTTTGACGCGGTCGCCGAGCAGCTCAACGCCCTGCCCCAGGTGGCCCACAACTACCGCCGCGAACACCGCTGGAACATGTGGTTCGTGCTGGCCTGCGCCACCGCGCAGGAGTTGGCCGCCACCCTATCGCACATCGAGGCCCTCACCGGGCTGGCGGTGCTCAATCTGCCGAAGGAGCACACCTACCATGTCGGTCTGTATTTCCCGGTCTGACAACACCCTGGCCCTGCAGCTGGTCGCCCTCACCGAAAGCGGCCTGCCGCTGGTGGAGGACCCGTGGGCCTGGCTCGCCGAGCAGTTGGGCATCAGCGTCGAATCGACCCTCGACCTGCTCAAGCGCCTGCAGGCCGAAGGCGCGATCCGGCGTATCGCCGCCGTGCCCAACCACTACCGCCTGGGCTATCGGCATAACGGCATGACCGTGTGGGACGTGGCCGATGTGCACCTGCCGCGCCTGGGAGAACTGCTCGGCGCCCAGCCGTTTGTCAGCCATTGCTACCGTCGCCCCCGGCGCCCGAACTGGCCCTACAACCTGTTCGCCATGGTGCATGGCCGCAGCCGCGAAGAAATCGACAGCTACCGCGAGCACCTGCGTTTCCTGCTGGGGGATGCCTGCCACGCCGACGAGATGCTGGTGAGCAGCCGCATCCTGAAAAAGACCGGCCTGCGCCTGACGCCGGCGCACTCAAAGGAATAGCCCATGCTGCGAATCAGTCAGTACCTGCGCACCCTCGCCGGCCAATGCCCGCCGCCGCGCACCTCGCCCCCTGGCAGAGAGCGGCCGCCGGTGGTGATCTGGAACCTGCTGCGGCGCTGCAATCTCACCTGCAAGCACTGCTACGCCACCAGCGCCGACAGCGTGTTTCGCGATGAACTCGACACCCCGGCAGCGCTGCGGGTGATCGACGATTTGCACGACGCCGGGGTTCGCGTGTTGATCCTGTCCGGGGGCGAGCCGCTGCTGCGCGAAGACCTCTTCGAGCTCAGCGCCTATGCCCGCGATAAAGGCTTTTTCGTCGCACTGTCGACTAACGGCACGCTGATCGATGAGCACAACATCCAGCAGATCGCCGACGCCCGCTTCGACTACGTGGGCATCAGCATCGACGGCCTGGAAGCGACCCACGATGCCTTTCGCCAATTGCACGGCAGTTTCCAGCGCTCCATGCACGCCATCCGCCTGTGCCGCGAAGCCGGGATTCGCGTGGGCCTGCGCACCACCCTGACCCAGGACAACCATGGGCAGCTCCCGCAGTTGCTGGCGCTGATGCGCACCTATGACGTGCAGAAGTTCTACCTGTCGCACCTCAACTACAGCGGGCGCGGCAAGCGCAGCCGCCAGCTGGATGCGCACCGGCAGATGAGCCGCGAGGCCATGGCGCTGATCTTCCAGCAGGCCTGGAGCGATATTCAACACGGCGTGGACAGTGATTTCGTCAGCGGCAACAACGACGCCGACGCCGTGCTGTTGCTGCAATGGGTGCACCAGCACCTGCCCGAACACTACCCGCAGCTTGAACACCTGCTGCACGGCTGGGGCGGCAATGCCTCGGGCAGCGGCATCGCCAATATCGACAACACCGGCGAGGTGCACCCGGACACCTACTGGTGGCAGCAATCGGTGGGCAATGTGCGCAACACCACCTTCCGCCAACTCTGGCTGGAGCAGCCCGACCCGTTGCTGCTACGCCTGCGCGAACACCCGCGCAGCATTGGCGGACGCTGCGCCGAGTGCCGCTGGCTGGCGATCTGCAACGGCAATACCCGCACCCGCGCCTGGGCCGATGGCGACCTGTGGGGCCCGGACCCCGGTTGCTACTTCAGCGACGCCGAGATCGCGCGCCAGCCGCTCAACCTGATCCCTTGCTCGACTACCCGGTGACACAACCGGGGGCCGCCTACCTGATGATGAACCAAGGACGTCGCATGCACACTTCAACTGCCCACTCCTCCACTGGCCTGCCGGCCAGTCTGCACAGCCCCTTGCACCCCGGCGAAGTCGCGTTGGTGGGCGCCGGCCCCGGTGACCCGCGCCTGCTGACCCTGCGCGCCTGGAGCCTGTTGATGCAGGCCGACGCCGTGGTGTTCGACCGGCTGATCAGTGCCGAACTGCTCGCGCTGATCCCGTTGACCTGCGCCCGTCATTACGTGGGCAAGGCCAGCGGTTGCCACAGCCTGCCCCAGGATCAACTCAATGAACTGCTGGCTGAGTTGGCCGACCAGGGCCAGCGGGTGGTGCGCCTCAAGGGCGGCGACCCGTTTATCTTCGGGCGCGGCGCCGAGGAGCTGGAGTACCTGCTCGCGCGCGGTATCCCGTGCCAGGTGGTGCCGGGCATCACCGCCGCCTCCGGCTGCAGCGCCTATGCCGGTATCCCGCTGACCCACCGCGAGCTGGTCAATTCGTGCCGCTTCGTCACCGGCCACCTGCAACGCGACGGCGCGTTGAAACTGCCATGGGCCAGCCTGGCCGAGCCGAGCCAGACCCTGGTGTTCTACATGGGCCTGTCGAACCTGGCACTGATCGCCGAGCATTTGGTGGCGGCCGGTTTGCCCGCAGATACGCCGGCCGCCCTGATCAGCAACGGTGCGCGCGCCGATCAACAGGTGGCCCGTGGCACCCTGCGCCAGTTGCCCACCCTGGCCGCCGACTGCGAACCCGGCGTACCGACGCTGACGGTGATCGGCCACGTCGTCAACCTGTTTGCCGACGCCGCCCTGCACTTCCCCGCCAGCCTGGCACCGGCCCGTGAAGCGGTGGCGGTATGAAGCGCCTGCTGCTGGTGCCGCTGCTGTGGGCCACGGCCGCGCACGCTACGCCCGCGCAGGACTACCGCCAGTATTGCGAAAGCTGCCACGGGCTTAATCGCATCGGCGCCACCGGCCCGGCGCTGCTGCCGGAGAGCCTGGGGCGGATCAAGCCGGATGAAGTGCGCAAGGTCATCGAACACGGCCGGCCCGCCAGCCAGATGGCCGCGTTCGCGCCGCAACTGAGCGCCGCGCAGATGGATGGGCTGGCGCAGTTTCTGCAACAGCCGCCTGACTCACCGGCGACCTGGAACGAGCATGACATCCGCACCAGCCACAGCGTGCTGGCGGACCTGCGCCAATTGCCGAGCACGCCGCAGCATCACGCCGACCCGCTCAACCTGTTTGTGGTGGTGGAATCCGGCGACCATCACATGGATATTCTCGACGGCGACACCTTTGCCGTGCTGGACCGTTTCCCCACCCATTTCGCGGTGCACGGCGGGCCGAAATTCTCCCCGGATGGACGCTTTGTGTACTTCGCCTCGCGGGACGGCTGGATCAGCCAGTACGACCTGCACAACCTCAAGCTGATCGCCGAGATCCGCGTGGGCCTCAACACCCGCAACCTGGCGGTGAGCAAGGATGGGCGCTGGGTGCTGGCGGGCAACTACCTGCCGGGCAACCTGGTGCTGCTGGATGCCCGCGACCTGTCGCTGGTCAAGACCCTGGAAACGGGCTCACGGGTCAGTGCGGTGTACACCGCACCACCGCGCAACAGCTTTATCGTCGCGCTCAAGGACGTGAACGAAGTCTGGGAATTGTCCTATGCCGATGCCCGCCCCAGCTTCGAGCCCCGGCGCATCCAGGCCCAGGACGTGCTCGACGACTTCTCGTTCTCGCCCGACTACCGGCAACTGATCGCCACCTCACGCAAGGCCGGCGGCGGCCAGGTGATCGACCTGGACAGCGGCCGCGTGGTCACCGACGTCCCGCTGTCCGGCATGCCGCACCTGGGTTCGGGGACGTACTGGCAACGCAACGGGCAATGGGTGTTTGCCACGCCGAATATCAGCAAGGGGCAAATCTCGGTGATCGACCTCAAGACCTGGAGCCTGATCAAACAGATTCCCACCCTCGGGCCGGGCTTTTTCATGCGCAGCCATGTGAACTCGCGCTATGTGTGGAGCGACGTGTTTTTCGGGCCGGACAATGATGCGATTCACCTGATCGACAAGCAGACCCTCGAGATCGCCCACACCCTGAGGCCAGTGCCGGGCAAGACGGCAGCCCATGTGGAATTCACCCGGGATGGGCGGTATGTGGTGCTGAGCATCTGGGCCACGGAGGGGGCGCTGATTGTGTATGACAGCCAGACGCTCGAGGAGGTGAAGCGCATTCCCATGAATAAGCCGTCGGGCAAGTACAACGTGGGCAATAAGGTGGAGTTTGCGGAAGGGACGTCGCATTGAACACTGGTGACAGGCTGGAAGCAGCCAGGTCGTAGAGCGCATGGGCACCACTGATCCCCTGTGGGAGATGTCGAGCTTTAGCGAGGCTTCGATGGCGGCGGCACAGTTGATAGAGGGGCTGGCTGACCCACCGCTATCGGGAGCAAGTCGAATCGTCGCACCGCCCCTCCCACATTTGAGCTCGGTTGGCAGGTGGGAAGTTGCCCGGTTGTAGATCTCGTGGGCACCGCTGATCCCCTGTGGGAGATGTCGAGCTTCAGCGAGGCTTCGATGGCGGCGGCACAGTTGATAGAGGGGCTGGCTGACCCACCGCTATCGGGAGCAAGTCGAATCGTCGCACCGCCCCTCCCACATTTGAGCTCGGTTGGCAGGTGGGAAGTTGCCCGATTGTAGATCTCGTGGGCACCGCTGATCCCCTGTGGGAGATGTCGAGCTTCAGCGAGGCTTCGATGACGGCGGCACAGTTGATAGAGGGGCTGGCTGACCCACCGCTATCGGGAGCAAGTCGAATCGTCGCACCGCCCCTCCCACATTTGAATGTTGTTGACAGGTAGAAAACGTCCGGCCGTAGGTCTGATGGGCACCGCTGATCCCCTGTGGGAGATGTCGAGCTTCAGCGAGGCTTCGATGGCGGTGGCAGGGTTGGTAGAGGTGTTGGCTGACACACTGCTATCGGGCTGCGTGGTGGGTCAGACGGTGCGGGAGAATTGGCCTTTGTGGGCACCGCCCAGGTAGGCGTCGAAGGCCATGGCCACGCTGCGTACCATCAGTTGGCCCTTGGGCAGCAGTTGCAGCGCGTCGTCCCGAACCAGCAACAGCCCGTCCGCCACTTGCTCGTCCAACTGCGTCAACGCTTGGGCAAAATACTCATTGAAGCGAATGCCATGGGCCGCTTCCACCTGGGCGACATCGACGCGGCCGTCGCACATCAACCCATTGATCACCTCGCGGCGCAGTACGTCGTCGGGGTTGAGCCGGTAACCGCGTTGCACCGGCAGCATGCCCGCATCGATGCGCGCGTAGTACTGGGACAGTTCCTTGACGCTCTGGCTGTAGCTGTCGCCGACCTTGCCGATGGCCGATACGCCCAGGCCGATCAAGTCGCAATCGGCATGGGTGGAGTAACCCTGGAAGTTACGTTGCAGGCTGCCGTTGACGCGGGCCAGTGCCAACTCATCGTCGGGCAGGGCGAAATGGTCCATGCCGATGTAGACATACCCGGCCTCGGTGAGGCGGCGAATGGTCAGTTCCAGCAGCTCCAGCTTGCGTGCCGGGGGTGGCATGTCTTCGGGGCGGATCATGCGCTGGGCGCGGATCTGGCTTGGCAGGTGCGCGTAGCTGTAGGCGGCCACGCGGTCGGGGCGCAGGGCGATCAGCTTGCTCAGGGTCACGTCGAAGCTGGCCACGGTTTGCAGGGGCAGGCCGTAGATCAGGTCGACACTCACCGACTTGAAGCGAGCCTCGCGGGCCGCCGCCACCAGTTGCAGGATCTGCGCTTCGCTTTGCACGCGATTGACGGCGGCCTGGACGTCGGGGTCGAAGTCCTGCACGCCGAAGCTCAGGCGATTGAAGCCCAGGCGGCGCAGGGTGTTGATGCGCTCGAGGCTGATGGTGCGCGGGTCGACCTCGATGGAAAACTCATGGGCGTCGCTGTCATCCAGGCTGAAGTTGTCCGCCAGGCAGGCCATCAGTTCGGCCAGTTGCGCGTCGTCCAGATACGTCGGGGTGCCGCCGCCCAGGTGCAATTGGGTCAGGCGTCGCGAGCGCTCGAACAGCGCGCCCTGCATCTGGATCTCGCGCTTGAGGTACGCCACATACTCGACGGCGCGATGGGTCTTGCGGGTGATGATCTTGTGGCAGCCGCAGTAGTAGCAAAGGCTCTGGCAGAACGGAATATGGATGTACACCGACAACGCCTTGGACGCGGCGAGTTGGTGACTGGCGCGCACGGCCTGGTGATAGTCGTCCAGGGCAAACGCGCTGTTGAACTGCGGCGCGGTCGGGTACGAGGTGTAGCGCGGCCCCGGGCGGTCGTATTTGTGCACCAGGGCACGGTCGAACTCAAACGCCGTCATGGTCGATCACCTCGTCGTTGGCGCTGACGGGGGTGGCGAGCACCGCCCGTTCGAACAATGCGCAGATGGCATCCACCTGGGGCAGGCCCGCAGGCAGCAGCCAGATAAACGTAGGCGACAACTCAAGCAGACCGTCGCGGTGCAACGCCTCCAGCAGCGGCCAGAGGTTGGCGAAATAACGTCTGAACACCAGGCCGTAACGGCGCTCCACGGCCTGGATATTCAGTTCCAGGTCACAGGCCAGGCGTTCGGCGACATGCAGGCGCACCGGGTCGGCCGCCTCGCGAAACCAGCCTCGGCACGTGGCCGGTTGACCACTGGCCAGCTGCTCACGGTAGTGCGGCAGAACCGCCGTGTTCTGCGCGCACAATGTATCGATCTGGCTGATGGCGCCCAGGCCGAAGCCGATGTGGTCGCAGTAACCGTGCAGGGTAAAGCCTTCGCAGTTACGGCTGAGGCGACCGCGCTCCTGGGCCTGTTTGAGGTCATCGTCGGCGCGGGCGAACTGGCCCAGGCCGATGTAGTGATACCCGGCGGCGGTGAGGTGTTCAAAGCCGCTGCGGCGCATGACGATCTTATCCGCCGCGCTGCAAAACGCCTGGGGTTGCCGGCCCTGGTAGCGCACCGGTGGCTGGGCGTAATCGAACAGTTGCAGGCGATCCGGCTCCAGGGCAATCAGGCTGGCCAGTTTCAACTCGAAACTGGCCGGCGTCTGCCAGGCATGGCCGTAGCCGAGGTCGATGTTCACCGAGCGAAAGCCAAAGGTGCGCGCCGCATCCACCAGCGATTCGATAGGCGCCGGGTCCTGGTAGCGCGCCTGGCACAGCGGTCCCTCGCGACTGACGTCGGGCACGCCGATGCTGGCATGGTTGAAGCCCTGGTCGCGCAGCAGGCCCATGGTGGCCCAGTCGGTGTGCCAGGGGTCGAGGTCGATACGGTAGTCGCCGCGGTCGTGGTCGAGGAAGTTGAAGCGGCTGTGCAGGTGTTCCAGCAACGTACACACCTGCTCGATGGTCGGCGTGGTGCCGCGCAGGTGAAAGTGCTCGACCGGCTGGCGCGGACCGAGCTGGCAGCCGATCAACTGGATTTCCTCGGTGAGGCTGCGCAGGTAGTCGGCGCCGCCGTCAACCGCCGGCCACTGCAGGTTCAACGCCAGGGGCCGCTGGCGCTGGCGACTGTCGCGCAGGGCACGCAACAGGTCGAGGGAACCCACACCGCCATGGAAGCGGCGCGTGTCCGCATCGCAGGCCAGGTCCAGCACGCCCTGGTCCTGACGAAAGCGGGTGGGATGAAGATGGGTGCGCATGGCGGACTCCGGAACGGGCGGCGGTGGTCCATTGTCCGGTGCGACCGCTGCGCGCACCTTGATATGCATCAAGGTCGTTACCAACTGAGGTAAAACATGCCCTTGGCCAGCAACACAATGGCGACCATGTGCGCGAACAGGCTCAGGTGAATAAAGCGGCTATAGCGCGCGCTGACCTTGCCCCAGCGCATCCGCGCCATGGTCACCAGAAAGTGCAGCAATACGCTGGCGGCCAGGATCAACTTGAGGCTCAGCAACGTGCCGAACGAGGACGCCAACGGTGCCGCCAACGCCGGCAGATAACGCAGCCAGACCATGCCGAGCCCGGCGCCGAACAGCACCAGCAACACCCACGGCATCAACACCCGGGCACGCCGGGCGACGCCCTGCTCCACCAGCACCATCACCCGAATCGGCAAGTGCTGGTGCAGGTGCCCGAGAATCAGCACTTCGAAGAACACCGTGCCGATAAAGATCAGCGCAGCGAACAGGTGGGCCAATAGCAACAGGAGGTAGAGCATGGAGGCCTCGCAGAGGGACCGGCCAGTGAGGACCCTCAGTGTGCGGACTTGCGCAGGCCGTGGCCTTGATGCCGATCAAGCGCGGTTCACGGCAGCGGCAACCAGCGGTTGAATTCGCCCAGGTGCGTCAGCGGGCTCCAGGCAAACTCCCACGCTGGAGCGGGCAGCACCTGTTGTTCGGCAGCCGCGAACCGAGCGTCCTTCCAATCGAACACCTTCGACCCGCGCCACGCCAGGACGATGCCCAGCGCAGGGCTCTGATCGGTACTGATCCAGCGCGCTGCGGCGGCGGCCATGAAGGCCTCGATGGGCTCGTCGCCAATCTGCGCGCGATACGCCGAGCCCAACAGCCAACGACAGACGCTCAAGTGATACGTCCAGTCCTGGGCCGGCTGGTTGCGATAGGCCCAGGTCATGAAGCTGCGAAACAGGTTCAGGCCTTCGGGCGGGTCGAGCTTGAGCAGCGTCGGGCAGATGTCGAACACGGTGTGCCAATACGGCAACAGGCGTGCATCCAGGTGCACAAAGCAGCGGGCATTGCTCGGGTAGTCCGGGCGTGCCGGCTCCGCGCGCGTGCGGCGGGACGCCTGGCTGACCAGGCGGCTGGCGCCTGCAGGCAATTGATGGTTCATAAAGCGCACTCACAGTCGTGACGATAGAACGCCCCCTGTTCACAGGAGGCCCAGGGCACACGTCAGAATGCGGGGGATGCGCGGGGGTTGGCCGAAGGCCAGGAATAACGCGGCGGCGCCTTGTTGCGCCGCTCATGGGCCGGGCGTGGGGTCTGCCCCAGGCCCAGCAACCAGGCCAGGCCGATCAGGAACACCAGCGCGACGGTCACGGCGTTGCACACCGGGCAGGCAAAGTAGTTCGAGATGTTACTGGAAGACGGGGCGCCCAGCCCTTTGTCGGAAAGTGGCGCCTGTTGGCCGTCCACTCCACAGAACGCGCCACCGATCCCGTTGAGCTGCTGGCCGGTCATCTGGCCATGGCCCAAACCGCACACGAACAGGTTCATCAGCACGCAGAAGTACAGGGTCCAGACGATCAGGGAACGGTCGGGGTGGCTCGATTTCATGGCGGCGACTCTACCACCAGCGGTGCAAAAGGATGAAATCCAGCGTGCCCCTGTGGCAGAACGTCGCAGATTACGCGGGCTGGCCAGGGTTGGTAGACTTGGCGCCCTCCTCGTTTACTCCTATTCAAAGCCCGCCGAGTTGATTTCGCGCAATGCGGGCGTTTCACAGGATGCACCGTTGATGAGTACGTTATTCACCCGCCGCAAGGTCCTGACCGGCATGGGCCTGTTGGGCCTGGGCCTGCTGGCCGGTTGTGACAACAGCCCCAAGTTGAACTTCAAGTACGGCAAGGACTTGAGCGACAAGATCATGGGCCGCACCTTCAAGCTCAAGAACACCGAGGGCGACACCGTCACCCTCAGTTCCTACCGTGGCCTGATGCCGGTGGTGTTCTTCGGTTTCACCCAGTGCCCGGCCGTGTGCCCGACCACGCTGGCCCGCGCCGCCCAGGCCAAGAAACTGATGGGCCGCGACGGCGAGATCATGCAGGTGATCTTTATCACCCTGGACCCGGAACGCGACACGCCGGAGATTCTCGACAAGTACGTCAAGGCCTTCGACCCCAGCTTCGAAGCGCTGTACGGCACCCCGGAAGAAATCGCCGTGGCCGCCAAGGAGTTCGGGATCTTCTATGAAAAGATCCCCGCCGGGGACACCTACACCCTGTCCCACACGGCCACCAGTTTTGTCTTCGACACCCGTGGCAACCTGCGCCTGGGGTTGCAGGCATCCCTTACCGCTAAAGAGTGCGCAGAAGACCTGCTCACCGTCATGGAGGTCTGCTAATGACTGCCGTTCAACACCTCAAGCGCTTCACCCTTGGCCTCACCCTGCTGGGCCTCGCCGCCCACGCCAGTGCCCAGGTGCAAGTCACCGACGCCTGGGTGCGCGCCTCGGTGCCGGGCCAACCGTCCAGCGGGGCATTCATGACCGTGACCGCCGACAGCGACAGCAAGCTGCTCAGCGTGGCCTCGCCGATGGCCAAGGATGTGCAGATCCATGAGATGAGCATGAAGGACGACGTGATGCGCATGGCCCCCGTGGACTCGGTGGCCCTGCCGACGGGCAAGGCAGTCAAGCTCGACCCGGACGGCTACCACGTGATGCTGATGGGCCTGACCGGCCAGATCAAGGAAGGTGACCAGGTGCCGCTGACCCTGACGGTGCAGGACGCCAAGGGCGAAAAGCAGACCGTTGAGGTCCAGGCCACGGCGCGTGGGCTGGATGGCATGGACCATAGCAAGATGCATTGATACAGCGGATTTAAGGGGGTGCCTGTTCCTGTGGCAAGCCCTAACGGCAGGCAGTTAAGGGCGAACACCGTACCTGTGGCGAGGGAGCTTGCTCCCGTTGGGCCGCGAAGTGGCCCCCGCTCTTTGTTTGAAAAAACGGGACTGCTGCGCAGTCCAACGGGAGAAAGCCCTTATCAAACTTGAAATAACTAACTGATTTTAAAGGGTTAAAATTTCACACTGAAGTCTTGAGTCCTGCATAAATAATTTCAGGCGAGCGCATTCTTGTGGTGAGCGGGCTTGTCCCGCGTTGGGCTGCGCAGCAGCCCCAAAACCAGGCGCAGAGGAGTGTCTGATACACCACATCTGTCTTCATCAGGGGCGCTTCGCACCCCAACGCGGGCGGTGCGACGATTCGACAAGCCCGCTCGCCACAAAGGTCACCCTTCAATCCACGATAAATAGCTTCGCCCCGACACTCGTCGAGGAACGATGTGCCTCCATATCATTGCCCACCTGGTAACTCATCCCCGCCGTCAGCGTGAACCGGCGGCCATCTTCCAGCTCAGTGTGCAACTCGCCTTCCAGGCACAGCAGCACATGCCCGCGCGTGCACCAGTGATCGGCCAGGTAGCCGGGGCTGTATTCGACCCTGCGCACGCGGGTGGTGCCGAAGTGGCAGGTGCGCCATGAGGCACTGCCGCTGACGCCGGGGTGAAGCTCGGGTTCGACAGTGGACCAGTCGGTGATGCCAAACGGGACAGCGGTGAGTTCCATGGTTTGCTCGGTCGTGGGTGGTCGTGACGGGAAGCTATCGGGCTGAGGCTGCATGGGGTAGACACAGATCCCGTGGTTTTATGGGATACAGGCGTGCGTGCTTGTTATCCTGCCGACCTTGCTCCCAAGGACGCGCACTGATGCAGATCGACCCCACCTACATCCTGCTTGAGACCGAGCACTGGCTGCTCAACCATCACCTGGCTTCGAAGCTGCCGGGTTACCTGTTGCTGGGTGCCAAGGCGCCTGTTGATTCCCTGGCCGATATGCCGGATGCAGCGCTGGCCGAACTGGGTGGACTGCTGGCAAAAACCCAGCGAGTCATGGACGCGCAACTCAAGCCCAAGTGGTTGTATATCAGCCGCTATGGGCATATGCCGGGGTTCCCGCTGCACTTTCATTTCATCCCGGTGTATGACTGGGTGGAGGAAGCATTCTGGCGGGATGAGCGCTATCGGCGGTTGCAGGGTTTGGGTTCGCAGGGCCTGGCAAAAACGCTCACCGATGGTGCGGAACTGACGCTGTTTGTGTGGCGGGAGTTTGGTGAGAGCCTGATGCCTCCACCGATCCACGGGCCGTCCGTTACACAAGTGATCGCAACCTTGCGAACCCACTTTTTCCACTGAACAAGCCCACCCGTAGGAGCTGGCTTGCCAGCGAAAATCGTCAACGATGACGCGGCCATTCTGAATAAGCGCATTGCCCTCGGGCTTTTCGCCGGCAAGCCGGCTCCTACAGTCGGTGCGTCAGCGCGGCAGCGGTTTTTTCATCGGAATACACGCCAACCGCAACCCCGACGGCGAGTGATAAATCGCCTGTTCATCGCCCACATAGCCGCACGCGCGATAAAAACTCGCGGCATTCAACGTCGCGTCCAGCACCACCTCTTCAATCGCCAGTTCCCGCGCGACCTGCTCAAGGTGATCCAGCATCGCCTTGCCATACCCGCATCCGGTAAATGCGGGCAACACGAACAGCGCGCCGACTTCGTTGTTGGCCGGGTCGAGCATGCCAGTGGCGATCGGCTCACCGTTCAACCAGCCCAGGTAGAACGGTTTTTCCATCAGCGCGCTGTAGCCGTCCTCGGCCTTGCCACGGGTCCAGAGCGCCATTTGTTCAGCGGTGTAGGCACCGATGCATTGGCTGCGAATGGCTGCGCGGCGGATGTCAAAAGCGGCGTTGGCGTCGGTGGGGGTGGCGCGTTTTATTTCCAGCATGGGTCCTTCCTTCATGGATTTCCGGTGCCCGCCCGGGTGAATGAATAACGGAGGTGAGGGAGCTTGCTCCCGCTTTGGCAGTTTAATCCTATCAAGCACTCAGGCCGAGCAGTCGTTCTGCCAATCGGTTGCACCGTCGCCAATACCGCCCGGATCCTGGTCCAGGACGTGGCGGATGTGTTTACGGTGAGTTGATGTGACTTGAGCAGTGAGGAAACCCGCTTTGGCGGGTTCCACACTGCCTCTTGAACGTCATGGCCCTGACCAACATGCATCGAAAACAGCACCCACCACCAAGCCTGGCGCGGACAAAACTGTGGGAGGGGGCTTGCCCCCTCCCACAATTTCGATCTGTGTTCTGCGCAGAGTCCCAGCGAGGCCGTTATGATGTGGCCTTTCGCTCAACGCCCCAGGAAACGCCCATGCCCGCCCTCACCTTGCGCAACGCCCTCCCCGCCGACGCCGCCCGTTGCTTTGAAATTGAAATCACCGCCTACGAGGGCGACGAAGCCGCGACCCTGGAAAAGATCGCCACGCGCATTGCCCTATACCCGCAAGGTTTTTTGATCCTGGAAGCCGATGGCGAAGTGGCAGGTTTTATCAACAGCGGCTGTGCCCACGAAGTGGTGATGTCGGACGAGGCGTTCAAGGAACTGGTGGGGCATTCGGCCGAGGCGCCGAATGTGGTGATCATGTCGGTGGTGGTCGACCCGGCGCATCAGGGCAAGAGGTATTCCAAGGTGCTGATGAGCGAGTTCGTGCAGCGCATGCACGCCATGGGCAAGCGCACGATTCACCTGATGTGCAAGGAACAGCATGTGCCGTTGTACACCCGCATGGGCTACACCTACATGCAGCCGTCACCCTCGGATCATGGCGGCATGGCCTGGCATGAGATGCTGATGACGCTTTAACCAACGGAGGGTTTCGCAATGACCGCAGCGCTTATTGAAGTCAGCGACCAGGCCAATCCCGACGCCGAGCGTATGCTCGGCAACGGCCTGGCTGCGTTCAACGAAGGTATCGCCGGCTACAACGATCGCCTGCCTCTGACGGTATTGCTCAAAGATCCCGATACCCGGCAGATCGTCGGCGGCATCACCGGCAAAACCACCCTGGGCATGGCTTTTCTCGACCTGTTCCACCTGCCCGAGACCCTGCGCGGCACAGGCCTCGGCAGCCGATTGCTGCACGCCTTTGAGCACGAAGCCCGGCGTCGCGGCTGCGCGAACGCGGTGCTCTATACCCTCAGTTTTCAGGCACCGGGCTTTTATGAAAAGCATGGGTGGGTGCGGTTCGGGGAAGTCCCATGTGAACCGGCAGGCAGCAGTCGCGTGTTTCTGTCCAAGCGGCTGTAACGTCCAAGGCTTTGCCCGACAGCCGCTTGCAGCCTGGCGTCACGCCGAACAACCGCCGATTACCAACTCCCCGACGCCCCGCCACCGCCACTGGAACCACCGCCCCCCGAGGAACTGCTGCTGGAGCTGGAGCCACTGGAGCCCGAACCGGAACCACCGCCCGAACCGGACCCCGAGCCGGAACTGGCGATGCTCTGCACAAACACGATAAACGCCACAAAGGAGGCCACTGGAATCGCCACGATCCAGCCCTGATACCCGTGCCCCAGCAGTGTCGCCGCAGCGACGTAGATGGCCATGACCGCCAGCGCACGCAGGAGGAAAAAGCGCGGGCGCTTTTTCCAGGATGCCCTGATGACGAAGAACAACCCGAGGTACAAGCCCAGCACCAACGCCGCGCCAAACGGCCACACCAGCCAATGGATATAGCTGACCTCCACGAACCGGTTGGCGATCACCACCCCGGCGATGTAGGCCAACAGCCCTATCACGCAGTAGAACGCCGTGCGCGCCAGCCACAAAGCGCCGAAGGTGGCGCCGCCGATCAGGAGGGTCAGCGGCAGTACCAGCAGGTACATCGGCCATTCCCGGCCACCGGCGAATACCACCAGCGCCACGGTAACGGCTGCGGTGGCGATCAGCGCCCCCCGCCAGCCCAGCTTGCGCGCCGCGACCAGCACGCCGCCGATGGCACCACACACAAACGCCAGCAATACCGCAAGCGCCTCAAGACTGCCGCCGTGCCCGGCCACTTGCGGCAAGTCACCGCCATCCACCAGGACAACCAAGTCGTTCACGCCCTGCTCGACACCGCCGGCATAGTCGCCCTGGCGAAAGGCCGGGGTGATGTGTTCTTCAATAATCCGGTGGGCCAGCAGGTCGGTCACCGTGCCCTCCAGGCCGTAACCGACTTCGATGCGCACCTTGCGATCATCCTTGGCCACCAGCAGCAGGATGCCGTCGTTGACATCCTTGCGCCCCAGTTTCCAGGCACGGAACAGTTGGTTGGCGTAGTCCTCGATGCTCGCGCCACGGGTGGTGGGCACCAGCAACACCGCCACCTGCGCGCCTTTGCGCTGCTCAAGGGCGGCGAGCTGGTCTTGCAGACGGGTGGTGGTGGCGGCGTCGAGGGTGTTGGTGAGGTCGATCACCCGCTGGTCGAGGGCCACGCCGATGGGCGACGTCTCGCCCTGGGCGGTGATAAACAGGCCGGCGGACATCAATACCAGCAGACTCAAGACGGATTGCCGCAACCACCGCATCATGTTTGTTACCTGAAGTTTCTTCCTGAAGGCGCCGACTTTACCCTATCGGCGCTATAACGCGTGACCCAAAGCCATCGACTATCTAAACTGCAGCACACCTAGCAATACGCCATAACTTCGAGATCCCCATGGGCCTACTCCAGCGCAACAACGTCAACGTGATGGGTGACGGCCACTCGACCCTGGTGTTTTCCCATGGTTTTGGCTGCAACCAGGCCATGTGGAACTACCTTGCGCCGCAGTTCAAAGAGCGTTTTCGCGTGGTGATGTATGACCTGACGGGCGCAGGCCTGTCCGACCTCAACGCTTTTGACAAGGCCAAGTACAGCGCGCTGGACGGCTATGCCCGCGACTTGAACGAGATCATCGAAGCCTTTGCCGAGGGCCCGGTCATCCTGGTGGGACACTCGGTCAGTGCCATGATCGGCGCCCTCGCCGACCGCCTGGCCCCCGGGCGTGTCGCCGCCCATGTGATGATCGGCCCGTCGCCACGCTATATCGATGACGATGGCTACGTGGGCGGTTTCAAGCGCGCCGACATCGACGACCTGCTCGACACCCTCGACAGCAACTACCTCGGCTGGTCCAGCGCCATGGCCCCGGTGATCATGGGAGCCCCCGACCAACCGGCGCTGAGCGACGAGTTGACCGAGAGTTTCTGCCGCACCGAGCCGGAGATCGCCAGGCAGTTCGCGCGCGTGACCTTTATGTCGGACAACCGCCAGGACGTGATCGGCCTGCCCACCCCGGTGCTGATCCTGCAATCGAGTGACGACCTGATCGCCCCGGTGGCCGTGGGTGAATACCTGCACAGCGTGCTGCCCAACAGCACCTATTGCCTGGTGGACAACGTCGGCCATTGCCCGCACATGAGCGCACCGCAGGCCTGCGCGGTGGCCATGGACGCCTTCCTGGTGCCGTGGATGGCCGCACGTGCCGGCTGATCTGTTCGACAGTGCCGCCTGCGCCCTGGCTGTCACCACGGAAGATGGCACGATCCTGCAGGCCAACGCACGCTTCAGCGACGGGCTGGGGTTCAGCATCGCCGAGCTGCAGGGCCGGCGTTTCCAGGACCTGCTGAGCATGGGCGGGAGGATCTTCCACCAGACTCACCTGGCGCCCATGCTGCGCATGCACGGCAGCGTCACCGAGGTGAAGCTGGACCTGCTGCACCGCGATGGCCACAAGCTGACCGTGCTGCTCAACGGTAACAAACGCGAACAGGCCGGCGCCGTGGTGTACGACCTGGCGCTGTTCGGCACCACCGACCGCGACAAGTACGAGCGCGAGCTGCTCAACGCGCGCCACCTGGCCGAAGCGCTGTTGCAGGAAAAAACCGCCACCGAAGTCGCGCTGCAACAAGCCCAGGCCGAACTGAACGAGGCCTACGCCATCGCCCAGCGTCGCGCCCTGTTTGCCGAGCAGATGGTCGCGATTGTCAGCCATGACCTGAAAAACCCGCTCACGGCGATCCGCATGGCCTCGGACTTTCTCAGCCGTGGCGAACGCACGCCCAAGGAGCGCCAACTGCTGGGGCACATCGGCCAGTCCTCCGAGCGCGCGCAACGGATGATCGCCGACCTGCTGGACTTTACCCAGGCACGGGTCGGCCAGGGCATCACCATCAAGGCGGCGCCGCTGGACCTGCACGAGGTGATCCATCGCGCGGTGGACGAACTGCGCGTGGCGTTCCCCAAGGCAACGCTGGAGCATCACGCACAGGGCCGTGGCGACGCCTGCCTGGATGCCGATCGCGTGCAGCAGATCATCGGCAACCTGGTGGCCAACAGCGTGGCCTATGGCGATCCGCAACAACCGATCACCATCACCTCGCGCCTGGGTGCCGGCGCTTGCGAAGTGGCGGTGCACAACCACGGCACGGCGATTCCGGCAGGTTTGCTGGCCGGGCTGTTCGAGCCCATGACCCGTGGCACCGACCAGGGCAGCGACGTGCGCAGCGTGGGCCTGGGCCTGTATATCGTGCGGGAGTTGGCCAAGGTCCATGGCGGCGATGTGGCGGTGAGTTCCTGTGCCACGGCCGGCACCACCTTCACGGTGACGTTTCAGAACAGGTAGGCGCTGCCCTGCATGATCGGCTCCACACTGCCCGTCAACACCACACCGCCCTGCCCGTCCCAACACACCGTGACCGTACCGCCGTCGCACTGCACCTGCACCGTGGCATCCAGCAAGCCACGGCGGATGCCATTGACCACCGCGCCGCAGCAGCACGAACCGGAGCCCAACGGCACGCCGCCGCCACGCTCCCAGATGCGCAGGCGGATATGCCCACGGTCGAGCACCTGCACGAAATGCACATTGGTCCTGGCCGGGAACAGCGGGTGAATTTCCAGCGCCGGGCCGACGGCGGCCGGATCGATGGCGTTGATGTCGGCCACAAAAAACGTGCAATGGGGGTTGCCCATGCTGCACGCCGCCGGGTTGCCCGCCAGCGGTAACGTACCCGTATCCATGGCCTCGGCCAGCGGCACGGCCGACCAGTCCAGCGACGGCTCACCCATGTTGACCGACACTTGACGATCCGCTACCCGCACGCAGGTCAACAGGCCCCGGTCGGTGCGCAGCACAACCGAATCGCTGCGGGTTTCATGCATCAAGCGGTCGGCCACCCCGCGCGTGGCGCTGCCACAGGTTTGCAGCGGCGTGCCATTGGGGTTCCAGAACTTGACGCGCGCGGCGGCGTCTTCGCAGTCGAGCACCACGGCCAATTGATTAAAGCCGATACCGGTGTGACGATTGCCCAGGCGGCGGGCGACCTCGGGGGTAACAGGGTCGTCCAGTCCACGGCGGTCGATAATGATGAAATCGTCGCCGTGGGCGTGCATCTTTGTGAACGGCAAGGTCATGGGCTGTCCTGGGGTCGACCGGTGGGGGAACTGGAGGATACCCTGAACCGACCCAAGCTTATCGAGAGTCAAGCATGCTTATCGTCTTCAGCGGCCTGCCCGGCACCGGCAAAACCACGATTGCCCGCGAGTTGGCGCGCCAGACCGGAGCGGTTTACCTGCGCATCGATGTGATCGAACAGGCGATTCGCGACGCTGGCGTATTGGCGGGTGATGTCGGTGCCAGCGGTTACGGCGTGGCGAATGCGCTGGCGCTGAGTAACTTGCAGTTGGGCCATAGGGTCGTCGCCGATTGCGTGAACCCGGTCAAGGAGAGTCGGGCAGCCTGGACAGCGACGGCCGCGACGGCAGACGTGGCGCTGGTCAATATTCAGGTGGTGTGTACAGACGCACAGGAACACCGGCGCCGGGTGGAAACCCGTAGGGGCGACATTCCTGGGTTGACACCGCCAACGTGGCAGTCAGTATCGGCGCATGAATATGAGCGTTGGGAAAAAACGCCGTTGACGATCGACACCGCACTTTCAGCGGCGGCAGAGTCAGTCGCAATGATCCTGGCACACCTGAATCTTGCGGCCGACACGCCGAAATGAACACCTGGCCCTGGAGGTTACCCTAGACGCACCTTATAAACTTACGAGGCCGCTTGGCGTTTGGATACAAGACACCAAACGTGACGCCTCGACGCTGTCGCACCGATGAAGTCGCACCGGCCCGGAAAAATTCATGGCATCCAGCAGGTGATAGATCCTCTCGGGTGCAGGATGAAAAATATCCAGGTTTTGCAATAAGCAGCCTTTATCTTCAAGCATCGTCGCAGGGTGTGCCGCCTGTCTCCATTTAATCAAACTGGGCGCGGCTCCCTCCAAAGGCAGTTTGCCGTCTGCTGAAATTGTAATATCCCAACGCAACTCCCCTCGACTCATCGGCTGCGCCTGGCCGACGAGCGTTGCCAGCATCGGGTCAAGCGTTTTCAAGGTGTCGATCTTCGCGACCCAATGAGCCAGCCGAGCAGAAGCATTGTGCGCCAGCCTGTCCAGGTCAAACCACCGCGGCCGATCCACAGGCGAGGCCGCAGGATTAACCGCGATCACTTCCAGGTAGCAATCCGGGCCCAGTCGCAGCAATTTGTTGTGGGTTCCCATAAGCGGATGACAACCACCTGGTTGAAGTGGCACACCCAGTCGCTGACTCACGAACTCGTCACCCGCTTCCAACGTGGGCGCGACAATAACCAGATGATCCAGCGAGGTCTGCATAAGGTCTCATCCTGAGGTAAAGGCACAGGGCAAACTCGTTCGGCTCAACGAAACAATCAGCCGCTTCTGCAATGGGGGCCTCAGAGCACACTCCCCATCGCCTTCATCAACACCAGGTCGCGCCCATAAATATCCGGCGCATACACCAGGTCACCCTGGCCGTCGACCTGCACCGTCCAGTAGCCCAACAGCACCGGCACCGGGGTGGCCAGCCGGAATTCATGGGTCACGCCGGTGGCCAGCAGTTCATCGGTGCGCGCGCGTTCGGCCGGGCTGACCAGCAGGTCGCGCAGCAGCAGCGGTTGTTCGACCCGCACGCAACCGGAGCTGAACGCCCGCGGGCCCTTGGTGAACAGCGGTTGGCTGGGGGTGTCGTGCAGGTACACCGAGTACGGGTTGGGAAAGCGCATCACGATCTTGCCCAGTGGGTTGCGCGGGCCCGCTTCCTGGCGCAGGAGGATATTGCCGGGGCGCGCCCAGTCGATATTTTCCGGCGCCAGCGGGTGGCCTTCGGCGTCGAGCACTTGCAGGTTCTGCTGGCGCAGGTACTCGGGGTTGAGGCGGATGGCCGGGAGTTTGTCCTCGCGCATGATGGTGGGCGGGATGGTCCAGGTGGGGTTGAGGGTCAACCGGGTGATGCGTGACTTGAGCAGCGGCGTCTGGCGTTCGGCGCGGCCCACTTGCAGGCGGGTCTGCCACACCGGGATGCCGCTCTGGTACACGCTCAGTTGCGCGGCGGCGACGTTGACCAGTACGCCTTCGGGCTCCAGGTCCTGGGCCAGCCAGCGGAAACGCTCGAGGTTGATGCGCAGTTGTTCGCGGCGCATGGCCGGGCTGATATTGAGTTCGGCCACGGTGCCGGCACCGATCACGCCGTCCGATTGCAGGGAGTGGCTGAGCTGGAAGGCCTTCACCGCGGTGACCAGTTCCGGACCGTATTGTTTGCCCGCGCCCTTGGGCTCGACAGACAGGTAGCCACCGCTGTGGAGCCGACGGGCCAGTTCCGGGACACGCGGGTCGTCCATGCCGGGACGCAATAACGGGCCGCTGCCGACCGGATCCCAATGGGGCAAGGGTTGCAGGCGGACCGTGGAATAGGCGTTGCGCAGGCTGCGGTACAGGTCGGCGCTGGGGCGCGCCTGGTCAAAGGCTTGCGCCATGTTTTGCAGGCCGAGGGCAGCGAGGGCCAGCACTTCGGTGTCGGGGTCGCGGGTGGGCGGCTGCGAATGCCACAGCGGTTCGAAGCGCGATTGCTGCAGGCGCCCGTAATGCAGATCCTGCAGGGCTTGCAGGTAGTGCTGGCTGATGTCGATGTCGCTGCACAGCACATTGGCCGTGGCATCCGCCGCAGGCAGACTATAGTGGGTGGGGTCCAGCCCGTCATCGGCGAGCAGCTGCAATTGGGCGTGCAGTGCCTCGCGGCGATCGTTGGCGGACCACAGCGGCCCATTCCCCTGCTGCTGGTAGAACGCTTGCAGGCGCAATTGGGCGGCGGCGTCTATCTGCGCGGCAAGGCCGGGGCAGACACCCGGCAGTTGCGCCAGTGCCTGTTGCAGCGGGGCCAGTTCGACCGGCGCCGGCGTGGTGACCGGCAATGGCTCGACCGGCAGCACGTCGGCTGTGGCGACCAATGGTGCAACGAGCAGGCAAATGCTCAAGTAACATGCGTGTTTTTTGAACAATAGCTTTGCTCCAATCCACAGTGGGGGGATGTACTGTAGATGCTGACTTTTATGTGCCGCCTCGGTTTGGTCACCGTGGGCCTGGCTTTACTGAGCAATATTACGCTCGCCGCCAATGGCAACCCTCCTTCCTTGTATAGCAGCCTGGCGCGCTCGGCTCCAGAACTCAATCCCACGGTACTGAAAAGCGCCCTGAACGCCGTGCAATGCGCCGTCAATAATGGCGAGGAACGCTCCGAGCGCCTGGCCGTGATTGACTATTCCCAACCTTCAACCGCCCGTCGGCTGTGGATCTTCGACCTGCGCAAGAAAACCCTGGTGCTGCGCGACCTGGTGGCCCACGGCGCAAAGTCCGGGGAAAACTTCGCCACCCAATTCTCCAACCTGGAAGGCAGCCATCAATCCAGCCTGGGCCTGTTCCGCACCCAGGAAAGCTACCTCGGCACCCATGGCTACTCGCTGCGCATGGACGGCCTGGAGCCGGGGTTCAATGACCAGGCCCGCGACCGCGCCATCGTGATTCACGCCGCCGACTACGTCAGCCCCTTGTGGAGCAAGCGCGAAGGCCGCATCGGCCGCAGCCAGGGTTGCCCGGCCGTGCGTCCGCAGGTGGCACGCCAGGTGGTGGACAAGCTCAAGGATGGGCAGTTCATGTTTTCGTGGTACCCCGACCAACGTTGGTTGAAGTCCTCGACGTACCTCAATTGCAAACCCCAGCAGGTGGCGAGTAGTCGTACAATCCGTGGCGGTTAGCCTGTCCCCACAGATAAAAGAGAGCTTCGCATGCTTCTACATCAATCGACCTGGATCGAGATCGGGCAGTTCCTGGAACGCAGCCGCACGGTGGTGATCCCCATCGGCTCCAACGAACAACACGGCCCCACCGGCCTGCTGGGTACCGACTGGATGTGCCCGGAAATCATCGCCCATGAGGCGCAAAAGAACGCCGACATCCTCATCGGCCCGACCTTCAATATCGGCATGGCCCAGCACCACCTGGGTTTCCCTGGCACCATTTCCCTGCGCCCTTCCACCTTTATCGCTGCGATTGGCGACTGGGTGCGCTCGCTGGCCGGGCATGGTTTCGACAAGATCCTGTTCCTGAACGGTCACGGCGGCAATATCGCCACGATTGAAGCGGCGTTTTCCGAGCTGTACGCCGAGGCGAGCTTCGGCCGTCGCCCTGCCGGGTTTGCGTTGAAACTGGTGAACTGGTGGGACTTGGAAGGCGTCACTGACCTGGCGCACCGCCAATTCCCGGTGGGCCATGGCAGCCATGCGACGCCTTCGGAAATCGCGGTGACGCAGTGGGCGTACCCGGACGCGATCAAGTCGGCCGACTACTCCCCGCAGATCGCCAACACCGGGCCGATCCGTGAAGCCCTGGACTTCCGCGCCCGCTTCCCCGACGGGCGCATGGGCTCGGACCCGGCGCTGGCGACGGTGGAGAAAGGTGGGGAGTTGGTGGCGCTGGCGGCTCAAGGGCTGGTGAAAACGGTTAACAGCTTCAGCAATGAAGCCAGACCTTAGGCCTTATGCAGATTCAAATGTGGGAGGGGGCTTGCCCCAATGCCAGTCAGTTAAGGAGGAACACTGTAACTGTGGTGAGCGGGCTTGCCCGCGTTGGGGCGCGAAGCGGCCCTAAAACCCGCAACCCGGTTCAGCCTGGAAGAATGCAGTGACTGTATTGGGGCCGCTTCGCGCCCCAGCGCGGGGCAAGCCCGCTCACTACGACGGGCTTGTTTACCACCATCAGCGTTGTTTCATGCGGTCGATGACCACCGCCAGCAGCAGGATCGAACCGCTGTGGTGAGCGGGCTTGCCCCCTCCCACATCGGTTATCTGCAGTCCTGCGCCACCTGTTCAAGCCGCGACGGCGTAATGGTCGACGCCAGCGGCTTGCGCTCATACAAAAACACCTTGCCGCCGTCCCCCGCCTTGTAGACCTCCAGCACGTCATCGGCGGCAATCTTGCTGGTCAACACCAGCTTGGCGTGGCGCGAGTTCTGGGTCACCGTCGACGTGATGCCGTGCTTTTCCAGCTTGGGAAGCAGGCATTGCACATAGTCATCCGGGCTCTTGCCGGTTTGCAGGGTCAAGGTCGGATTATTGGGAGCGGAAACACAACCGGCCAGCAACAGGGCCGCGACCGGTACGAAAAAAGAGCGCATGAAAAAATCCTGAGTCTAAAAATAAAGGTTCACATCAACCCGCGCGAACCAGCGCCTTGAGCGAGGCATCGAACTGCTTCAACGCATCGAGCTGCACATCCCGCTGCTGTTCGATCCGCGCGGCAATCTCCGGTGCGGCCTTGTCGTGCACCCACACCGAGGGCACCTGCCTGTGCACCGAGCCTTCGGCCTTGGCGATGTATTGCAGGTTCGCGTCATAAAACCGTGCGATAAAACGCGCTTCGACCTGATCGTTGCGCTGGGTCAGCAATTGGTTATGGGTATCGAGCATCACCACCACATCGGGGCGAGCCTGCACCAGGGCATCCAGGTTGTCGTAGACCGTCACCGACAAAAAGGTTCCCTGCAGCGAGCTCATCAACCAATCAATGGCCAGTTCCGGGTCGGAGCTGTTGACGAACGCCTCGCGGATACCTGCGTCAAGGGCATCCCTGGCGCCGTTCAAGGCCATGTCGTGGTAGCGTTCAAGGTAGCTGAGGTTGTCGCGGGTGTTATCGCTTAACAACACCCCCACCGATTGCGCATGCTGCAGGGAGTCTACGCTACCGACGATAGGTAGCAAATGGCCTGCACGCAATTCATCAGCGATCGCTGCGTTGTTGACGATCACAGTGCCCAGCATCAGCATCATTAAACCCAGCTGAATCAACGTCCTCATCGCGCATTTCCTTGAACAGCGTCTCGATGCAGACGATTTTGCGCTTTTCCTGAAAAAACAGAACTTGCGTTGCATGATGGTGACTATTATCTGAACCGATAGTGCTCACATAAAACCTATAAGGACCACGCCATGAAGCCTCACCAGAAAACCTTCGACCGCATCCGCGAAGCCGTCTTGCCGGAGTTTCGCGAGCGGGTCGCCGATTACCTGGTCGAGTATGAACAGGTACTGCTGGATGAGGCGTCGGAGGCCGACCAGGTGCACGCCAGTGCCCAGCAGTTGCGCGGCTACCTGCGTGGCTTGAACACCACGCGGGTGCTGGGCATGGCCGATTGGGAAGACCTGGACCGGCGCGTCATGCAAATGACGACCAGCGCTACAGCGCAGGACGTTGCAGGTTGACCCACGCCTGCACGGACGGCCGGCGCCACTGGCGCTGCGCATAAGCCACCAACTCGGCAGGTACGCTGTCGCCGTTGAGAATCAGGCGATTGAGCATCACCGCCAGGTCCACGTCAGCAATGCACCACTCACCGAACAAGTACGAAGGGTTGCCCGCCAACAGCACCTGCGCCGCACTGATCAAGCGCCGGGCTGCCCCTTGGGCGTCGGCTGACAACGGCGGCATTTTCTGCCCATAAAACACCACCAGGGTCGAACGCTCCTGGCGAATCGGCAGCAAATCACTGCGCAACCACGCCTGCACCTGTCGTGCCCTCGCCCGCTGTTTGGGATCGGCCGGGTACACGGCTGTCTCGGGGTAGGCCTGGTCCAGGTATTCGGTAATCGCGGAGGATTCCGACAAGGCAAAATCGCCTTCCACCAGGGTCGGCACGCGCTGGGTCACGGATAGCTGGGCAAAGTCGGCTGTCTGGTTTTGCGCGGTGTCCAGGTCCAGGGTGACCAGGTCGAAGGCCAGGCCTTTTTCCCGCAGGGTGACGAACACCGACATCGCGTACGGGCTGGTGTAGAGCGAATCAACGTAGAGGCGCAACGGGGGCTGGTTCATAACGGGGCTCCTTGGGTGAAGCCCTACGCTACGAGATGCGCGCCGAGAAAGACAATGCGCGGTTTTTATGGGGGCATTCCCGGGCGGAATAGCGGGTTAACCGGCAAACCCGCCCTTGTCCAGAAAGGCGCGCTCTTCATCCGTGGTGACCCTGGCCAGCACCGCATTGCGATGGGGAAAACGCCCGAAGCGCTCGATGATCTGCGCGTGTTCCTTGGCCCAGCGGTAAGTGTTGGCGTCCAGTGGCTGGTTGAGGGCCAGGGAGCGTTGCTGATCCCTTGGGTCTTCCGAGTGTTCGAACGGCAAATAACAGAACGCGCGCAATGCCGGCTCCACCTGCTGGTCGAGCCCGGCGTCCACCATGCGCGCGGCATACAGACGCGCGAGCGGGTCGGTGGCAAACATGTGCGCGGTGCCGCGAAAGGCGTTGCGTGGGTATTGGTCGAGCAGGATCAGCAAGGCCAAGGCGCCTTCGGCTGAATCCAGCCAGCTTTCCAGCTCGCGCCGGGCGGCCTGCAGGTGGGTGGCGTGGAAGGTGTCGCGGAAGGTGGCGTCGAACCCATCGTCCTTGGCGAACCAGCGCTTGGGGCCGGCGTGCTGCCAGAAGTCGATGACGGTTTGAGGGGTGCTCATGCTCAGGGGCTCCGGGTATGGGTTTACTGAAGGTATCAGAAGCGGGATCAATGGAGGGCAACGCGTCGATTAATGTTATAGGATAACGCCAATTTTCCGCCCTGCCCTGTGATCCCGCCCATGACCGATGCCGTTCCCCTGCGCCAACGCCTGCTCTCCATCGACGCCCTGCGCGGCCTGGTGATCCTGTTCATGCTGCTCGACCACGTACGCGAGACCTTCCTGCTGCATCGCCAGGTCAGCGACCCGATGAGCATCGACAGCACCGAGCCCGCGTTGTTTATCAGCCGCACCCTCGCCCACCTGTGCGCGCCGGTGTTTGTGTTGCTCACGGGCTTATCCGCGTTTTTATACGGCCAGAAATACCAGGGCCGCCGCGATGTGTCGGCGTTCCTGTTCAAGCGCGGGTTGTTCCTGGTGGTGCTGGAGTTCACCCTGGTCAACTTCGCCTGGACCTTCCAGTTGCCGCCCAGCGTGATCTATCTGCAGGTGATCTGGGCGATTGGCATCAGCATGCTCGCCCTCGCCGCGCTGGTGTGGTTGCCGCGCCCGCTGTTGATCGTGCTGGCGCTGGTGATCATCGGCGGGCACAACCTGCTGGATGGCCTGCACTTCGACCCAGGCTCGGCGCTGCATATTCCGTGGACGATCCTGCATGAACGCAGTTGGATTGACGTGTCCGACACCCTGCGCCTGCGCACGACCTACCCGGTACTGCCGTGGATCGGCGTGATTGCCCTGGGTTACGGCCTGGGACCGTGGTTTGCCAATGCCACGCGGCCTGCCGTGCGCCAGCGGTATTTGCTGCTCGGCGGCTTGGGTGCGTTGCTGGGGTTTGTGCTGTTGCGTGGGCTCAATGGCTACGGCGAGAAACCCTGGCAGGCGTATGACAACGGCGTGCAGACGCTGATGAGCTTTTTCAACGTCACCAAGTACCCGCCTTCGCTGCTGTTCCTGGCGTTGACCCTGGGCATTGGACTGTTACTGTTGCTGGCGTTTGAACGCGCGGGGCATCGACGCTGGATCGGCGTGTTGGCGGTGTTTGGATCCGTGCCGATGTTCTTTTACCTGTTGCACCTTTATGTGCTGAAAGTGCTGTATGTCGCCTGTGTCGCGCTGCTTGGCCTGAACCAGGGCAACTACTTTGGCTTCGACAGCATGGGCGCGGTGTGGCTGATGGCGCTAGTATTACCCTTGGCGCTCTACCCGCCGGTGCGCTGGTTCGCCGGGCTCAAGGCGCGGCGGCGCGACCTGGCCTGGCTCAAATACCTCTAATCTGACACAGATCCAAATGTGGGAGCTCGCCCATACTCATCGTGGCATAGGTATCTACACAACTTTCAGAGACTGGCGAGTTCCCCCTGTGGCGAGCGGGCTTGTCCCGCGTTGGGCCGCGTAGCGGCCCCAAAACAGCCGCTATGGAGTTTCTGATATACCGCATTCTGCTTTACTGGGGCTGCTGCGCGGCCCAGCGCGGGGCAAGCCCGCTCACCACAGCAAGCCCCCTCCCACATTTTTTACGATATCAAGCCAACTCAGCGCGTAGCTGGCGAGCTGCAGTGACCATATGAATCAACGCCGCCTCCGTCTCCGGCCACCCCCGCGTCTTCAACCCGCAATCCGGGTTCACCCACAGGCGCTCGGCAGGAATCCGTTTCGCCGCCTTGCGCAACAGGTTGGCCATTTCCGAGGCATCCGGCACCCGTGGCGAGTGGATGTCGTAGACGCCTGGGCCAATGTCATTGGGGTACGCGAAAGCTTCGAACGCATCCAGCAGCTCCATGTCCGAGCGTGACGTCTCGATGGTGATCACGTCGGCATCCATGGCCGCGATGGACTCGATCACATCGTTGAACTCGCTGTAGCACATGTGCGTGTGGATCTGGGTTTCATCGCGCACGCCCGAGGCGCACAGGCGGAACACTTCGGTGGCCCAGTCCAGGTAGCCTTGCCACTGCGCCTGGCGCAACGGCAGGCCTTCGCGGAACGCGGCTTCGTCAATCTGTACGATCTTGATGCCGGCGGCCTCCAGGTCGACCACTTCGTCGCGAATCGCCAGGGCCAATTGGCGCGCCTGCACTTCGCGGCTCACGTCTTCGCGGGGGAACGACCACATCAGCATGGTCACAGGTCCCGTCAGCATGCCCTTCATCACCTTGCGGGTGAGGCCTTGGGCGTAGCGGATCCACTCCACCGTCATCGCCTTCGGGCGGCTCAGGTCGCCGAAGATCACTGCCGGCTTCACGCAACGCGAACCGTAGCTCTGCACCCAGCCGAAGCGGGTGAACACATAGCCGTCCAACTGCTCGGCGAAGTACTCGACCATGTCGTTGCGCTCGGCTTCCCCGTGCACCAGCACATCCAGACCGAGGTTTTCCTGCACCTCGACGGCGTGACGAATCTCGCTGTGCATGGCTTCGACGTATTCGGCCTGGCTCAACTTGCCCTGTTTGCAGGACTGCCGCGCCAGGCGGATCGACGCGGTCTGCGGGAACGAACCGATGGTGGTGGTCGGGAACAGCGGCAGGTTCAGGCCCGCACGTTGTTTCTCGATACGCTGGGTAAACGGCGACTGGCGCTGGCTGTCCTGGCGGGTAATCGCCGCCACCCGCGCCTGTACCGCAGGCTTGTGGATACGCGGCGAGGCCGCGCGGGCCGCCTGCACCGCGCGGCTTTCGGCCAGGGCAGCAAGGACGTTGGGCGCTTCAGGCTGGTTAACCGCTTGCGCCAGCACCGCCACTTCAGCGCATTTTTGCACGGCGAATGCCAGCCAGCTTTTCAGCTCGGCATCCAACTGGTCTTCACGGCCCAGGTCCACCGGGCTGTGCAGCAGCGAGCAGGATGGCGCCACCCACAGGCGATCACCGAGTTTTTCATGGGCGTGCTGCAAGATGGCCAGGGCGTTTTCCAGGTCGCAACGCCAGACGTTACGGCCGTTGACCACGCCCAGGGACAGCACTTTATAAGCCGGCAGGCGGTCGAGGATGGTCGGATACTGCTCCGGCGCACGCACCAGGTCGATGTGCAGGCCATCCACCGGCAGGTTCGCGGCCAGGCCGAGGTTCTCTTCCAGGCCACCGAAGTAGGTCGCCACCAGCTTTTTCAGCGGGTCGCGCTGGATCAGGTTGTAGGCACGCTCGAACGCGTTCTTCCATTCCTGCGGCAGGTCGAGGACCAGGATCGGCTCGTCGATCTGCACCCATTCCACGCCGAGGTCGGCCAGGCGCTGGAAGATCTGGCCGTACAACGGCAGCAGGCGCTCAAGCAGGTCGAGCTTGTCGAAATCCCCCCCCTTGGCCTTGCCCAGCCACAGGTAGGTCAGCGGGCCGATCACCACCGGCTTGACGGTGTGGCCCAGGTCGAGGGCTTCCTGCACCTCTTCGAACAACTGCTCCCAACCCAGGTGAAATTGCTGGTCGACGCTGAATTCAGGCACCAGGTAGTGGTAGTTGGTATCGAACCACTTGGTCATTTCCTGGGCGTGGGCACCGCCGCAGCAGCTGTCGCTGACACCCCGGGCCATGCCGAACAACGTGTGCAGGGTGGCGTTGCCGTCGGCGGGACGGAAACGCTCGGGGATCACACCGAACATCAGCGAGTGGGTCAGCACCTGGTCGTACCAGGCGAAATCACCGGCGGGCAGCAACTCGATACCGGCCTGTTTCTGCAGATCCCAGTGGGCCTTGCGCAGTTCACGGCCGACGGCCCGCAGGCCGGCTTCGTCGAGTTCGCCCTTCCAGAACGCTTCCTGCGCTTTTTTCAGTTCACGATCGCGTCCAATGCGCGGAAATCCGAGGGAATGAGCGACTGCCATGACAAAAAACTCCAAGCGGTTGGGATGGGAGCTATTGTCGACAGCACAGCATAATGAGACAAACTCATTTTACTACTGATGAGCAAGAGTTTTATTCATATTCACCAGCAGCACCTCAACAGCCACCGCCCTGTGCCGCTGGAGCATCTCAAGAACGCTTGTAAAGGCCACGGTAGTCCCACCATGGGGAGGAGACGGGCTTTCTTATCTTGGGAGGATAGAGTGAACGTATAAAACTGATATCACCCTTTGAGAGTTCGCTATTTCCCTCGATGGCTTTGCCGTCGTTGAGCCAATTGGCAGCAAAACCGTAATGCATAATGGATTTTTGATCGTAGGGGGCACTGACGACACCTTCAGTTATTTTTTTCATATTGTAGTCAACCCCTTCTCGATCAGCTTGGCTGGCCAGCGCTGGGTAAATCTGCGAAATGTTCAAATCCAAGGTGTTTTCCGGATGTTGGTGTTCATGATGCAGCCCTAGGGCATGGCCAAACTCATGCAATATCGTGGCTGCACTCCCTGAATTCATCCCGTTCTTGAAGTTGATGAGCATGGTTGGTTTATCGGCGTCTTGACGTTTCGATTCAGTGCCCAACCCTGACCAATTGCCGTCCCCCCCTTCAATTCTGATATCCCCACCGGGCTTGTCAGTGAAGTCGAACTTCAAGTTAACGTGAGGCGCCCACTTATTGATGTTGTCTCTTGTGAATTTCTTTTGCTCATCGGTCATGCCCGCCATGGAAATTTTTAGAGTTGAATGTTGCGGCCACAGTCCATCTTGAGTAGCGACCCCTCGCTTTCCTCTGGAAAGTACAGATGCAGCTTTACTGTTGGCTTGGTCGACGCTGTCGCTGGGCTGATGGGGTGGTATAAAAGCACTTGAGTAGGCATTCGGATTAACGTTCAACGTAGTGTCCTCGGCTGTGACGTATTCCCGGTACGTCGTACTTCAGCGTTATTCGTTCCTCAGACTCTATGACGAAAGTTTACGAGCAACGGCACACATGCCGGCTTCGCCGAGTTCGCCCTTCCAGAGCACTTCCCGCGTCTGCTTCAGTTTCACTGATTGCGTCCAATGCGCGCAAATTCCAGGGAATGAGCGGCTGCAATGAATAGCACTCCACTGCAGATCACCCACCGCTGGTCGCGACCTATCTATTAGGCCTACCATGGCCCCAAACAAACATTCAAATGAGCACTCATGATCAAAGCCAGCCTGCGTAGTCACCTCACCCTATGGTTTGCCGGGTTGTCGCTGCTCATCTTGTTGAGTGTGGGTTTCTACGTGGGGCACATCGCCACCGAGCAGATGAAACAGGCCAGCGCCAATACGCTGTTGAGCACTGCGCGCTCGACGGCGGCGCTGCTGGCCGTGCAACTGCGCGAACGGCAGCTGGAAGTGGCGTTGCTCAGCAAGGCCCCGCTGTTTCGCCGTGGCGACCTGGATGCGCCGGACATCCTGGCCTTGATGGAACTGCGCACCCAATCGCGCGCCGAGTACGCGTGGATGGGGGTTGCCGACGCCGACGGGCGTGTGCGCCAGGCCGTCAACGGGCTGCTGGTCAATCAATCGGTGCAGCAGCGCCCCTGGTTCCAGGCCGGCCTGCGCGGTGAGTACACCGGCGATCCCCACGAGGCAGTGCTGCTGGCCAAACTGCTGCCGGGCGCGGCGAATGGCGAGCCGCTGCGCTTTATCGACTTTGCCGCGCCGATTCGCAATGCCCGTGGCGAGACGATTGGCGTACTGGGCGCCCATGCCCACTGGCGCTGGGTGACGCAGATCGTCGATTCCGCCGTAACGCAAAAAGACGCCCTCCCCGATATCGAGGCCTTGATTGTCGACTTCGATGGCAAGGTGCTTTACCCCGAAGCCCTCGCGGGTGAACAGATACCCTCAGACAAGCTGCTCACGTCGGCCGGCTGGTTCTCCGGCAACGGCTACGTCACGGCCTCCGTCGCCGTGCCAAGCCCGTCCAACGCCAGGATGAACTGGTACATCATGGTGCGCCAGCCGTTGGACGTAGCCCTGCAACCGGCGCGCAGCCTGCTGTACAAATTGCTCGTGCTCGGCCTGCTCGCGGCGATCACTTTTGTAGTGGCCGCGTATTACCTCGCCTCCTCCCTCAGCCGTCCCATCGAGCGCCTGGCAAAGTCCGCCAAACAGGTGCAGGACCATCAGCCCGGCGCGGTCTTCCCCCAGGAACACCCGGTGCTGGAGATTGCCCAACTGGGACAATCGCTCACCGGCATGACGCAATCGCTGCTCGCCAAGGAACGTGAACTGCAAGACGCCAACGCCTCCCTGGAAGCCACCGTGGCGCAACGCACCGCCGACCTCACCCAGGCCAACGCCGACCTGCTCAAGCTGGCCACCCACGACGCCCTCACCGGCGTGTTCAACCGGCGCCGCTTCGACGAAAAACTCGCCGAGAACAGCCTGCTGTTCCAACGTACCGGCCGCACCTTCGCCCTGCTGCTGATCGACGCCGACTATTTCAAGCGCGTCAACGATACCTACGGCCATGCCATCGGTGACGATGTGCTGTGCCAACTGGCAGCCCTGATAGAAAACACCACGCGCGCCACCGACTTCGTTGCCCGTTATGGCGGAGAAGAATTCGCCGTGCTGCTGCCGGAAGTCGAAGCGCCGGACAGCCCTGACGTGGTCGCCGAAAAGATCCGTGTGGCTGTCGAAGCGGCAGTGTTCCCAAGCGTGGGTCGCCTGACCGTGAGTATCGGCGTGGGCGTGGCCGAGCCTTCTGACCGCGACTCCCTGGCATTGCTCAAGCGCGCGGACATGCGCTTGTATGAGGCCAAGGGCGCGGGCAGGAATCGGGTGGCGTGAGCAAGCCCCCCTGTAGGAGCGAGCTTGCTCGCGAAGAACCCAAGGACACCGCTGGCATTCTGAACAGGCGCGTTATCGTTGACGTTTTTCGCGAGCAAGCTCGCTCCTACAAAGATGAGGGGCTCAGCGGTACTACATCAACGGAATCGAATAACTCACAAACACCCGATTCTGGTCCTGGTCCCGCGCCACTTCACTGCGTGACACGCCGTTACGCCAGCCGAAGCCGACGTTCTTGAACGTGCCGCTCTGCACCACGTAATCCAACGAGATGTCCCGCTCCCACTCGCTGGCGTCGTTGCCGCTGGTGGTGAGGATGTGCTCGCCCTTGAGGTACATCACCGAGGCCTTCAGGCCGGGTACACCCAGCGACGCGAAGTCGTAGGCGTACTGGGCAAAGCCGGTGCGTTCGCCGGCCTGGATGAAGGTCTGCACGGTACGGTCGGTGTAGAGGTACAGGCTGGCACCGCCCTCGCCTTTGTTCACCAGGCCGCCCTGGTTGAGTTGGGCGAAGTTGCTGTCGTCCGAGACTTGCTGGTAGCCGGCGGTGATCGCGTGCGGGCCGAGGGAGTAGATGAACGCGGCGCTCCAGGTGTTGTTGTCGATTTCACCGTTGCCGTTCTTGGTGAAGCCGCCCAATTTGTAGCCTTCGGCACGTCCGGCGGCGCTGCTGTTTTTGCCGTCGGAACTGGTCTTGAAGTAGCGCAGGTCGGTTTTCAATGAGCCGTATTCGCCCAGCGGCAATACGTGGATCAACCCGGCGAAATGTTGTTGGTAATAGTCTTCGAGGTTGGCGTAGTAGTACTGGACCATCAGGTCCTTGGTCAGTTGATAGTCCGCACCGGCGTAGGTGAATTTATTGCTTTCCCGGGTACCGCCCGCCGCTGCCAGGCCGCTGCGGTCGCTGGAGCCGCGACCGGTGGTGTGCTCAAGCTGGCCGCCGACCAGGGTCAGGTTGTCGATGTCCTTGCTGGTGACCTGCCCGCCTTCGAACGACTGCGGCAACAGGCGGCCGTCGTTGCTCACCAGGATCGGCAGGTTCGGGCGCAGGTAGCCGTAGCGCGCTTCGGTCTTGGCAAAGCGCGCCTTGGCCGTCGCGCCACCACGGGCCCAGTTATCCGTGGCCTTGCCGTCTTCGGTGGGGATCATCGAGCTGCCGACATGGCGCGCGGCGCTGCTGTCGAGGGTCACGCCGAGCATGCCGATGGCGTCCAGGCCAAAACCGACGGTGCCGTCGGTGAAGCCCGACTGGTAGTTGAGGATAAAGGCCTGGCCCCACTCTTCGGTCTTCGACGGTGCCGCCGTGCCGTCGCGGTTGTCGTTATTGAAGTAGAAGTTACGCATGCTCAAGTTGGCTTTGCTGTCGCTCAAAAAGTCAGCAGACGCCAAGGGGCTCAGGGCAATGCCCAGGCCGCCGGTCAATACACTTAATACATTCAACGTGGCTTTCATCAGGACGAACTCCGGCGCGGAACCCAGGTTCCGGGCGCAAAAAATGGGCAGCAGGATGCCGTCGGCCAAATGTGAAGTTGGCCGCGGCGTTAACGGTTATTCAGTTGCTTAGTTGTTAGCGAGTTGAGTGAAGTGAAACCTCCGTAAGCCTCAGTCAATCAATCCATGAGCGTCATAAAACGGGTACGGCCCCGGGTAATCCCCGAACACGCCGTTGTGGCTGATCAGGCCCTGTTGCGCATCCCAGCGATGCAACAGATACCCCGCCGGCTCCAGATTGAAATGCGCGGGCGCGGCGTCCTGCAGGTCCAGCACAATCTGATGGGAAGTACCGGGGCACACACAACTCAAGCTGCCGCCAAAGCGTCGTTGCATCGGTCGGTGCAGGTGCCCGCACAGCAGGCGTTCCACTTGCGGGTGGCGAGACACAACTGCTTCCAGCGCCGCAGCGTTGATAAAGGGTTCGCGGTCCATATGGCCGATGCCGCTGATAAACGGTGGATGGTGCAGGATCAGCAACGTCGGCACGTCCGGGCGGCGTGCCAGTTGCGCGTCCAACCAGTGCAATTGGCTGTCCAGTAGCTGGCCGCCGTGCCCACCCGGGATAGTCGAGTCCAGGCCGATCAAACGCAGCGGATGCTCGTCCACCACCCAGTCCAACGGGCCCTCTGCCGACAACGGCAAATAGGCGTGATCACGGAATGCCTCGAGCAACGGACCGCGTGTGTCGTGGTTGCCGGGCACCAGATAGCACGGCATGTGCAGGCGCGCGAGTTCGGGGTGCAGCACGGCGTATTCATCGGCGCGGCCGAAGTCCACCAGGTCACCGCTGACCACCACGATATCGGGCCGTGGGTGGCTGGCGTTCAAATGGTCGACGGCACGGCGCAGCGCGCCCAGGGTATCGACCACCCCATACGTCAGGCGCTGGCCGGCTTTAAGGTGCAGGTCGCTGATTTGCGCAACAAGAAACGGACGATTCACAAGCAAACTCTCACGCATTCAGGGTGAACAACATGTGCGGCGCAATCGCCAGGGCAATCGGCGCGCCGACGGCGTACAGGTGGTTATCGCTGCAGTCCACCAGCAGCGGTTGCGGGCCGCCCACGTCCACCAACAGGCGGCTTTGCGCGCCCTGGAAAAACTGCGCCAATAGATGGCCGTGCAAGTGCCCTTCGCTCTCCATCACCCGCAAGTGTTCGGGGCGGCAGTACACCGTGTTGGGCACGTCGACGGCCTGCCACGGCAACTCGCCGCCGCAGACTTTCAGGCCATGGGCTGTTCGCGAGGTGACGGCAAAGGCATTGAGGTTGCCGACAAAACCGGCGACGAAGGCATTCGCCGGCTTTTGGTAGATCTCCCGTGGGCTGGCCAGTTGCGCGACGCGGCCGTGCTCCATCACCAGGATACGATCGCCCAGGGCCATGGCTTCGCCCTGGTCGTGGGTGACAAATACCGAGGTGATACCGAGGCCGCGCAGCAGTTCATTCAGCTCGCTGCGCAGGCGCTCACGCAATTGCGCATCCAGGGCGGCCAGCGGTTCATCCAGCAACAGCACTTTAGGGCGCGGCGCCAGGGCACGGGCCAGGGCCACCCGTTGACGTTGGCCACCGGACAATTCGTGGATGCTGCGCTTGCCATGCTGTTGCAGGCCGACCAACTCCAGCAGTTCCTCACAGCGCTTGTTCCGCGCAAGCGGCGCCATGCCGCGAATCTTCAAGCCGTAGATGATATTGCCGGCCACATCGAGGTTGGGAAACAGCGCGTAGTTCTGGAACACCATGCCCACGTCGCGGCGCTCGATGGGCAGGCGGGTGACGTCGTCGGTGCCGAAAAAAACCTGGCCCACATCCGGGCGTTCCAGGCCGGCAATCAGGCGCAAGGTGGTGGTCTTGCCGCAGCCGGACGGGCCGAGGATCGCCAGGGTCTCACCGCCTTCGACGGTCAGGTTCAGGTCATGCACAGCCACGGTGCCGTCGGCGAATGCCTTGCGACAGCCTTGCAGGCGGATAGTGATAGCGGTCATCGACGCTCTCCACGGGACAAACGAGCGCTGATGGCCTGCAACGCAATCAGCAGCGGCACGATCATCAGCAAAAAGATAAGGGTATAGGCGCTGGCGATTTCCAGGCGCGCCGAGGCGTAGCTGTCGGCCAGGCCCACGGGCAATGTCTTGGTCATCGGCGTGTGGAGCATCCAGGTCAGGTTGAATTCCCCCAACGACAAGGTCACCACCATCAGCACGCCCGCCAGAATCCCCGCCCGGCAGTTGGGCACCACCACGCTGAAAAAGCGCTTGATCGGCCCGGCGCCCAGACTGGCCGCCGCCTCTTCCAGCACCGGCAGTTGCTGGCGTTGCATCACCGCCATCACCGGACGTACCAGGAACGGCAAGGTGAACAACACATGGCCCACCAGGATGAACAACCAGCTGCTGCGAAAAGTGCCGAACTGGCCATAGGTGAGCAGCAACGCCAGCGCACTGGCCAGCCCCGGCATCGCCACGGGCAGCACCATCAGCTCTTCGAAGGCACGGCTGAAGCGGTTGTTCATGCGCACCAGCGCATAGGCCGCCGGCACGCCGATCACGCAGACACACACCGCGCACGCCAGGGCCAATTGCAACGACAGCCATACGGTGGGCGAATAGGCCTGCCATACCTGGATCAGCCAGTCGAACGTCAGGCCGCTGGACAGGCCGACGAAGAAATTGCGCGTCAACCCGGCCAGCAACGACATCAGCACCGGCACCAGCATGAACGCGCACACCAGCAGGGTGAACAGCAGTTGCATCACAAACAGCGATGAGCGTTTCACAAGACCGTCCCCGCATTTTTCACCAGGCGTCGCGTGAGCAACAGCACCGCCCAGGTCACCGCGCCGAGCACCACCGACAACGCGGCGGCGACGGCAAAATTGGCGTAGTTGGTGAATACATTGTAGATCGCCACCGGGGTTACATTCAGGCGCGTGCCCAAGGTGAACGCGGTGCCGAACGCGCCCATGGACGTGGCGAAGCAGATCGCACCGCAGGACGCCAACGCCGGCGCCAGGCCCGGCACGATCACGTCGCAGACCACCCGCCAGTGCCCTGCTCCCAGCGAATGCGCGGCTTCTTCCAGGCTGCGGTCGAGGCTTTCGCACGCGGCCATCACCGTGAGGATCACCCGCGGAATCGAGAAGTACAGGTAGCCGACAAACAGCCCGGCCAGCGAGTAGGCAAAGATCCAGCGCTCACCGGCCAATTGCAGGCCCAGGGACGCCAGCAACCCCTGGCGCCCGGCCAGCAGGATCACCAGGAAGCCCACCACCACCCCCGGAAACGCCAGGGGAAACGTGAGCAACGCCACCAACGCCGAGCGCCCGAAAAACTGCTGGCGCGCGAGGAACACGCCGCTGATGCCACCGATCAACAACGCGGTGAACGTCACCACGATGGCCAGCACGCAGGTCTGCGCCAGGCTGCCCAGGTACTGCGCGCTGCTGAGCACCTGCCAATAGCCGCTGCCGTGGCTGTCGCGGCTATCGGCGCCGAGCACCATCAAGTGTGCCAGCGGCAGCAGCCAGAACGCGAACAGCACTGCAAAGGCCGGGGCCAGCGCCCAGGCTGCCTGTTTTGCCGATGCAGCCACTTACTTGACCTCGTTCAGGTAACGGGCGGCGAAGGCTTCCTGCACAGCGGCCATTTTCTGATAGTCCACCACACCGGCGCGGGCGTAATCGCTGTCGGGCAGGAACTGCGCGGCGACATCGGCCGGCATGTTCACTGGGCGTACCGGGCGCAAGTACGCCTTGGCCCAGAGGGCCTGGCCTTGGTCCGACAATACGAAGTCCAGCACCTTCTCGCCATTGGCGCGGTGCGGTGCGTTGGCCACCAGGCTCATCACATAGGGCACGCTGATGCTGCCTTCCTTGGGGATCACGAAGGCGACGTTGGCGTTGTCCTTGTAGCGGGCGCGGTAGGCGTTGAAGTCGTAGTCCACCAGGATCGGCAACTCGCCGGACAGTACCCGCGCATAGGCGGTCTGCTTGGGCACGATGGGGGCGTTTTTCGCCAGTTTCTGGAAGTAGTCGATGGCCGGGGCGAAGTTGTCCAGGTCGCCGCCCATTGCGCGGTTGATCGCCACGGCAGAGACGTAACCGACGAAAGCGCTGGACGGGTCCAGGTAGCCGACCATGCCTTTATATTCAGGCTTGAGCAGGTCGGCCCAGCTTTGCGGCACCGGCAGGCCACCCAATGCCTCGACGTTGACCATGATGCCCAGGGTGCCGGAGTGGATCGCAAACCACTGGCCGGCGGGGTCTTTCAACCCGGCGGGGATCTGTTCCCAGCCCTTGGGCTTATAACCCTCGACCACGCCGGCCTTTTGCGCCTGCAAGCCGAAGGTCACGCCGTAGTAGACCACGTCGGCGACGGGCGCGGCCTTTTCGGCCACCAGTTGCGCCAGGGACTGGCCGGAGTTCTTGTTGTCCAGCGGCACCTGCACACCGGTGCTGGCGGCGATGGCCTTGAGCTGGGTGCCCCAGTCGGCCCAGTCCGGCGGGCAGTTGTAGCAAATCGCGGTGTCGGCGGCCTGGGCCAGGCTGGCCACACCGCAGAGCAGCACGGTGGCCAGGGTTTTACTGAATGCGCGCATCAAGGGACTCCTCAAAGGGTTGGGTACTTTCGCCCGGCCGGATATGGCAAGGCAGGCAATGGGAAATGGGATCGTTGCCGGCGATCTGCGCCAGCAGTTGGTCAATCACCGTACTGGCCAGCAGCGCGATGGGCTGTACCACGCTGCACAGGGTCGGGTGCATCTGGGTGCCGAGGGCGATGCCGTCAAAGCCCATCACCGACAGTTGCCCAGGTACATTCCAGGCGTTGCGGCGCAGCTCGGCGATCAGGCTGATAGCCAGGAAATCGTTGGAACACACCAGCGCGCTGGGGGCGTCGGGGCCGTTGAGGTACGGCTGGATGGCAGCGAATTCAGCCTGGGTATGGGCGGGCATTTCGATCACCGCGCGGCTTTTGAGACCGTATGCCTTCATCGCGTCGCAGTAACCGGCATAGCGCAGGCGTGCGCGGTCGGACTGCAAGGCGGGGCCGGCGACCATGCTGATGCGTCGATGACCGGCCTCCAGCAGGTAACGCGTGGCCAAGGCCATGCCGGCGCGGTTGTCCACCGACACGGCGCTGTAGTTGGGGTTGCTCGGTTGGTGATAGGCCAGCACGAACGGCGTCCGTTCGGTATTCAGGCTGCTGAGCACGCTGTTGCTTTCGGCATCGGTGACCGTCAGCACCAGGCCATCGACGCGCTGGCGCAGCAGTTCTTCCACTACGATGCACTCGCGCTCGCTGCTGTAGTCGGTGGTCGCCAGCACCAGGCTGTAGCCACGCAAACGTGCGGCACGCTCCATGGCCTGGAACTGTTCGGCGAACACCGGGTTGAGCAGGTTGGGCACCACCACGCCGATCAACTGGGTCGTTTGCAGGCGCAGTTGGCGGCCGAGCAGGTTGGGCCGAAACCCCAACTCCCGGGCAGCGGCGAACACCTGCTCACGGGTCGCCGGGCGCACCTGGTCGGGAGAGGCAAAGGTGCGGGCGGCGGTCGCGCGGGATACGCCGGCCAGTCGCGCTACGTCTTTCAGGTCAGTCATGTTTACTCGCTTGAGATCGATCTCATTGGCGAGGACAGTAACGGCGGAATGTGGCAGGAAGGTGGTGGGGAGATGACGGTTTGATGGCAGTGCAACAAAGTCACATAGGCCAAAATGTGGGAGGGGGCTTGAACCCGATAGTGGTGTGTCAGGCACCCTATTGGCGGGCTGGTCCACCGCTATCGGGAGCAAGCCCCCTCCCACACCGGGCCGGTGCATATCCTTAGATAGTCATACTCCGGGGCTATGCTTGAAAAACCGGCGTGCAAAATCCGCCCACTAACCTTTCGATTCGATCCAAGTGCGGGCACAATGCGTGTCCTTTTTTGGCAGGCACCGCCGCAGGCTCTCAAAAATGATCAAAACGCCGTACTACCTCATCGATAAACAGAAGCTTCTGGTCAACATGCAGAAGATTGCTTACGTGCGCGAGCAGTCCGGCGCCAAGGCCCTGCTGGCGCTCAAGTGCTTTGCCACCTGGTCGGTGTTCGACCTGATGCAGGAATACATGGACGGCACTACCTCGTCGTCGCTGTATGAGTTGAAGCTCGGTCGCCAGAAGTTCGAAGGTGAGGCGCACGCCTACAGCGTGGCCTGGGCCGATGATGAAATCGAAGAGATGCTCGATAACTGCGACAAGATCATCTTCAACTCCATCAGCCAGCTGCAGCGCTTTGCCGAACGCAGCGAAGGCAAGACCCGCGGCCTGCGCGTCAACCCGCAGGTGAGCAGCTCCGACTACCTGCTGGCCGACCCGGCGCGTCCGTTCAGCCGCCTGGGCGAATGGGACCCGGTGAAGATCGAAGGCGTAATCGAGCAGATCTCCGGCTTCATGTTCCACAACAACTGCGAGAACGGCGACTTCAACCTGTTTGACCAGATGCTCAACACCATCGAAGAACGCTTCGGCGCGCTGCTGCACAAGGTCAACTGGGTCAGCCTCGGCGGCGGCATCCACTTCACCGGTGAAGGCTATGCCATCGACGCCTTCTGCCAGCGCCTCAAGGCGTTCTCGCAGAAGTACGACGTGCAGGTCTACCTGGAACCCGGCGAAGCGGCGATCACCAACAGCGCCTCCCTGGAAGTCACCGTGCTCGACACCCTCTACAACGGCAAAAACCTCGCCGTCGTGGACAGCTCCATCGAAGCCCACCTGCTGGACCTGTTGATCTATCGCCTCAACGCCAAGCTGGCGCCGAGCGAGGGTGAACACACCTACATGGTGTGCGGCAAATCCTGCCTGGCCGGGGACATCTTCGGCGAGTATCAATTTGATCGTCCGCTGGCCATCGGCGATCGGCTGTCGTTCATCGACACCGCGGGCTACACCATGGTCAAGAAAAATTGGTTCAACGGCCTGAAAATGCCGTCCATCGTAGTGAAACAACTCGACGGTACAGTCGAAGTGGTTCGTGAATTTGGTTACGACGACTACCTGTCCAGCCTTTCGTAAGCTGGCGGATATAGGAGAAATAAAGCAATTGAAAAAGAACGTTCTTATCATTGGTGCAGGAGGTGTCGCCAAGGTGGTGGCCCACAAGTGCGCGCAGCACAACGACGAACTCGGTCGTATTGCTATCGCGTCGCGCAACATCTCCAAATGCCAGGCCATCATCGACAGCGTCAAGGCCAAGGGTAGCCTCAAGGTTCCCGCCGACATCCAGGCCTTCGCGCTGAACGCCCTGGACGTGGAAGCGACCAAGGCCCTGATCCGCGAGACCGAATCGCAGATCGTCATCAACGTGGGTTCCGCGTTCCTCAACATGTCGGTACTGCGTGCCTGCATCGACACGGGCGTTGCGTACCTCGACACCGCCATCCACGAAGAGCCGGGCAAGGTCTGCGAGACCCCGCCGTGGTACGGCAACTACGAATGGAACCACCTGGAAGAGTGCAAACAGAAGAACATCACCGCCATCCTTGGCGTGGGCTTCGACCCGGGTGTCGTCAACGCGTATGCCGCGCTGGCGCAGCAACAGCATTTCGACCGCATTGATTCGATCGACATCCTCGACGTCAATGCCGGCTCCCATGGCAAATACTTCGCCACCAATTTCGATCCGGAAATCAACTTCCGCGAATTCACCGGGCAGGTGTGGAGCTGGCAGAACAGCCAGTGGACCAGCAACACCATGTTCGAAGTCAAACGCACCGACGACCTGCCGGTCGTGGGTTCGCAGAACCTCTACCTCACCGGCCACGATGAAGTGCACTCGCTGTCGAAAAACCTCGACGTGCCCAACGTGCGGTTCTGGATGAGCTTCGGCGAACACTACATCAACGTGTTCACCGTGCTGAAAAACCTCGGCCTGCTCTCCGAGAAGCCGGTCACCACCGCCGAAGGCCTGGAAGTGGTGCCGTTGAAAGTGGTCAAGGCCGTGCTGCCCGACCCGTCTTCGCTCGCCCCGGGCTACACCGGCAAGACCTGCATCGGCGACCTGGTCAAAGGCACCAAGGATGGCCAGCCACGCGAGATGTTCATCTACAACGTGGCGTGCCACGAAGAAGCCTTTGCCGAGACGGACAGCCAGGGCATCTCCTACACCGCAGGCGTTCCACCGGTAGCCGCAGCGCTGCTGGTCGCCCGGGGCGAGTGGGATGTGAAACACATGGCCAACGTCGAGGAACTGCCGGCTGAGCCGTTTCTCAAGGCGCTGGACGTGATGGGCCTGCCGACTCGCATCAAGGACGAGAACGGTGATCGGGCCTGGGATGCGATTGCCTGATAGGCGATAGCTGACCGAACAAAAAAATGCGCCCTCAGGGGCGCATTTTTTGTTTGGGGTAGGTAGCGATTACAAACCAATAAAGATCCAAATGTGGGAGGGGGCTTTTGTGGTGAGCGGGCTTGCCCCGCGCTGGGCTGCGAAGCGGCCCCAAAACCGGCCAATGGGTTATGACTGAAAAAACGCGGTGCCTGGATTGGGGCTGCTTCGCAGCCCAGCGCGGGGCAAGCCCGCTCACCACAGAGTTATGTATAAGCCTTTAAGAGTTGTGTAGATACTCATGCCCGATGAGGCCGTGTCAGTTGATGCATCTTGGCTGACACACTGCTATCAGGGGCAAGCCCCTCCCACAGGGATAGCACTTCGCCCCAGACTCTCAGCGTTTTCCCACGACTGTTTCAGGTTGTCGCTCGGAACGCGGCTGACTAACCTCTGCGCCGTCGCTGCCAATTCAGCGACCGGATTTGACCGTCCGGCCTTGTTAACGAACTGCTACGCCCTGCACCTATCCCAGGCGTTTTTTTTGTGCCTGAGGTATCGTGTCGCGGCAGTTGTGCGCGGGATACTTTCGGGTATGCCGGGTTCGTTGACAACCGGTCGGTCAACCCGCGTACAGCTGCCACCCTCTTCGTTTGACCGCGAACGCTGGCGGCTCCACTTGTCGACGGAGTTCCACCATGATTAAAGACACCCCAAATCCTCCAGATAAACTCTTCACCGTGCGCCCCGACCTGGGCGCGGAAACCCTGCTGGTCAACGCCTCCCAGGATCTATCCTCCATCACCGACATCGCCACTCACCTGGCCTTTGAAATCGACGGTGCGCAACGCAATGTGGCGTTGGGTATCTGCCGAATGCTGGAAGGTGTGCAACTGTTGGTAGACAAAGCATTGGATGAAGCCCATCCAGCGGCATGACACCCAGATCATCGTTCCCACGCGCGTGGGAACGAGCTCAAAACACCGACCACCCAATCCGCTCACTCAACAACTCCAACGCCTTGATACCCGCCAGCGAATTCCCCGCCGCGTTCAACTCAGGCGACCACACGCACACGGTAAATTGCCCCGGCACCACCGCGACAATGCCGCCGCCCACACCGCTCTTGCCCGGCAAGCCCACGCGGTAGGCAAAGTTGCCCGCCTCGTCGTACAGCCCGCTGGTAGCCATGATCGAGTTGACTTGCTTGGTCTGCCGCGCGGTGAGGATCTGTTCGCCGCTGTGGGCACTGGTGCCCTCGTTGGCGAGGAAGCTGAACGCCTTGGCCAGGTCCAGGCAGCTCATCTGCAGGGCGCAGTAGTTGAAGTAGCTGTGCAGCACCGCGTCCACATCGTTGTGGAAGTTGCCGAAGGACTTCATCAGGTAGGCCATGGCGGCGTTGCGTGCGCCGTGCTGGGCTTCGGAGTCGGCGACCACGCTGTTGACCAGGATCTGCGGGTTGCCCGACAGGCGCCGCACGAAGTCGCGCATCGACAGGATCGGCACGGCAAAGCGTGATTGGTTGATGTCGCAAATCACCAGTGCGCCGGCATTGATGAAGGGGTTACGCGGGCGGCCGCGTTCGAATTCCAGTTGCACCAACGAGTTGAACGGTTGCCCCGAAGGCTCGTGGCCCAGGCGTTCCCAGATGGTTTCGCCGCCGTGGTCGATGGCCTGCACCAGGCTGAACACCTTGGAAATGCTCTGCACCGAGAACAGCGTATCGGCGTCACCGGCGCGGTAGGCCGAGCCGTCATTGCCGTATACCGCGATGCCCAGTTGGTTGGCCGGTACATCGGCCAGCGCGGGAATGTAGTCGGCGACTTTGCCGAGGCCGATCAGGGGGCGCACTTCGTCGAGGATCGACTCCAGCAGCGCCTGCATGTCTTGTCCTGTCATCTGTCTTTGAATCAGTGGAAAGCGGGGTGCGGAGGATACCTGAAACACGCAGGCCAGGTGGCGTACTACATAACGTGAAGGCCCTCCTCGTCCCGGCAATACATAAGGGACTCGTACTGAAACGATATCAAGAAACAGGCCTCACACCTCGCAGTCAGTTGCTCAACCAGGTGCCTGACGTCAGCCAATGGATCAGCGTCCTCCGGCGCAGGCCCCTTGATGCGCAGATAACCACGAACGGCCACCGGAAATGCCAGATCGCTCGGGCCTTGCGCCCGAATATCAGGATCATCCACTTCATAGCAGCCGCTCAGAAAAAGACCTGAATGAAAGTGCGCCACCACCGAGTGTTCATTCTGTTCCAGTTCAGCAACGCCCACCGCGTTCACGGCGTCAGCCAGATGGACCAGGGACATTCGCTTATCAGCCTCAAGATGAATATCAAGCCCCATGGAGCGCAGCCTCCAACCGTGTGTACAAGCGTAATCCCTCAGTCTCGTCAGCGTTCGCGTCGAGAAACACCAGGTCCTCGCAAAGCCCCGACGGCAACGAAATACCCACCACAAAATCACGCCCTGTTGCGCCAGCCAGGGCTTTGGCAAACACGACCAATTGGTCAATTTGAGATTGGCTGACGCGAGATAAAGGAAGGTTGAGCCCGATAAACCAGTCATTCAGATCATCAGGCGCCAGGTCGGGTGTACGCTCGTGCTGGTGATTCACAAACACGGCGCAATATTGCGCCCAATCGCTGACCAATGCGCGAAAGGCGTCGGCCAATACCGGTTCGATTGCTTGGTTGTCAGATCCATCGACGTAACAATAAAGCGTGTGCATGGTGCGCATCCTGGTCCGCGGGCGGGCAATTCTAGCGCGAACGTGGTGAACACCTCGATTCAATGCGCCCTGAAGCCCCACACAATCTCTACCACCCGCTCGGCCACCACCAGATAAACCAGGATCAGCAACAGCTGCAATGCCAGGTGATAACGCAGCTTGGCCAGCCGGCGAATGCCATCGCTGACGTTCAACAGCATCAGCACTGTCGACAGAAGGATCAGCCCCCACCCTGCCACGCTGGAAGCAAACACCCCGATAAACAGGTCCTGCTGCCCCACGAGGGTATTGGTGCCCGCCGCAAACAGCAGCGCGCACACCAGCAGGTTTTTGACGTTGTCGAAAATTTGCGTGCTCAGGTCGTTTTCCAGCAGGGCCACATACCGCTTCCATAACGTGCGCATGAGTCATTACCGGGTGGGGATCGCTTGTCAATCAAAGTAGTCCATATGCCCGTACACTGCACCGTTGCGCTTACTCCACGAGGACTTTGCATGAAATTGATGATTGGCCTGGCCGCTGTACTGCTGGTATCGGCCTGTACCACGACCCCACCCGCCCAGGACGCTGCGGCGTCCACCTGCCTGGCAGGCGGCGGTACCATGAAGCAAGTCGGCAAGCTGCAGAGCTGGAAATGCATCACCCCGTACAAGGATGCGGGCAAGGCATGTACCGATTCGAGCCAGTGTGAAGGCGATTGCCAGACCAGCGTCACCACCCAGTCCGGCAACGGTCCGGTGACCGGCGCGTGCCAAGTGGATAACGGCCACTTCGGCTGCTCGGCGACGGTGGAGAAAGGCAAGCTGGGCCGAGCGAACTGCGTGGACTGAGCCATACCACCAACCCATGTGGGAGCGGGCCCGCGGCCAGACCCGCTCGCACATTTTTTGCTCCACTTTACCCTTCAAAAATGCGCCACCTCCGACACCCGCTCATCCAGCACATCCTGCGCCAGTGCCCAGGCCTGGTCCTTGGATTCCACCACCAGCAACGGGTAGCCCCAGGCCTTGCTGAACATCACCGCAAACGGCTTGAGTGCCAGGCGTTTAGCGGCACTGGGCTCAACTTGGATCATGCCTTTGACGAACATGCGCAGCGCCTGTTTGTTTTTCTTCATCCAGATCGACGCCTGCTTACGCTCTTCGTGGGAGTGCTCATGGTTGTTTTCATCCACGGATTTTTCGTGCAGCAACATAAAGGCCTGCTCCCTCGCCAATAGTCCTTCAAAAGCCAGGAAAGCATCCTGCGGCCCACCCTCGCTGGGCGCATCGAAGACGATTTTCACCACAGGGAACGTTGTACTGTCGAATCGCATGGCAAAGCTCCTTAATGAGAGTGGATCTCAATATAAAGCTCGAGCCCCTGGACGGCATTGCACAGAATAGCCAGACTGTTTCGCAATCCGGCCAACTTGCGACCCGCGCCATGAAGCACCACCGTCTTGATCTGCTCGACCCGTTGATGGCCAAGGACGCCGACCTGTTCCCCCGCGCCGTGGTGGCCGTGGGCGCCACCAGCACGTCGGACACCTGGGAACATGCCCAGCACGCCCACCGCAAGGGCCAGTTGATGTACACCCTGCGCGGGGTCATCCACTGTGAAATCGAAGCGGGGATCTGGATCGTGCCGCCCCAGTGCGCATTATGGATTCCCGGCGGTACGCCCCATGCTGCGCGCGGGTCTGGCGAGGCCGAGGTGTATTGCCTGCTGATCGACCCCGACGCCGCCCACGCCCTGCCGCCGCAATGCTGCACCCTGGCCGTGTCCGGGTTGCTGCATGAGCTGATCAGCAAGGCCGTCAGCTTCCCGCAATTCTATGACGAGGCCGGCGCCCAAGGCCGCTTGATCAACACCTTGCTGGATGAACTGGCCGCCGCACCGATCGAAGCCCTGCACCTGCCCATGCCCCAGGACGCCCGCTTGCGCCGCCTGGCCAACAGCCTGCTGGCCGACCCGACCGACAAAGCCACCCTCGGTCAATGGGCCGTGCGCATCGGCATGAGCGAGCGCAGCATGACGCGCCTGTTGCTGGAGGAATTGGGCCTGAGTTTCGGCCGCTGGCGCCGGCAGTTGCATGTAATCCTGTCCCTGCAACGGCTGGCCAAGGGTGAAAGTGTGCAGCGGGTGGCACTGGACCTGGGTTATGAAAACGCCAGCGGTTTCATCACCATGTTCCGCAAGGCGGTGGGCCAGCCGCCGGCGCGTTACCTGGCGGACCGTGCGGGGGTGCTCAGCCCAACCATCCAAACCATTGCGCTGAAAGACGCCCACTGACTACCAGTTTTCGCCCAACCCCAGCAGGCCCATTATCTGCCGCCGCAGGTCCACCAGGTAAGGATCGTCCCGGTGCCGTGGATAGGGCCTATCGACGCTCAACTGTGCCTGGATCTTCGCCGGGCGGTCGCTGAACACAATCACCCGGTTAGCCAGCAGCAAGGCTTCTTCCACATCGTGGGTCACCAGCAACGCCGTGTAGCCCTGGCGCTGCCACAGGTCGATCAGCTCTTTTTGCATGGTGATGCGGGTCAGGGAGTCGAGCTTGCCCAAGGGTTCGTCGAGGATCAGCAACCGCGGCTGATTGACCAGTGCACGGGCCAACGCCACCCGCTGGGCCATGCCGCCGGACAATTGCCGAGGATAGGCGCGGGCGAACTGGCCGAGGCCGACCTTGTCCAGAGCCTCATCGACTTTGGCAGAATGGGTCTTGAGCAGGCCTTGGGCTTCCAGGCCGAGGGCGACGTTGTCCCACACCCGGCGCCATGGGTACAGGGTCGGGTCCTGGAATACCACCACACGGCTCGGGTCCGGCCCGGTGATGGGTTCGCCATCGGCCAACAGTCGTCCGGCGTCCGCCGGTTCCAGCCCCGCCACCAGGCGCAGCAAGGTGGACTTGCCGCACCCCGAAGGCCCGAGTAAAGCCACAAACTCTCCCGGCGCCACGTCCAGGGACACCCGCTCCAACACGGGCAAATGCTGGCCGTCCAGAGCAAAACCATGGCTGAGGTTTTCTATGCGCAGCGCCAATCCTTCCGAAGCCGATACCGCGTGTGCCAGGGCTACCATTTCATCGCGCCTTTCTGCCAGGCCAGCAACCGATCACGCACCAGGAACAACCCGGTGATCAACCCCGAACAGGCCAGCGCCATGATCAGCAGTGCGGCGTACATGTTCGCGTAGGCGGCCCAGCCCTGGGCCCATTGCAGGTACCAGCCGATGCCGGATTTGACCCCCATCATTTCCGCCACCACCAAGGTGGAAAACGACGCGCCCAGGCCCATGAACAGGCCGACGAAGACGTGGGGCAGCGCGGCGGGAATCGCTACTTTGAAAATCAGAAAACCCGGCCGGGCGCCGAGGGTGCGCGCCACGTCGTAATAGGCCTTATCGACGCTGGCCACGCCGGACCAAGTGAGCACCGTGACCGGAAACCAGGTGGCCAGGGCGATCAAAAACACGCTCGCACTCCAACTGCTGGGAAACAGGAAAAAACACAGCGGCAACAACGCCGTCGATGGCACCGGGCCGAGGATGCGCAGCACCGGGTGCAGCCAGTAGCCGATACGCGTGGACCAGCCAATGGCGACGCCGGCGACAAACCCGGTAGCGGCGCCCAGCGCCACCCCTGAGCCCAGCAGCAGTGCCGAATGCAGCAGGCTGTCGGCCAGGCGTGCGTAGTCTTCGATATACACCGCGAGCAAGGCTTGGGGTGGTGCAAAGAACGGCACCGGCAACAGCGCAAGCTTGGCGGTGAGCAATTCCCAGATGCCCAGCAGCACCGGCAAGGCGATCAGCCAGGGTGCGGCCGTGCGCAAGCGCAGCGCGAGTTTCGACAACCTTCGGCCCAGCAGGCTCAGCACAATGAACAACGCTGCCGCGCCAACGCACAGGTTGGCCAAGCCTTGGGTCATCGGCCAATTGCGCACCGCGTTGGGCCAGTAGCTGATCAGCAGCGCAACGGCCACCCAGGCCGCCACCACCGCCGCGCCTTGCCACCCGACCTTGAGTGCCACAGGCGGGTTGAGGACGGTTGCGTCAGTTGAAGACATCGGCGGTGATCTCCTTGGCAAACGCGATCGGGTCGGTGCCTTTGCTGATCACTTCCACGGTTTTCAGGTCGGTGACGTAGGTGGTGATCTCCTGGGTCAGCGCCGCGCCGACCGCGTGGTGGCCGTGGGTGTGGTCGTGGAGGATCGCCTGGACTTCTTCGGTGGAGGTGTTCAGTGCGTAGGCCTGGAAGCCTTTGGCGACTTCCTCCGGGTGCTGCACGGAATAGTCATGGGCTTCGAGGATCGCCTGGGTCAGCGCCGCGACCACGCGCTTGTCTTCGCGGACCAATTTGCCGGTGACGCCGACCACGCAGCAACTGAGATTGGCGTATTCCTCCACCAGGTTGGTGGACAGCTCCCGCGCCACGCCGGACTTGATCAGGCGGTACATGAACGGGTCACTGCCGCTCACTGCCTGCACTTCGCCACGCTCCAGCGCCGTGCCGAGCAGGTCGGCCGGGTACAGGCGCCACTCCACATCGCGCACCGGGTCGACGCCGTGTTTTTTCAGCAGGATCGAAAAGAAATTGCGGTCCGGGCTGGCCATGTCGGTGACGCCTATGGCCTTGCCCTTGAGGTCTTCCAGCTTGCTCACGCCGCCGTTGGCGGCACTGAGCAACCGCAGGCAACCGCCATGGGTGCCGGCGGTGAGCTTCACGTCAAAGCCCTGCTCCAGGGCCTTGAGCCAGCGCAGCGCCATACCCACGCCTGCGTCGGCCTTGCCGGTAGCGATGGCTTCCAGCAAGACCTCGGTGGAGTTGCCGAAGTTGACCAACTCCACGTCCAGGTTGTGCTTGCTGAAGAAGCCTTGCCCATGGGCGATCACCACCGGCGCCAGGCACACCGCGTTGAGGTTGACCGCCAGTTTGAGTTTGCGCGGCGCGTCGAGGCGGATGAAATCGCCCGTGCCGGCGGGCTCCTGGGCGATGTTGTGGCCGGCATGTGCGTCAGCGGCAAAGCCCAGGCGCGGCAGCGACAGGCTGGCCAGGGTCAGGCCGGCCAGGCCCAGGAGGCGGCGACGGGTCAGGTGGTCAAAAGCAGCCATGCGAAGTATCCCTATTGAATGGATCAGCCCGCTTCAGAGAAAGGCCGACAACGTCAAAAATTCAATTTTAATTATATTAACGACTGATTTTTATGAAAGAACCATATAATTCTATGGTTATGCCTGATGGGCAGGAAGCGGATGAAAGCGCCCTAAGCTCAGATCGAAAGAGTATTTATCGAATGGTTTTCAGATCATTAAGCTTGGATCTATTTCGCTGAAGATCGAGCCCACCATGTCCCTTCGTCGTCCCCTCGCCGCTGTATTAGGATTGCTGGCCCTTTCCGTTACCGTCAGTGCGCACGCCCAGGAAACCGTGCGCATCGGTTACCAGAAATCCTCCACGCTGATCACCCTGCTCAAGACCCAGGGCACCCTGGAGAAAGCCCTCAAGGCCGACAACATCGAGGTGAGCTGGCATGAGTTCCCCAGCGGCCTGCCGCTGCTGGAGGCGCTGAACGTCGGCAACGTCGACATCAGCGCCGACGTGGCCGACACCGTGCCGATCTTCGCCCAGGCAGCCCAGGCCAAACTCACCTACTTCGCCCAGGAATCGCCCTCGCCTTCGGCCCAGGCCATCGTGGTACGCAAGGACTCGCCGATCCAACAGTTAGCGGATTTGAAGGGCAAGAAGATCGCGGTGACCAAGGCCGCCGGCACTCACTATCTGTTGATTGCCGCGCTGGCCAAGGCCGGCCTTGCATTCTCGGATATCGAGCCGGCTTACCTGTCGCCGGCCGATGGCCGCGCGGCGTTTGAGAACAACAAGGTGGACGCCTGGGTCACCTGGGAACCCTTCCTCACCAGCGTGCAGCGCCAACTGCCGACACGCACCCTGGCGGACGGTGCCGGGCTGGCCAGTTACAAGCGTTACTACCTGACCGGCACGCCCTACGCCAAGGCGCACCCGGAGGTATTGAAGGTGGTGTATGCGCAGCTGGAAAACGCCGGCCACTGGGTAAAAACCAACCCGCAGGACGCGGCAAAAGTGCTCGGCCCGCTGTGGGGCAACCTGGATGCAGCCACGGTGGAAGCGGCGAATGCGCACCGCAGTTATCAGGTGCAGCCGGTGACGATTGAGCAGTTGGGTGAGCAGCAGAAGATTGCCGATGCGTTCTTCAAGGCGGGGTTGTTGCCCAAGGCGGTGGATGCCAAGGATGTGCAGACCTGGCGGCCTTGAAGGCGGGTGTGATCTCAATGTGGGAGGGGCGGTGCGACGATTCGACTTACCCTCGATGGGCATGGGTATCTACACAACTTTTCAGACTCTGACAAATATCCCTGTGGTGAGCGGGCTTGTCCCGCTCACCACAACAGCCCTATCTGCCGGACGTTCAGTGTTGAGTCAACGTTATGTAGATCCCTATGCTCATCGGCGGCAAGCCCCTCCCACATTTGGTTTGCATATGCGGTTAGAGGAGTGTTCGGGCTAGAGCCTTTTTCCACTCTGAGTAACGCTCCGCCATCGCCGGATCCTCCTGCGGCTCAAAGCGCTCGCGCTGGCGCTGCAACTGCCCCAGCGCCGCATCACTCGCCCACACCCCCAACGCCCGTCCCGCCAGGTGCGCGGCGCCCAATGCCGAAACCTCCGGCGACAGGCTGCGCACCACCGGGCGTTGCAGCAGGTTGGCGAGGAACTGCATCAGCCAGCGGTTGCGCGTGGCGCCGCCATCCACCCACAGTTCCTTGAGCGGGCTGCCGATGTCTTGCTGCATGGCTTCGAACACATCGCGAATCTGATAGCCGATGGATTCCAGCGCCGCGCGCAGGATGTGCGCGCCGGACGTGGCTTCGGTCAGCCCGCAGATCAGCCCACGGGCGTCGGCCTTCCAGTGCGGTGCGCCGAGGCCGGACAGCGCCGGGACAAAATACACGCCGCCGTTATCCGGCAATTGCGCGGCCTGTTCGGTCAGCGCATCCAGGGATTCTCCCGCCACCAGCTTCGACGCCCACTGCACGGCAGCGCCGGTATGGACGATATTGCCTTCCATGCCGAAAGTAGGTTGGCTGCCATCGTGCCAGGCCAGGGTGGTCGACAGGCCATGGGTGGAGGCAATCGGCCCGCCCATGGGCGTCATCAAGGACGAACCAGTGCCGAGGGTGGCCTTGACCAGCCCCGGCGCGAAACCGCCCTGCCCGTACAGCGCCGCATGGGAGTCGCCGATCATCGACATCACCGGGATGCCGGCGGGCAAGCCGCCCAACGCGACGGTTTCGGCGAAGAAACCGGCGCTCGGCCGGATCGGCGCCAACGCCGCAGCCGGAATGCCGAACAGCGCCAACAGCTCAGGATCCCAGGCGCAGGTGTGCAGGTTGAACAGTTGGGTACGTGCGGCGTTGGAATAGTCGGTGGCGAACACCTGGCCGCCGCTGAGTTGCCACAACAGCCAGCTGTCGACGGTGCCCAGGCAGATATCGCCTGCAGCAGCGCGGGCGTGACCATCCTCAAGGTGATCGAGAATCCAGCGGAACTTGCCCGCCGAGAACATCGGGTCCAACGCCAGCCCGGTCTTTTCCAGGATCAGCGCTTCATGGCCCTGCTCATGCAGGTGCGTGCACAACGCCGTAGAGCGTCGGCACTGCCAACTGATGCACGGCGACAATGGCTCACCGGTATGCCTATCCCAAGCCACCACCGATTCACGCTGGTTGCTGATGGCCAACGCAGTGATCGGACGGTCCACCTGGGCCAGGCATTCTTCAATCGCAGCCAACGTGTTTTGCCAGATCAGCAGCGGGTCCTGCTCGGAAAACCCGACCTGGGGATGGCTGATGCTCAAGGGTCGCGAACCGCGCGCAATCACCTGGCCAAGTTCGTTGACCAGCACCGCCTTGGCGTTGCTGGTGCCTTCATCTATCGCCAGGATCAGCGGGGTATTGTTATTCATTGAATTCACCGCAACCGAGTGGCAGCCGCCACGATCCCAGCCGCGTCGATGTTATGCAAGGCGCGGGTCGGTTCGCGGGCACCGGCGGCGGCGTACTCGCCATCGCCGATACCCAGGCGGATCAGGGCAATGCCCAACCCGGCTTCGGCCAGCACTTCGGCGACCAGGCTGCCGACGCCGCCGTTGATATTGTGTTCCTCCACACTGATGACCGCGCGGGTGCCGCTCAAGGCGCTGAGCAATACATCACGCTGCAAGGGCCGGATCGACGACAGGTTGATCACCTGCGCCTGGATGCCCTGCTCCGCCAGCAATGCCGCTGCATCCACCGCTTCATGCACCACCGAGCCCAGGGCCACGATGCTCACATCGGCGCCCTGGCGCAGGATGTCGACCTGACCGGGCACAAACTGATAATCGGCGCCGTGCACGTCGGGCAAGGCTTTGCCGTCGAGGCGGATATACACCGGGCCGTGGTAGCGCAGCGCGTAATCGACGATCTGCCGGCACTCGACGGCATCGGCGGGGGCGAAGATCTGCACATTGCCAAACCCGCGCATCACCGAAATATCGTCGAGGCTGTGGTGGGTGCTGGCAAGCGGGCCATAACTGGTGCCGGCATTCAGGCCGAACATCTTCACGTTGGCCTGGTTGTAGCAAACGTCCACCTTGATCTGCTCATTGGCCCGCGAGATCAGGAACGGCGCCGCGTTGCAGGTGGCGGCGATCTTGCCGCCCAGGGCCAGGCCCGCCGCGACGCTGACCAGGGATTGCTCGGCAATGCCCACATTGATCAGCCGCTCGGGAAAACGCTGGGCAAACGGGCCGATCTTGGCCGTGGAGGTGGAGTCGCTGACCACCGGCACCACGTCCAGCCCGGCTTCGACGGCAGCGATAAACGCTTGCACCATGACGCTCGCCAAATGTTCACTCGCCATGGTTCAACTCCTCCAGTGCTGCGTTGATTTCATCACCCTTGGGCACGCGGTGGTGCCATTCGGGGCGGGCTTCGATAAACGACACGCCCTTGCCTTTGATGGTGTGGGCGATCAGCACCTGGGGCGCGCCGGTCTTGGTCTGCATGCTTTCCAGGGCTTCGATCAATTGGCCGACATCGTTACCGTCGCACTCGCTGACGCGGAAGCCAAAGGCCGCCCATTTCACGTCCAGTGGGTCCAGCGGCATGATCTCGGCGGTCAAACCGGCAAGCTGCAGCTTGTTCTTGTCGACGATCACAAACAGGTTATCCAGGCCGTACTTGGCCGCTGCCATCGCCGCTTCCCAGTTGGAGCCTTCGGCCAGTTCGCCGTCGCCGGTGAGCACGTAGACGCGTTTTTTGCTGCCGGACATCTTCGCCGCCAGGGCCAGCCCGACCGCCACCGGCAAACCGTGGCCGAGGGCGCCGGTGTTCAGTTCGATGCCGGGGGTTTTCTGGCGTACCGGGTGGCCGGGCAGGTGCGAGTTGAAGTGCTGGTAGGTGGGCAGCCACTCGGTGGGGATGTAGCCCGCCTGCGCCAGGCAGCAGTACAAACCGCCGACGCCGTGGCCCTTGCTCTGGATATAAATATCGCGCTCGGGGTCTTCGGTGCGTTCCGGGCCGGTGTTGAGGATGCGGAAATACAGGGTGGCGAGGATGTCGGTTTCGGAAAGATCCGCCCCGGTGTGCCCGCCGGCCGGTGAGTCGGCGTTCAGGCGGATCACATGGCGACGAATCAGGCGGGCCTGTTCCTTGATCTGGTGGGCGTCGTACTGGAAGGCATTCATGCAGCGGCTCCTTTGAGGCTGACCACGCGGGGTGAAAGTGTCCAAGGCTGTCTTTGAATATTTATTCAGCAGTGACAATATATTTCTATTTAGACGCCGATCCTCCGGCAGGTCAAGTGAGCGAACCGCCGAAAAATCAAATAAAACTCGGAAATCCCCCTCGGACAAACGGCCAAAATCCCACGCCGGCTCCTCTAGACCGTGGCTTTGCGCCGGGCAAAAACACCGTTTCAGCGGCAGGCAAGAAAAATTAAGCGCTTGACTTTGACACGGTGTCACTGGAATCTGAATTAACAGTCAGGCACGCATAAATATTCAAGAAGCCTGAAGCACTCCAAAAAAAATAACTCAGGAGAACACTGTGGACGCCAAAGCTATTGTCCAGCACCCGGCCGAACTCAAGCCGCCACCTCGCCCACGTATTGTCAAACTGCTGCCCAGTAATATCGGCGGCCCGTTGATCGGGCTGGTGCTGCTGGTGCTGGTCTTCTCCTTCAGTTCCGAATTCTTCTTCTCGTTGCGCAATGGCCTGAACATCCTCGATCAGGTCACGGTGCTGGGCATCCTGGCGATCGGCATGACGGCGGTGATCGTGATCGGCGGCATCGACCTGTCGGTCGGCTCGGTGCTGGCCTTCTCGATGATGATGCTCGGCTGGCTGTATCAGGATCAGGCGGTGCCCCTGGGCTTTGCGATTCCGATCTCGATTGCCAGCGGCATGCTCGCCGGGCTGGTCTCCGGCGCGTTGATCACCTACGCCAAGCTGCCACCCTTTATTGCCACGCTGACCATGATGTCGGTGGCCCGTGGCCTGGCGAATATCCTCACCGAAGGCCGGCAGATCGTCGGCTATCCGGACTGGTTCACCAGCCTGGCGACGGTGCGCCACTTCGGTTTCCTCTCGGCCACCGTGGGCCTGTTCCTGGTGATGCTGGTGGTGGCCTGGGTGTTCCTGCGCTTTCGTGCCGGCGGCCGCAACCTCTACGCCATGGGCGGCAGCCCGGAAGTGGCACGGCTGTCGGGCATCAAGGTGCGGGCGATTACCCTCTGGGTGTACGCCATCAGCGGTGCGCTGGCCGGCATCGCCGCCGTGACCCTGGCCGCGCGCCTGGACTCCTCGCAACCGAGCGCCGGGCTGAGCCTGGAGCTGGACGCCATCGCCGCCGTGGTGATTGGCGGCGCAAGCCTCAGTGGCGGCGTCGGCAGCATCGGCGGCACCCTGGTGGGCGTGCTGATCATTGGCGTATTGCGCAATGGCCTCAACCTGCTGGGGGTTTCGCCCTTTATTCAACAAGTGGTGATCGGCGTGGTCATCGCCCTCGCCGTCACCATCGACACCCTGCGACGCCGCTCCAGCACTGCCCGTTAAACCTGTTCGACAGTTGACACCCTCCAACAATAAAACCAGGAGTCACCGACATGTTCAGCCCCAAGAAATTGCTGTTGGCCACCGCTCTCGCCGCCGCCACCCTCACCGTTGCCGGCACCACCTGGGCCAAGGATTTGACCATCGGCCTGGCCGTGGCCAACCTGCAGGCCGACTTCTTCAACCAGATCAAGCAATCGGTGGAAGCCGAAGGCAAAGCCAAGGGGGTCAAGGTGATCACCGTGGACGCCCAGGGCAACTCCTCCACCCAGGTCAGCCAGATTGAAGACCTGATCACCCGCCAGATCGACGTGCTGATCTACATCCCGGCCGGTGCCACCGCCGCCGGTGTGCCGGTGAAAGCCGCCAAGGCTGCGGGCATCCCGGTGATCGCCGTGGACCGCAACGCCCCCGACGCACCGGGCGACACCTTTATCGCCAGCGACAGCGTGGCCGGCGCCAAGACCCTGGCCGAGTACGTGGGCAAGATCACCGACGGCAAGGGCCGCATCGCGATCCTGCAAGGCCAGATCGGTACCACCCCCGAGAATGATCGCGCCAAAGGCTTTGAAGAGGGCCTGAAAGCCTTCCCGGACCTCAAGGTCGTCGCCCAGCAACCAGCTGAATGGGCCCAGGACAAAGGCTTCGCCGTGGCCCAGGACCTGCTCCAGCGTGACCCGAACATCACCGTGTTCTTCGGCCGAGCCGATGCCATGGCCTTGGGCGCTGCCCAGGCGGTGAAAGTCGGCAACCTCGATCACAAGGTGGTCGTGGTCGGTTTCGACGGCGACGTGGCCGGGCTCAAGGCCGTGCAAAGCGGTGTGCTGAACGCGACCATGACCCAGCAGACGCAAAAAATGGGGCGCCTGGCCGTGGCCTCGGCCATCGACCTCAAAGCCGGCAAGACCCTGCCCAAGGAGCAGTTGTTGCCCACCGTGCTGACCACTAAAGAAAACGTCGCGCCGTTCCTGCAACAGCACCCGTAAGCCTTGGAGGTCGTCATGCAAGCAGCAGCCGTTGACACCGCTCGATCAGACGCGGTGCTGTGCCTGCGCAATATCAGCAAGGCCTACGGGCCGGTGCAGGTGTTGTCGCAGGTCAACGTGGACATTCGCCCCGGTGAAGTACTGGCCCTGCTCGGTGAAAACGGCGCGGGCAAGTCGACCTTGTCGTCGATCATCGCCGGGCTGGTGCAACCGGAAGCCGGGGGCAGCATGACCTGGCTCGGCGCGCCCTACGCCCCCGCTTCACCGGGGGCCGCGCTGGGCGCCGGGATCGGCCTGATCCACCAGGAAATCCGCCTGCTGCCGCAACTGTCGATTGCCGAGAACATCTTCGTCGGCCGCCTGCCCATGCGCCGTGGGCGGGTGGACCGCGAGTACATGGAGGCCCAGGCGCAGATCCAGTTAGAGCGCCTGGGGCTCAAGGTGCCGGCCTCGCGCAAGGTCGAAGGCCTGAGCGTGGCGGCCCAGCAACTGGTGGAAATCGCCAAGGCGCTGACGCTGAAGGCCAGCCTGTTGATCCTCGATGAACCCACCGCCGCATTGGGTGGCGAGGAAACCGAGCTGCTGTTCAAGCAGGTGGAACGGCTGAAGGCCGAGGGTGTGTCGTTTATCTATATCAGCCACCGCCTGGAAGAGATCGCACGCATCGCCGACCGCGTGCTGGTGCTGCGCGACGGTCGCCAGATCGCCCTGCATGCCACGGCCCAGGTGCCGGTGCGGGAGTTGGTGGAGCAGATGGTCGGGCGCAGCCTGGAGCGGATCTTTCCTGCGTTGCAGGCGCCCCAGGAGCAGGTGATGTTGCAGGTCAAGGCGTTGAGCTGCCGTGAGTTTGCCTTGCACGGCATCGACTTCAGCGTGCGTGCCGGCGAGGTATTCGGCATTGCCGGGGTGGTCGGCGCCGGGCGAACCGAGCTGGTGCGTACCATTGCCGGCGCGGCCCAGGATATTCGCGGCCATATGGTGCTGGATGGCGAGGTCCGCCAGTTGCGCTCGCCCTTCGAGGCGATCCAGGCCGGCGTGGTGCTGGTGCCCGAAGACCGCAAGCAGCAAGGCGTGGTGGTGGAGCATCGCATCGAAGACAACCTGATTTATGGCAACACCGACCTGCTGGATAAACGCGGCTGGGTGTTCCCTGCCCCACTGCGCGAATTCGCGCGCACGGCGGTGGCGCGACTGGGGGTCAAAGGTGCGCCGCAGTCGCGGATTTCCAGCTTGTCCGGCGGTAACCAGCAGAAGGTGATCATTGCAAAGTGGCTGGCGCGCAACCCCAAGGTGTTCATCCTCGATGAACCCACACGCGGCATCGACGTGGGCGCGCGGGCGGCGATTTATGAAGTGATCGCGGACCTGGCGGCCAAGGGCATGGCGGTGATTGTGGTCAGTTCCGATCTGGATGAAGTGCTGGGCTTGTCCCATCGGGTGATGGTGATGAGCCGAGGGCGGCAGATGGGGATTCTGGAGCGCGGTGAGGCCACTCCGGTTGCGGTCATGGAAATGGCCACCGCCTAGGAACCCGGTCCTCACAAACAATGGCGATCAAATGTGGGAGGGGGCTTGCCCCCGATTGCGGTGGGTATCTACACAACGTTGGCTCGGCGCTGAACGCTCGGCAGATAGGGCTGCTGTGGTGAGCGGGCTTGCCCCGCGCTGGGGCGCGAAGCGGCCCCAAAACCAGGCACCTCGGTGTGTCAGTTAAAAACACATCGCCTGTAATGGGGCTGCTTCGCAGCCCAGCGCGGGACAAGCCCGCTCACCACAGGAGAACTCGCCAGTCTCTGAAAATTATGTAAATACCTATGCCCCGATGAGGGAGTGTCAGTAGATGCATCTGTAACTGAACCACTGCTATCGGGAGCAAGTCGAGTCGTCGCACCGCCCTTCCCACAGGGGATCTACTGTGATTTCAAAAATTGGAGTTATTCATGCAGCTTTTTAGTCTTCAAGGCCAAGTGGCCTTTGTTACCGGCGCCGGCAGCGGCATTGGCCAGGCTATCGCCGTCGGGCTCGCCGAAGCGGGCGCGGATGTAGCCTGCTTTGATCTTCCGGGCAGCCCCGGCATCGCCAGCACGGTAGAACGCATCCAGGCCCTGGGCCGGCGCGCCTTGGCGTTGAGCGGTACCGTCACCGAGCGAGCTGCCCTGGATGCAGCGGTCGCGCACACCGAGCATGAGCTCGGCCCGCTCAGCGTGGCCGTCAACTGCGCCGGCATCGCCAATGCCCAGGCCGCCGAAGACCTGGAGCTGCAACGCTGGCAAACCACCCTGGACATCAACCTCACCGGCATCTTCCTCAGTTGCCAGGCCCAGGCCGCAGTGATGTTGCCGCGTGGCAAGGGCGCTATCGTCAATATCGCCTCCATGTCCGGCAGCATCGTCAACCGCGGCCTGTTGCAGGCGCACTACAACACCTCCAAGGCCGGGGTGATCCACCTGAGCAAAAGCCTGGCGATGGAATGGGCCGACAAAGGCCTGCGGGTCAACTGCATCAGCCCCGGCTACACCGCCACGCCGATGAACTCGCGCCCGGAAGTCGCCGACCAGGTGAAGATCTTTGAACAGACCACGCCCATGGGCCGCATGGCCAGCGTGGACGAAATGGTCGGCCCGGCGATTTTCCTGGTCAGCCAGGCCTCGTCTTTCTGCACCGGTGTCGACCTGCTGGTCGATGGTGGTTTTGTCTGCTGGTAAGGAGTTTTGTCATGTCGCAACGTTTCAGCGGTAAAACCATCGTGATCACCGGCGCCTGCCGTGGCATCGGTGCCGGCATTGCCGAGCGCTTCGCCCAGGAAGGTGCCAACCTGGTGCTGGCCTCCAACGACCTGGAGCGCGTGACATTCACCGCCGACCAACTGGCCCGGGAATACAAGGTCGACACCCTGGCCCTGGGCATCGACGTGACCCGCGAAGAAGACATCGAAACCCTCTACCGCGAGGGTCACGCGCGCTTCGGCAGCATCGACGTGTCAGTGCAGAACGCCGGCATCATCACCATCGACCACTACGACAAGATGCCCCGCGCCGACTTCGACAAGGTGCTGCAGGTCAACACCACCGGCGTGTGGCTGGGCTGCCGGGAGGCGGCCAAGTACATGGTCAAGCAAGGCAGCGGGCGCTTGATCAACACCTCGTCCGGCCAGGGCCGCCAGGGGTTTATCTACACCCCGCACTACGCCGCCAGCAAAATGGGCGTGATCGGCATTACCCAGAGCCTGGCACTGGAACTGGCGCGGCATAACATCACGGTCAACGCGTTCTGCCCCGGCATCATCGAAAGCGAGATGTGGGACTACAACGACCGCGTATGGGGCGAGATCCTCAGCACCGACGAAAAACGCTACGCCAAGGGCGAGTTGATGGCCGAATGGGTCAGGAACATCCCCCTGCGCCGGGCCGGCAAGCCCTCGGATGTCGCCGGCCTGGTGGCGTTCCTGGCCTCGGATGACGCGGCCTACCTGACCGGCCAGGCGATCAATATCGACGGCGGCCTGATCATGTCGTAAGGGTTTGGTATCCTCACCCGCATTGATGTCATCACTGAGGCCTTCATGAGCCAGATCGAAGAACAGCGCCTGATCACCAAGATCGCGAGCCTCTATTACGAAGACGGGCTCAAGCAGTCCGAGATTTCCGCCCAGCTGGACCTGTCCCAATCCTTTATCAGCCGTGCCCTGCGCCGGGCGCTGCAGGAAGGCGTGGTGAAGATCAGCGTGATGCGCCTGCAAGGCCTGCACCTGGAGCTGGAAAACCAATTGCAACGCCGCTACGACGTGCGCCAGGTGATCGTGGTGGAAGCCACCGAGCCCGGCAACGATGAAAGCATCAAGCAAGCCATCGGCTCGGCGGCTGCCCACTACCTGGAGACCAGCCTGTCGCCCCAGGACCATATCGGCATTTCGTCGTGGAGCAGCACCATTCGCGCCATGGTCGGCCACCTGCATGCCCAGCCGGGCAAACAAGGCGCCCAGGAAGTGGTACAACTGTTGGGCGGCGTCGGCCACAAAGGCGCGTTTGAAGCCACCCTGCTCACCCAACGCCTGGCCACCCTGCTCAACTGCCCGGCGTTCCTGCTGCCGTCGCAAAGCATCGAGCAATCGGTGGAGAGCAAGCAGCGCATCGTGCAGATGGAAGAGGTCAAGGAAGTGCTGCAACGCTTTGACAGCATCACCCTGGCGATCGTCGGCATCGGCGACCTCGAACCCTCGCAGTTGCTGCGCAACAGTGGCAACTACTACACCGAGGACATGCTGCGCCTGCTGGCCGAGCGCGGTGCCGTCGGCGATATCTGCCTGCGTTACTTCGATGCCCAGGGCAAGCCGGTGCTGGAGGAGGATGAAGAATTCGTGGTCTCGGTGGCGCTGCCCAAGCTGCGCAGTATCCACCGCGTGCTCGGCCTGGCCGGCGGGCTGAACAAGGTCCAGGCCATTCGTGGCGCGCTCAAGGGCGGCTACCTGGATATCCTGATCACCGACCTGGACACCGCACAGGCCCTCAACCAATAACCTTTTTTGGAGATTGCCGCTCATGACGTCCAAGCTCGAACAACTCAAGCAATTCACCACCGTGGTCTGCGACACCGGCGACCTCGAAGCCATCAGCCGCCTGCGCCCGGTGGACGCCACCACCAACCCGTCGCTGCTGCTCAAGGCCGCCGCGATCCCGGAATACGCCGAGCTGCTGCGCAATGCCGTCAACCTGGCCAAGGGCGACGTCGGCCTGGCCTGCGACCACTTCGCGGTGTCCGTCGGTGCCGGCATTTTGAAGGTTATCCCCGGGCGTATTTCCACCGAAGTCGACGCGCGCCTGTCCTTCGATGAAGACGCGCTGTGGGCCAAGGCCAACCAGTTGATCGCCCTGTACGACCAGGCCGGTATCAGCCGCGACCGCGTGCTGATCAAACTCGCCTCCACCTGGGAAGGCATCCGCACGGCCGAACGCCTGGAAAAAGCCGGCATCCAGACCAACCTCACCCTGCTGTTCTCCTTCGCCCAGGCCCAGGCCTGCGCCGATGCCGGGGTGTTCCTGATCTCACCGTTCGTGGGCCGCATCTACGACTGGTACCGCAAGAACACCGGCCTGGACTACACCGGCGCTGACGACCCGGGTGTGCAATCGGTGACGCGCATCTACAACTACTACAAGGCCAACCAGATCAACACCGTGGTGATGGGCGCAAGCTTCCGCACCCTCAGCCAGATCGAACAGCTGGCGGGGTGCGATCGCCTGACCATCAGCCCGGAGCTGCTGCAGAAGCTCGACGAAGACCAGGGCACGCTGGCGCGCAAATTGGTGCCGGTGACCGAAGGTGAAGCACGCCAGCCAATGAACGAAGCGCAGTTCCGCTGGGCGTCGAACGAAGATGCGATGGCCACTGAGAAACTCGCGGAAGGGATTCGACAGTTTGCACGGGACCAGGAAAAACTCGAGGCGGTGTTGTCGGCGCTATGAACCCCGTCCAGCCGCTCGGCCAGTCGCGCACCTTGGTGTTCCTGGCCTACCCGCAAATGGGCCTGCTCGACCTGACCGGTGCCCAGACCGTGTTCTGGGCTGCCACCAAGGCCATGGTCGAGCGTGGCCTGCCGGGCTATGTGGTGCACACCGCCAGCCTGGCGGGCGGCTTGATGCCGACGGCCGAAGGATTGAGCGTCGACACCCTGCCATTGGCGCAATTTGACCCCGCCGCCCTGGACACCTTGATCGTACCCGGCGCCCCCGCCATTCAACAGGCGCTGGCCGCCAACACCGACCTGGTGGACTGGCTGCGTCACGCCTCCACTCGGGCCCGGCGCACGGCCTCGGTGTGCAGCGGCACCTTCCTGCTGGCCCAGGCCGGCTTGCTCCAGGGCCGGCGTGCTGCCACGCACTGGGCGATGTGCGACATGCTCAAGCGCGGGTTCCCCAGCATCGATGTGGACATGGACGCGATCTTTGTCCAGCAAGGCAATGTGTGGACGTCGGCAGGCGTGAGTGCCGGCATCGACCTTGCGCTGGCGTTGGTAGAGGCCGATTGCGGGCGTCACGTCGCCCTGCAAGTGGCACGGGAACTGGTGGTGTTTCTCAAAAGGCCTGGCGGCCAGGCCCAGTTCAGCCAACTGCTGCAAGCCCAGACCGACGACACTGCCGGTTTCGATGCGTTGCACCTGTGGATCGCCGACAACCTCAGCGACCGCGAGCTTACGGTGGAGCGCCTGGCGGAACAAAGCCGCATGAGCCCGCGCAACTTCGCCCGGGTCTACAAGCAAAAAACCGGGCGCACCCCGGCCAAGGCCATCGAGTTGTTTCGCGTGGAGGCGGCGCGGCGCCTGCTGGAAGACTCCCAGCGCAACATCGACCAGGTGGCGCACCTGTGTGGCTTTGGCGATGAAGAGCGCATGCGCTACACCTTCCATCGCCACCTTGCGATTTCCCCTCGCGACTACCGCGCGCGCTTTTCCCGCTGACGGCAGGCCGCTTGGCAGTTATTCAGGGTTTTCTGTCCTACCCGCCAAACCGCGGCGCTCTTAGAGTAGGCCGGTAACGCATTGCGCCTTGAGCAATCGTATCGACCTGGTCCCTGGAGCATCCCCATGAAGCAGCACATCCTTATCATCGGCGCCGGGTTCGGCGGTGTCTGGAGCGCCTTGAGCGCCGCGCGCCTGCTGGATAAACATGATCGCCATGACGTGCAGATCAGCGTCCTGGCCCCACAGCCGGCGCTACGTATTCGCCCACGTTTCTACGAGGCCGAAGTGCATGCCATGCAGGCACCGCTGGGCCCATTGTTTGCGGCAGTCGGCGTGGACTTCATCGAGGGCGCCGCCGACCGCATCGATGAACACGGCAAGCAGGTGACCTACCGCAACGCAGCAGGCATCCCCACCACCCTCAAGTACGACCGCCTGGTGCTGGCCGCCGGCAGTCGTCTCAATCGCCCGCAGATGGAAGGCCTCCAGCACGTGTTCGATGTGGACCAGATCGAAGACGCCACGCGCCTCGAAGCCCATATCAAGGGTTTGAAAAACCTGCCCGACAGCCCGGCACGCAACACCGTGGTGGTGGCCGGCGGCGGGTTTACCGGGATCGAGACCGCCACCGAAATGCCGGCACGCCTGCGCGCAGCACTGGGTGACGACGCCACTATCCGTGTGATCGTGGTGGACCGTGGCCCGCAGATCGGGGCATCCATGGGCGATGGCATTCGCCCGTCCATCGTCGAAGCCAGCCAACACCTGGGCCTCGAATGGCGATTGAACACCTCCGTGGCCGCGGTGGATGCCGGCGGCGTGACCCTGGCCGATGGGCAGCGCATCGAGTCCAGCACCGTGATCTGGACCATCGGCTTTCGCGCCAACCCGCTGACCGAACAGGTCAGCGGCACCCTTGACCCCCAGGGCCGCCTGCATGTGGACGGCAACCTCAAGGTGAAGGGCCAGGCCGATGTCTTTGCCGCCGGTGATGTGGCCTACGCCGCCACCGACGACCTCGGTCACTTCGCCGGCATGTCCTGCCAGCACGCCATCGCCCTGGGCCGCTACGCCGGCAACAACGTCGCCGCCGACCTGATCGGCGTGGCCCCGATGACCTACAGCCAGCCCAAATACGTCACCTGCCTCGACCTCGGGGCCTGGGGCGCGGTGTACACCGAGGGCTGGGATCGTCAACTCAAGCTGGTGGGCCAGGAAGCCAAGGAGCTCAAGCAGCAGATCAACACGGTGTGGATCTACCCGCCAGCCGCAGAACGGGCCACCGCCCTGGCGGCGGCTGACCCGCTGATTCCGGTGGCCTGACGCCCCACACCCGGTGCCCGCCAGCCCACTGTTTGCTGGCGAGCATAAATGCCAGGAGCGATCAGGCTCGCTCCTGCCTCAGCTTTGCGCGACACCCGTCCCAAACTTGCGAATCGCCAGGCAATACCCGATCAATGCCAGCGCCGCCAGCAACCCGCCCGCCAGGCCGACCCAGGCGAAGCCGAAGTGGCTGCCGACCCAGCTGCCCATCAGGGCGCCGCCGCCGATGCCGATGTTGTAGATGCCGGAGAACATCGCCATGGCCACGTCGGTGGCGTCCGGGGCCAGCACCAGCACCTTGGACTGCATGGCCAGGCCGAAGCCCATGATCGCCATGCCCCAGAACACACTGAGGATCACCAGGTACGACTCGGCGCCGCTCAAGGGCAGCATCAGCGCCAGGCACGCGGCCAGGATAAACACCGCGCCTACCACGAACAGGTGGGGGTTGAAGCGGTGCACCAGGCTGAACAACAGCGAGCCGATGATGCCCGCGCCGCCGAACACCAGCAGGATCAGGGTCACCGCGCTGCCGCTCATGCCGGCCACGCCTTCGACGAAAGGTTCGATGTAGCTGTAGGCGGTGAATTGCGCGGTCACGGTCATGGCGGTGAGCACATACAACGCCACCAGCGCCGGACGCTTGAACAGCAGTGGCAGGCTGCGCAGGGAGCCGGAGTTCTGGCTCGGCAGCAAGGGCAAGGTGCGCGCCAGCCAGAACACCAGGGCGGCGGCGAACGCGCCGATCACCAGGAACGTGGTGCGCCAACCCATGGCTTCGCCGAGCAGACGACCCAGGGGAATACCCAGCACCATCGCCAGGGACGTACCGGTGGCGAGCAGGCCGAGGGCTTGCACCTGCTTGCCTTCCGGCGCCAGGCGTACCGCCAGGGACGCGGTGATCGACCAGAACAGTGCATGGGACAGGGCAATGCCGACGCGACTGACCATCAACAGGCCGAAACTGGTGGCCACGCTGGACAAGATGTGGCTGGCGATAAACAGGCAGAACAGCACGATCAGCAGCTTGCGTCGCTCGACGTTACGCGTCAGCAGCATCACCGGCAGCGAGGTCAGGGACACGATCCAGGCATAAATGGTGAGCATCAGGCCGACGCTGGACACGGGCATGTCGAAGCTGGCGCCAATGGCGCTGAGCAGCCCGACGGGGACGAATTCAGTGGTATTGAACACAAACGCGGCCAACGCGAGGGCGATGACCGGTTGCCAGTTGGCTTGGGGGGTTGCGGCTGAAATGCTCATTTACAGGTCGTCGTACTCGGTTTCCGCGCGGGTCAAGGCGGCCCAATGCCAGCCCTTAAGCAGCGCGGAAAAATAGTAACACGGACCTTCAAGGATCCACCTGTGCCATCAGTTCCGGGATTGACTCCGGCCGCTTGGCATAACGCTGCGCCAACGCCGCACAGACCATCAACTGGATCTGGTGAAACAGCATCAACGGCAAAATCAGCACGCCCATGCTCGCCCCGGCGAACAGCACCTGGGCCATCGGCACGCCAGTGGCCAGGCTTTTCTTCGAACCGCAGAACAGGATGGTGATGCGGTCTTCCTGGTTAAAACCAAAGGCCTTGCCCAGCACGGTGGACGCCACCAGCACCAAGGCCAGCAACACGCAGCAGGCCACCACCAGGCCGCCCAGTTCCCACAGCGGGATCTGGTGCCAGATGCCTTCGTTGACCGCTTCGCTGAACGCGCCGTACACCACCAGCAGGATCGAACCCTGGTCGACGAACTTCAGCCAGGCTTTATTGCGCCCCACCCACGCGCCAATCCAGCGGCGGGCGATCTGCCCGGCGATAAACGGCAGCAGCAGTTGCACGCTGATTTTCAGGATCGCATCGACGGTGGAGCTGCCCTCGCCGTGCACATTGAGCAACAGCGTCACCAGCAACGGCGTGAGGAAGATGCCGAACAGGCTGGAGGCCGCCGCGCTGCAGATCGCCGCCGGGATATTGCCCCGTGCCAGCGAAGTAAAGGCAATCGCCGATTGCACCGTGGCAGGCAAGGCGCAGAGATAAAGCATGCCCATGTACAGGTCTTTGCCGATCAGCGGCGACAACACCGGTTTGAGCGCCAGGCCCAACAGCGGGAACAGCACAAAGGTCAGGCTGAACACCAGCAGGTGCAGACGCCAGTGGCCCGCGCCGGCGACGATGGCCTGGCGCGACAGCTTGGCGCCGTGCAAAAAGAACAACAGCGCGATGGCCAGGTTGGTGACCCAGCCGAAGGCCACGGCGGTCTGGCCGCTGGCGGGCAGCAGGGAGGCGAGGATCACCGTGGCGATCAAGGTCAGGGTGAAGTTGTCGGGCAGAAAACGGGGGCGAGTCATAAGCGAATCTTCCGGGGGTTGCCAAGAGCGTCATGGCGACTCTAACGTAACGCCTTGTTACCGACTAACGCCAATGAGCCAGTAAATGCCGCCTAAAGGACATGCCAATACCGTACGTCGCAGTGTGCCTGGGCTTTCCAGCCTGCCACGGCCGGTGTATGGGCGCACCGAATCGCTGCCCAACCGTGCGCTGACCCGCCGGCACAGCCACCCGTGGGTGCAATTGTCCTACGCCATTTCCGGGGTGCTGGAGATCCAGACCAGCGCCGGCCGCTTCGTCGCACCGCCCCAGCGGGCGGTGTGGATCCCCGCGGGCATGCCGCATCGGGTGTACAGCTCGCCCCAAACCGAGATGCGCAGCCTGTACCTTGATTGCAGCGTCACCGCCTGGGCCGCAGAGCGCTGCCAGGTGCTGGAGGTAAGCAGCCTGCTGCGCGAGTTGATCCGCAGTTTCAGCGAGCTGCCGGTGGAATATGCCGAGGATGGCCCGGATGGGCGCTTGGCCCAGGTGGTGCTGGACCAGTTAGCGGCAGCGCCCCAGGTGGACCTGATGCTGCCCTTGCCGCTGGACCCGCGCCTGCGGCAAATCTATCGCAGCCTGAACCTGCACCCGGAACAGCAGACCACCCTGGGGCACTGGAGCCAGAAGCTAGGGGTGAGTGAGAAGACGCTGAGCCGGTTGTTCTTGCGTGACACCGGCCTGACGTTTCGGGCCTGGCGCCAGCGTTTAAGGTTACTGAGCGCCCTGCCCGCCCTGGAGCAAGGCGAGCGGGTGACGGATGTGGCGTTGAACTGTGGCTATGAGTCCACCTCGGCGTTTATCAACGCGTTTCGGCAGCAGTTCGATGCCACGCCGGGTGAGTTCTTCCGCTGACACTTCAAACGCTGAACGTGCCACAGTTACAGTGTTCCTCCTTAACTGACCGGTATTAGGGCAAGCCCCCTCCCACAAAGTTGAGCGTATTTCCAATGGGGATCGACGTTCAGCTGCCGTTACCGCCATGAGCCTCTTCGAAAAAGTAGTCCTTCCAGCTCGCCGCCTTGTTTTTCAGTACGCCCAATTCCTGCAATTTCTCGGCATAGATATAGGTACGCTGCGGCACGATAGTGAAATCGATTTCCGGGTCCTGGACGATTTTTTCCACCAGGTCCAACGGCAGCTTGGACTGTTCTACGCGGATGTACGCCTTGGCCGCTGCGGGTTTGTCGGCCTTGATGATCTGCTCGGCTTCGGCCAGCGCGGCGTAGAACGCCTGGTAGGTCTTGGGGTTTTCGTCGTGGAATTTCTGTGTGGTGTACAGCACGTTGAACGTCGCCGGACCGCCAAGGATGTCGTAGGAACTGAGCACCTTGTGCACATTGGGGTTCAACAGTTCCTGGTACTGGAACGGCGGGCTGGAGAAGTGCGCGTTGATCTCCGAACCACCGGCAATCAACGCGGCGGTGGCATCGGGGTGGGCCAGGCTGATGGAGATGTCATCGAACTTCTTGTAGTTGGCATCGCCGAACTGCCTGGCGGTTTCAATCTGTAAGGTCCGCGACTGGAAACCCACCCCAGCAGCGGGCACGGCGATGCGGTCTTTCTCGGTGAAGTCCTTGAGAGTCTTTACCTTGGGGTTGTTGGTCAACAGGTAGTTGGGCATCGAGCCCAAGGAGGCGATGGCCTTGACGTTCTGCTTGCCCTTGGTGCGGTCCCACAGGGTGAGCATCGGCGGCACACCGGCGGACACCACATCCAGAGCGCCGGCCAGCAGCGATTCGTTCATGGCGGTGGCGCCGGAAATGCTGTTCCATTCCACCTGGATGTCCAGGCCCTGGGCCTTGCCGTGTTTTTCGATCAGGTGCTGGTCGCGCACCACATCGAGGATCAGGTAGCCGATGCCGAATTGCTGGGCGATGCTGATCTTGCCTTCGGCCTGGGCACCAGGGCTGAGCAAGACGCTGGCGGCGGCGAGGGACGCGGCCAGGAGAGTCAGGGAGGAACGCTTGAACGTCATGGGGAATCTGCCGCGTTTTCGAGAAGGTGATGGAGCGTAGCCGCGGTTTTTTAGACAGCAAAAGAATATCTGGGTCTATTGTTATGCAAATACCCCTAAAACGGCGCGCGGCTGGTATCGTGCCGCGCTTTGAAAAAACTGCCGCACACTGTGAGGAACTGCACGTTGAACACTGACGAAAAAATGACCGGGGACCTGTTCGAGGTGGATAAGCGCCTGTCACTCAAACCCGTGGTGGACTTCAACAGCTACCTGCGCAGCGCTTTCGGCGACGGCCCGTGCACCTGCATACGCTGCACCGCCAGCGGCGGTGACGAAACCGGCTACGCGTTCCAGCACACCTTCAGCTTCGACGGCAAACCGACCCAGCGCCGCTTTGCCTCCACGGCGGGCAGTGATGTGTTGATGGCGCTGAAAAAGGCCTGGTTGTCCTTCACCAAGGCTGAGCTGCCTTCGAGTGGCCCGCTGGCGCTGGAGACGGTGAAGGAATTTGTCGAGCCGCAGTTGCACAAGCGCCTGGTGCCGCTGTTTCTGGCCAGTGGTTTGGCCAAGGATGTCGACGGCGAGTTGCACCTGCAGCCACAAGCCACGGCCTGACGCCTTCTCCCTGAATCAAATCGTCGCGTAGCAGCTGTCGAGCCCAAGCGAGGCTGCGTCGGCCGCGACTAGAACCTGAATCGGCAGCGCGCCTGACGCAGCCTCGCTTGCGCTCGGCAGCTGCTACGGGGGATAGGTGAGCGTCAGCGCAAACGGGTGACGGTGAGCGCCACCACGGCGATCCGCTCCACACGCTCATAGCCGGGCTTTTCCAGCTCTTCGCCGAACACATCGGGGTCAAGTTCGCGGTAGGTCCACCCAAAGGCATCGCTGTCCAGCAACGGCGTGACGGCGGCCAGGAACGGATCCTTCCCGGCGACAATCGCCACGCCGGTGTAGAGCACCAGGCTGCCGCCCAGGGCCAGGCGCCCAACGGCCTCGCCGGCGATGCGCACCGACAGTTGCTCGCCCAGTGCCCCGCCGCCATGCCGGTAGGCACGCTGGCGGTCGTCGTTCATATAGGGCGGGTTGGCGACGATCAGGTCGAACGTGCCTTCGACGCTGCCCAGTACATCGCTGTGGTACGCGGTGACGTTCGCCAGCCCGGCCAGCTCGGCATTCACTGCCGTCAGGCGCAAGGCGCGCGGGTTCATGTCCACCGCCAGCACCTCGGCGTCAGGCCGCGCACGGGCGACCACCAGCGCGCCCACACCGGCGCCGCAGCCGATGTCCACGGCGCGTTTGATCGGCTCGACGCGCTGTTGCAGATGGGCTTCGATCAGTTGGGCAAACCGATAGCTGTCAGGCCCGAAAAACACCGCGTCCGCTTGGGTGGTGGGGTATGCCGAGTGGGCAAACAGCAGGTCGTCCAGGCTCGACCAACGCACCGCACTGCGCCACAGCGCCTCGTGTTTTTCGACCACATCGGCCTGCTGCAGCTCCTCTCGAAACGCCTCCGGCAACAGCTCGCGGTCAAACGGCAGCGACCAGCCGAAGACGTCCCGCAGGTCCTTCGCCAGCGGCGCCCCCTGGCGCTGGAAAAACCGTTCATGGGTCAAGGGCGTTGGCGTGATGAAGCGGTAGCCATTTTCCTTCAACCCCCGGCCCAGGTTCAGCAGGGCGCGGTCGGCGAGTTGTTGTGCAGACATGGATGATTTCCTTAGCGCAGGCGCGCACGCAGTTGGATAAAGCGGCGAGTGGCATACAACCCGGCGGGCGTGCAGTGACGCCGCGCCGACAGCCACGGGATCAGCGCATTGAGCTGCTGCTCATCGGGCAGGTTCCACAGCGAATCCACCAGCGCCTGGGTGTCCGGGTCGGACGGGCGATGCTGCTCGCGGGAGAAGCGGCTGCCGCGTCCGGGCCGCACGGGCGCCACACGTTGAGCGCTGATCCAATCACCCGCGATCCAATCGCGCAGCAGCTGTTTCTCATAGCCGCTGAACACGCCAAACATCGCCGCGCCCGCACCTTCGATCAACTGCCAGAAGCGGCTCTCGGCCGGATCCTGGTTGCGCTTGATCCAGCCCTTGTCTTCCAGGGCCTGGAGAAAGGCGCCGATCTGCCCCGGCCGCGCCAGCCATTGGTTGACGGTCTTGCCTTCGAAGCGGCAGTAATCCGAATGCATGTGCTGGCCGAACGTGCGCTTGCGTTCAAGCATGGCGACCACTTCGTCATTCAGGTTGAAGTCGTGGATAACGGCGCTGGTCCCCGGGCCGAGGTCATTCAGGCGGTACCCCTCGGCCACGCGGCGATAGAAGTCCTCCCTGCCCTCCCCCAGCGGCAGCAGGTTCAACACCGACTGCGCGGCCTTGCAGGCGTGGCCGCTGCTGGCATTGTCGATGGTGACGTGGAGGGTGAAGTAATACGGGTCGATGCCCAGTTCGCTCAGCTCATACGCGGTGATCAGCAGGTGCAACGGCAACTGCTCATAACCGAGGTTGAAACCGATGATCTCCGGCAGGAAGTCGTCGGCGCACAGGCCCAGCGCCAGTTGCAGGGCGCCTTGCAGGTAATGGTCGTCCTCAAGGCCGGCGTCGCTGTCGGCATCATGCTCGCTGAGTAATTTGCGGTAGATCACCACATGGTTCTGCGCCGCTTCGCCGTCACCCAGCTCTTCGAGATAGGTGGTGAGCAGACCGTCGAAGCGCGGGTCGTGCCAATAGCGCAGCAGGCCATTGAGCCAGGCACCGTCGACCTGTTTGGTCGGTGCCACGCGCTGCAGGAAATACAGCGCATGGGCCTTGTTCTGGAAATAACGACGTGGCCGGCCTTGCTGGCGTTGCTCCAGGTAATCGGCATAGGCCTGGGCCACGTCGGCGCAGCGCTGTTCGATCCAGGCCGGCAGTTGTTCGGGCATCTGCGGCAACTCACTGGGCGCGTCGCGCACCTGCGCCAAGTGCGTGCGTAGAAACTCCCGCGCAACCTCTTCAGCGCCAGGGGTTTCGCCATACAGGTGTTGGTACAACCACTGATACTGACCCGGTTGGGTGATGGAGGCCGGCTGGCCCGACAGCGCTGTGAGAAGCGTCATGATGGCAGTTTCCGCAAAGTCCGATCCAACCAGGCCTCCCGACAAGGAGGCCCCGCAAGCGCGCTCAACAGCACACGCGTCTAAAATGCAGAGCCTGCGGGCATGGGGAAAATTCAATCGGGGTTGTGCGGCTGCGGATCAGTGGTCGTCAGTAGCCCACGCCGCGGATTCTGGCGCAGCGCAAAAGCCGGCGCGCGACGTCACTTATACAAGATCGCCTGATGGATATCCTCCAGCGCCATGATGCGCTGGGCGGCATTCAGCTTGATGGCCTCCTTGGGCATGCCGAACACCACGCAACTGGCCTCGTCCTGGGCCACCGTGGCGGCGCCGGCCTCGAGCATCTCCTTGAGCCCGCGCGCGCCGTCGTCGCCCATGCCGGTCATGATGATGCCGGTGGCGTTCCTGCCGGCGAACTTGGCCACCGAGCGAAACAGCACATCCACGGATGGCCGGTGCCGGTTGACCAAGGGCCCATCAATGACCTGGGCGTGATAATAGGCGCCGCTGCGAGTCACCATCAGGTGCTTGCCACCCGGCGCGATCAGGGCCAGGCCCGGCAGAATGCGGTCGTTGTTGCGCGCTTCGCGCACCTCGATCTCGCATACACTGTTGAGGCGTTCGGCAAACGAGGCGGTGAACTTTTCCGGCATGTGCTGCACGATCACCATGCCTGGGCACACCCTCGGCAGTGCCGTCAGAACCGCCTCCAACGCTTGGGTACCGCCGGTAGACGTGCCGATGGCGACGATACGCTCGGTGGTCTGTGCCATGGCATGGCCATTGGCGGCAGGCAGGATCGCATCCGCAGTGAGCTTGCTGGCCGGGGCCAGTACCGGCGCCGGGCTGGCGCTGCGCTTGCCCAGGTTCCTGACGTTGGAGTTTGCTGCGGCGCGGATCGCTGCCACCAGTTCGGCCGCCGACTCGATCAGGAAATTCTTCAACCCGGTAGTGGGCTTGGTGATGATTTCCACCGCGCCCGCCGACAGCGCCTGCAGGGAGGTTTCCGCGCCTTTCTGGGTCAGCGAGGAGCAGATCACCACCGGCGTCGGCCGTTCGCTCATGATTTTCTTGAGAAAGGTGATGCCGTCCATGCGCGGCATTTCCACGTCCAGCACGATCACATCCGGCCATTCCCGGGCGAGTTTGTCCATGGCGAAAATCGGGTCGGAGGCGGCGCCCATGACATGGATATCCGGCGTATCGCTGAGAATCGCCAGCAGTACCTGGCGCACCACGGCCGAATCATCGACGAGCAGCACACTGATTTTTTTGGTAGGCATCTTGTTGAATTGTTCCCATTGGTTGGTGCCGGACCCAGACGTTGCCGTTCCACAGGTCGAACATGATCGTGCGGTAACCGGTACTGCCCATGTCCTGGGCCGTCAGGTGCAGGTGATAGCGCTCGGCCAGGGCCAGTGCCGCGCGAATATTCAGGCTGGCCACGTCCTGCGTCGGCAGGCGGCACAGCTGGGGAAACATCTTGCCGCCGCCGAACAATTTGACCTGGTAATCCTGTGCATGCGTGCCATTGATCTCGGCGTGGCGCAGCAGCAGCTCCAGGGCTTCGTCGGCATATCGGCCGTCCAGGGGCTGACGGTCGCGCACGCGCCCCGGCAGCATGAAGTGACACATGCCGCCAATCAGCCGTTGCGGGTGCCAAAAGGTGATCGCCACGCAAGAGCCGAGCAAGGTGCGCAGGCGCGTCGGCCGCGTCGCAAAGCTGACCTGGCCAGGCGCCAACACCACTTCGGCCGTACCGACGGGCTTTTTCATGGCTTGCGGTAAATCGACGGAGCCACCAGTTTCAAGGTGTCATTGACACCGTGGAGGCTTTCCGAGTGACTGATGATCAGGTAACCGCCCGGCTTGAGCAGCGGCAACAGGCGCGCGACCACCTGGCTCTTGGTCTGCTGGTCGAAATAAATCATCACGTTGCGCAGGAAAATCACCTCGAACTCACCCAGGGCCGGCAGCGCTTCGTTAAGGTTGACCTGGACAAAATTGACGCGGCTACGCAAGGCCTTGTCGATCAGCAAGGTGCCCTCCTGGCGACCAATGCCCTTGAGGCAGTACTTGGCCAGCAGCGGTTGGGGCAATGTCTCGGTGCGTTCCAGGGAGTAATGGCCGGTGCGCGCCTTGGCCAGCACTTGGGAGCTGATGTCCGAGCCGACCACTTCCCAGGGCGTGCTGCCGAGGCTTTCGGCCAGGGTCATCGCCAGGCTGTAGGGTTCTTCACCGGAGGAGCTGGCCGCGCTCCACACGCGAAACACCTTGCCCGGCGCGGCCCGGGGCAGCACGTGCTGACGCAGGAAGTCGAAGTGCTTGGGCTCGCGAAAAAAATAGGTTTCGTTGGTGGTCAGCAAATCCAGCGCAACCTGCAGTTCGCCCTTGCGCTGGTCATTCATGATCAGCTTGAAATACTCACCATAGCTGTGCAGCTCATAGTGCTTGAGGCGCTTGAACAGGCGCCCGGCCACCAGGGCTTTCTTGGTCGGCGACAGGTTGATGCCCGCCGCGCGGTACAGCCAGGTCTGGAACTGACCGAATTCATGGTCATCGATGGACACGGTGTCTGCCATGGTCGGGTCTCAACGCGGGTCGAGGTCGAGGGCCGGCGCCTGGCCGGCCTCGGCGAGGCTGGACATCTCATCGATGGACAGCACCTTGCTCACCTCCAGCACGATCACGAACTTGCCGTCGACCTTGGCCATGCCGCTGATGAAATCGGCGCGAATTCGTGCGCCGAAGTTGGGTGGCGGCTCGATCTGCGTCGCCGGGATCTCCCGCACCGCAGACACCGTATCGACCAGCAGCCCGATGTCCTGGGCCTGGCCATCTTCGGTACTCGCCTCGATGATGATCACGCAGGAGCGCCGGGTGATCGCCGAGTTGGCCCGGCCAAAGCGCGCCGACAGGTCGACCACCGGCACCACCGCGCCGCGCAGGTTGATCACTCCGCGTACGAACGCGGGCATCATCGGCACCACGGTCAGGCTGCCGTATTCGATAATTTCCTTGATCCCCAGAATGCCGATGGCGAACATTTCACCGCCGAGCATGAAGGTCAGATACTGCGCATCCTCATCGACCGCTGCTGCGGTCTGCCGAGTCGTCATTGCTGCACCCATGTCACTCTCCCTAGTAGGCCCGTATTGATCGTGGGATCAGAAGCGGGTGAAATCCGCTTCGTCCGGGGCACTGGCCATGGTGTAGGCGAACGCCTTGCGCTGCGCCGGTGGTTTCGGCTGTGGCGCCTGACGGTTGGGCTTGCTGCCCGGGCTGTCCACGCTGTTGCTTTGAACTGCGGCCTTGGGCGCTGAATCCAGCACGAAAAAGCTCATGGCCTGTTGCAGTTGCTCGGCCTGGCTGCTCATTTCTTCCGCCGTGGCCGCCAGTTCCTCGCTGCTCGAGGCATTTTGCTGGGTTACCTGGTTGAGCTGGGTCATCGCAGTGTTGATCTGCGCGACACCGGCGGCCTGTTCCTCGGACGCGGCGCTGATTTCCTGCACAAGGTCGGACGTCTTGTTGATGGAGGGCACCATTTCGTCGAGCAACTTGCCGGCCTTCTCGGCCATGTCCACGCTGCTGGAGGACAGTTCACCGATTTCCTGGGCGGCAACCTGGCTGCGTTCGGCCAACTTGCGCACTTCGGCGGCCACCACGGCAAACCCCTTGCCGTGCTCGCCGGCCCGAGCGGCCTCGATGGCGGCGTTGAGCGCGAGCAGATTGGTCTGGTAGGCGATGTCATCGATGATGCTGATGCGCTGGGCGATTTTCTTCATCGCCACCACGGTCTGCTGCACCGATTCGCCGCCCTCGGTGGCTTCCTTGGCGGCCTTGCTGGCCATGCCATCGGTGACCTTGGCGTTTTCGGTGTTCTGGTTGATGCTGGCACTCATCTGCTCGACCGACGCACTGGTTTCCTCGACGCTGGCGGCCTGCTCACTGGTGGCCTGGCTCATCGATTGCGCGGTGGCGCTGACCTCCTCGGAGGCGCTGGCCAGGTTGTCGGCGGCGTTACGCACTTCGCCGATGATATGCGCCAGCTTGCCGACCATGTTGCGCATGGCGTTGAGCACCATGCCGGTTTCATCCTTCCCGCCCGGCTCGATGTGCGCGTTGAGGTTGCCTTCGGCCAATTGCTCGGCGGCGCTCGCGGCCTGGCGCAACGGGCGGGAAATGATCCGCGCGATGAACATCGCCAGGCCCAGGCCGATCAACAGGGCGGCGACCAGTACCGCGATGATCGACACCCGTGCGCTTTCATACAGCACGGAACCCTTGTCACCTGCGGCCGTTGCGCCGGCATCATTGAGCTCGACCATTTTCTGCAGACGGGCCGTCACCTCATCGAAATGCCCCTTGGATTCTCCCCTGAGCAAACCGCGCGCCTGGGCTTCCTGGTTCTGGCGAGAAAACTCAAGCACCTGCTTGCTGCTTGCAAGGTAGGCGTCCCAAGCGCTTTTCACGCTGGCCAGGAGTTGCCGATCTTCATCGTTCGACAGCAATTGCTCGTAGGTGCCCATGCGGGTTTCGAACTGTTGGCGCGCGTCGGCGGCTTCGCGTTCGGCCTGGGCCTTTTCCTCGGCAATCTCGGTGCCGATGTGGCGGTTCTCTTTCAAGCGATAGTTGGCGGCAAAAAAACGCATGCCTGCCGCGGCACGCATGGAGGGCATCCAGTTGCCCTTGATGTCCTGGGCGGCCTGGTTGACGGCACCGAGCTGGAGGATGGCGAAGCCGCCCATGGCCCCAGTGAGCGCCAGGACCACCAGGAATGAACAGATCAACTTGGTGGAAATCTTAAGATCGTAGAACCATTTCATCGGGGAACCTCCATGGAATTGCAAATGCGTCAGCGAGCGACGGCCGGTGGCGACTGAGGCGCCTGGGCCGTGCGGGCTTCCAGTTGTACGATTTGGTTGAGCAGTACCGGTACATCCAGGATCAGGGCCACCGCGCCGCTGCCCAATATGGTCGAGCCGCTGATGCCACGCAGTGCACCGAACAACTTGCCCAGGGGTTTGATCACGGTCTGGAACTCGCCGAGCAGGTCATCCACCACCAGCCCGGCCTTATGCTCGGCGTAACGCACCACCACCACATTCTGGCGTCGGGTCGCGGGGCCTTCGTGGCTGAAGTGGTCGCGCAGGTGCACCAACGGCAACACCTCGCCACGCAGGTCCAGATAACCCGTGTCGCGACTGGACTGGCGCTGCTGTTCATCCAGCTCGATACACTCCTGGACCATGTCCAGGGGAATCACGTAGGTGGATTGGTCGATGCCGACCAGGAACCCATTGATGATCGCCAGGGTCAGCGGCAAGCGAATGCGCACCACGGTGCCCTGGCCGGGACGGCTGTCGAGGTCGACGGTGCCGCGCAACAAGGTGATATTGCGCTTGACCACGTCCATGCCGACACCGCGCCCGGACAGGTTGGTCACCGCCTCGGCGGTGGAGAACCCCGCCTCGAAGATCAGGTTGTAGATCTCCTGGTCGTTGAGCACCGCACCGCTGGCCACCAGCCCGCGTTCCTGGGCCTTTTGCAGGATGCGTTCGCGGTTGAGGCCGGCGCCGTCGTCGGCGATCTCAATGACGATGCTCCCCGAGTCGTGGTAGGCATTGAGGCTCAGATGCCCCTTGGCCGACTTGCCGGCCGCACGCCGCGCATCGGCGCTTTCGATGCCGTGGTCCATGGCGTTGCGCAACAGGTGCATCAGCGGGTCGCCGATCTTCTCGACCACGGTCTTGTCCAGTTCGGTTTCCGCGCCGCTGATGCTCAGTTCGATGTCCTTGCCCAGTTCCTGGCTGATATCGCGCACCACGCGGCGGAAGCGGTTGAATGTGTCGCCGATGGGGATCATGCGCAAATGCAGGGCGCCATCGAGGATCTCTTCCACCAGCCCCGATACCGTCGAGGAGGCCTCTTGCAACGGGTCGTTGTTACAGGACCGGGCCAGCAGGCTCGCGCCGGCGCTGGCGATGACCAGTTCGCCAACCAGATTGATCAACTCGTCGAGCTTGTCAGCGTTGACGCGCACGTAATTGCCGTCGCGGGTTTTCGCCTCGCTGGCTGCCGGACGCTGGGGTGCGGCGGTCACAAGGCCCGGCTCGACCGGCGTGACCAACTCGCCAGCAATGGCCGCTGTGCTGTCGGGCGCTTCGTCGACGGCACTGATGTGCACTTCACAGTCGTCACGCACAAAGTCGAACACTTCGTTGAGGGTGGCGTGGCTGGCCGTCGAGCGCAGGTCGATCTCGAAACCCAGGTAGCAGCTTTCCGGGTCCCAGCTGTCCATGGGCGGGATGCTGTCGGTCAGGGTGGCGACCTGTATCAACTGCCCCAAGGTCTCGAGGTAGCGCAGAAATGACAGCGGGTCCATGCCATTACGGAACACATCCGTGCCGAAGCGCAGGGAAATATGCCAAAGCACTTCGACCGCCACGTCGTCGGTCACCTCGGCGGTTTCGACGCTGGCAACGGCGGTTCGCATCGGCTGGTAGGCACTCAGCGCCTCGCGCAATGCCTCGCCGCGCTCCAGAGCGGCAGGGGTCGGCACCTCACCGCGGTTGGCGACCACTTCGACCAGTTCGAGTATGTGGTCGCCGCACTTGAGCAGCAGCGCGATCAAGGCGGCGTCCACCGCCACACTGCCTTCGCGCAGGCGATCAAGCACGTCTTCGACGATATGCGTGAACCCCACGATCGACGCCAGGCCGAAAAGGCCCGCCGAACCCTTGATGGTATGCGCGGCGCGGAAAATCGCGCCGATGGCATCCTGGTCGCCGGGCTCGCTTTCCAATTGCAGCAGGGATTGCTCCATGGCCTGCAACAGCTCGCGAGCCTCTACGATGAATGTCTGCTGTGCCTGATCGAGATTGATGCTCACCGTGACTTTCCTTGTCGATCAAAAAACCTGGGAAGCGCTGGCTATGAGGCCGCGCTGCGACACAGTTGGAGCGCCTGCGTGACCGCCTGGCTCTGGCCGGTCACGCTCAAGGCTATGCCGGCATTACCGGCCTCACGCCGGATGACCGCGAGCAACTGCAAGCCGGCGCCATCCATTTCCGTGACCTCAGACAGGTCCAGCTCCAGGCGGGGTGCCGCGCCCATCTGCGGCAGCAGCGCCGCCGCCAGTTCCGCTACGGTGTAGATCGTAAGCTCGCCGTCAATGCGCACCTGGGCAGTGTCGTCGAGTGTTTCAGTGGTAATCGGCATGGGAGCCTCCCTGGCGCCGGGATCAAGGCAGGATCAGTTTAGACACAGCTGCCAACATCTGCGCAGGCTGGAACGGCTTGACCACCCAGGCCTTGGCGCCGGCGGCCTGGCCCTCGGCCTTTTTCGACTCCTGGGACTCGGTGGTGAGCATGATGATCGGGGTGAACTTGTAGTTGGCCAGCTTCTTGACCTCCTTGACGAAGGTGATGCCGTCCATGTTGGGCATGTTCACGTCGCTGATGATCAGGTGCACTTTCTGCCCGGTCAGCTTGCCCAGGGCATCCTTGCCGTCGCTGGCCTCGATGACGTCGTAACCGGCGCTTTTCAAGGCTATGCCGACCACTTGCCGCACGCTGCTGGAGTCGTCGACCACTAATACACTCTTCGCCATGATGTGCTCCTAAAAGAAGGTGATGTCTTGAGAATTCTGCTGGACGGCCGCCTCTCCATGGTGCAGGCGCCGTTGCTCGTCGGTGGCATAGGTGGCTTCCATGCGCGCCAGCCATTGGCGGGCGTCGACGGCCACCGGCTGGTCCGGGGCCTGGCTGGCCTGCAGGAGGTGCTCATGCAGGGCGTGCATGTTGTCGCGCACGTGGCTGAGGATCTGGCTGACCCGGTCCTGGAATTGCAGGTTGACCAGCACTTCGGTCATCTCATCCCGGATGCCGTAGCTTTCCTGCTTGAGCAGATCGGCGGATTCGGCCAGGCGCCCGGTGATGTTCTGGAAGCGTTCGAGCACCACTTGAATACTGTTTTCGGACTCGGCCACCGAATGGCTGTCCTGGTCGGCACTGCTGGACGCGGCCTGGACCAATTGCGTAATGGCGTTGTTGATGATGTCGACCTTGGCCGACATCTGCTGGCCGGTTTCACTGGATTTGCTCGACAGGCTGCGCACCGCGTCGGCCACCACCGCAAAACCGCGCCCGGCCTCGCCGGCACGCGCCGCCTCGATGGCGGCGTTGAGGGCCAGCAGGTTGGTTTGCGCGGCAATCGCCGCCACATCGGCGGCCATGGTCCGCAGTTCGCCGGTATAGGCGGTCAGGCTGCGGACCTGGGCCAGGGTCTGGTCACGGCTGGTTTGGGTGGCCTTGAGCGAATTGATCACCTGGCTCAGCTCGCTGTCACTGCGTGCCAGCACCTCAAGCGCGCCGTCGGCGGCCTGCCCGTCCAGTTCACCGGCCGCGTGCTGCGAGGCTTGTACCGTCTCCTGCAATCGTGCGGCGATCCCGGTGAAACGGTTGGCCAGGCTCACGATCGCTTCTTCGGTCTGATGGCGCGAGCTTTCCACCTGCTTGGCCCAGATGGGCATGGCGCCCAGCAATACCTCGTCGAGTTGGGCACGAGAGGCCATGCCGTCGTGCACCGCGTGCGCATCTGACTGTTCCGCCAGTGCAAGCGCTTGCAGCATCGCGTTGCGCTGCGAACTCGCGCTCCAGGCACAGGCACCGAGGCCGATCAGCACCAGTACCGTGCAGGCCAGCAGATTGGCCGGCGAGGTTGATTGCACGAGTATCCACAACACGGCGGGCACGACCGGGATCAAAGCGAACCAGCGAAAACGTGGATAAACGGGAAGAGGCAGGCGGCTGGATTGGCGCTGGGGCATGAGTTCGATCCTTGAACGTTGTTGCGGATGTAAGTGACATAGTTGTTATCTGCGCTGTAACTTGCAACTTGAGGTGACTTAGGTGCCTTCCGTCTGGTTTATGAACCGTGGGTGACAGATCGGTCAGTTCTGGGTCCTTGTTCCTGAAGGATCAGCGGTGGTTTACCGAACAGGGGGTTGTCGCAAGCGCTGGCTAGCGAGTCTGTCTTTCAGGCTGAAAAATCTCTTTGTGGTGAGGGCGGTTGGTTCCGTGGCGGCCTTCGGGCCGACCATGTCGTTGGGTTTGACCGAGTACATATCCGTTGCTGCGGTCACGGCCACTTAGGGTTCCGCTCTTACAGCGGGTCACTTTTGGAAAGAGCCCAAAAGTAACCAAAAGGCTCTCGCCCCACCACTCGGTACCTCGCCTAGGCTCGGTATGCCCGAACGCAGGCTTGAATCCGTGGGCCGCCGTCATGGGCCATCCCTGGCCCAGGACGGCTAACCCGGCGTCCTGCCGGGTTACCCACGGATTCAAGCCTGCGTTCGGCCAGCGTGGTTAACGGGGCGCCTAGGATCAAAAGCCAGAGCAAAAGCAGAGCAAAAGCAGAGCAAAAGCAGAGCAAAAGCAGAGCAAAAGCAGAGCAAAAGCAGAGCAAAAGCAGGCTGAGGTCTGCCTGCTGGATGGAGATCCAAATGTGGGAGGGGGCTTGCACCCCGATGAGCATGGGTATCTACACAACTTCCAGTGAATACGGAATCTATGGCAATTAGGCTTCTGTGGTGAGCGGGCTTGCCCCGCGCTGGGCTGCGAAGCGGCCCCAATAAGGTCACCGCAGAGTGCCAGAATCAATCGAGGTGAAGGTTTTGG
>NZ_CVTH01000055.1:125291-209058 GCF_900005955.1 Pseudomonas sp. 8 R 14 | reverse complement strand
TGGGGGCTGGCTCGGCTGGCGCTGTTCGCGCGCCGGGGTGCCTTCACGGGGCTTCTGCTCACGGGCCGGGCGTTCGCCACGGCCGTTTGTTGGCGCTTTTTCCTTGCCGCCCTTGTCCTTGCCCTTGTCGCGACGACCACCGCCACCACCGCCGCCGTTCGGGCCATCGCCCTTCGGACCGCGTGGGTTGCGTGGGTTACGCACGTCCGGACGTTCGCGCACTTCAGGCTTTTCGGCCTCAACGGCGCTGGCATCGAAGCCCATCAGGTCGCCATCGGCGATTTTCTGCTTGGTCATGCGTTCGATGCTTTTCAGCAGTTTCTCTTCGTCCGGGGCAACCAGGGAAATGGCTTCACCCGAACGCCCGGCACGGCCGGTACGGCCGATACGGTGCACGTAGTCTTCGTCGACGTTTGGCAGCTCGAAGTTGACCACGTGTGGCAACTGGTCGATGTCCAGGCCGCGGGCGGCGATATCGGTGGCGACCAGGATGCGCACTTCACCGGCCTTGAAGTCGGCCAGGGCCTTGGTGCGGGCGTTCTGGCTCTTGTTGCCGTGGATGGCGACGGCGGTGAGGCCGTGCTTGTCCAGGTACTCGGCCAGGCGGTTGGCGCCGTGTTTGGTGCGGGTGAACACCAGCACCTGTTCCCAGGCGCCGGCGGTGATCAGGTGCGCCAGCAATGAACGCTTGTGGCTGGCGGCCAGGCGGAATACGCGTTGCTCGATACGCTCGACCGTGGTGTTCGGCGGCGTGACTTCGATGCGTTCCGGGTTGTGCAGCAGCTTGCCGGCCAGGGCGGTGATGTCGTTGGAGAACGTTGCCGAGAACAGCAGGTTCTGACGTTTGGCCGGCAGGCGGGCGAGGACCTTCTTCACGTCATGGACAAAGCCCATGTCGAGCATGCGGTCGGCTTCGTCCAGCACGAGGATTTCCACGTGGGACAAATCAACGCTGCCTTGGCCGCACAGGTCGAGCAAACGACCGGGGCACGCCACCAGCACGTCAACACCACGGGACATGGCCTGAACCTGTGGGTTCATGCCGACGCCGCCGAAGATGCAGGCGCTGACGAACTTCAGGTCGCGGGCATACAGCTTGAAGCTGTCGTGCACCTGGGCGGCGAGTTCGCGGGTAGGGGTCAGGACCAGTACGCGCGGTTGGCGCGGGCCGTGACGCTGGGATTTGTCCGGATGACCGTTGGGGAACAACCGCTCCAGAATCGGGAGGGCGAAGCCGCCGGTTTTACCCGTACCTGTCTGAGCCGCAACCATCAGGTCGCGACCTTGCAACACGGCGGGAATAGCCCGCTGTTGCACCGGAGTAGGCTCGGTATAGCCCGCTGCCTCGATGGCGCGGACTAAAGCCTCGGAGAGACCGAGGGAAGCAAAGGACATGAGTAATCCTGTTTTAGTTAGGGCTTGGCCCAGAGGGATAATCTTGCCGGGCGCGAATGGCGCTTAGGGGAGCGCAATCCCGTCCGGTCCTGCTGCGTCTGGCGGGCACTCCACCGGCTCGCGCGGGCTGAAAGCTGCGCAGTAGCGGGGTTGGGTGCCTTTTTCAGGACCTCAGCGGCCGGGCGTAAGCCTGGCGGAAAGGCCGGAGTATAACAGAGCAATCACTGTGCGCCGCTTTCCTGCTGCTCAACGGTGTGTCCGGACGCTGTTTTGGCTTGGGTTCCACCATATTTGGCGCTTAAGACGGCGTAGGCCGGCTCCTGTTTGAAACGCTTGAGTTCGGCGGCAAAGCGTTGCACCAGCAGGTCCATCCCCGCGCCACGGCGTACGGCGAGGTACTGCTGCTGGCGGCTGACCACGACGGGGGCCTGGCTGACCTTGCCTTCCAGGCCCAGGGCCTTGATCACATGCTGGCCGACCCGGCGGTCGGTGATCAGCAGGTCGATGCGTCCCAACAGCAATTTACCGAAGTTGGCCTCGTGGCTGGGGGCCGGCTCGCGGCTGAACCGGGTGGAGTCGCTGAATGGCGCGCCGTACAGATAGCCTGGCGACGTGCCGACAGTGAGGCCGTCCAGCTCGTCGAGGCCTTGGACCGGGTGAGGGTGTGCGTTGGCGTAGAACATCACGAATTCCACTTCCGACAACGGTTCGCTGGGGTACAGCAGCAGTGCGTCGCGTTCGTGGCTGTGGAAAATATCCAGTGCGCCATCGGCATGGCCCTGATCGAGCATGGCCAGGCAGCGCTTCCAGGGCAGGAACTGCCATTGCACATCGACCCCCAGGCGCTGGAACACGATCACCGTGGTTTCGTAGTCCAGCCCGCGCATGGCGCCGTGTTCCTCATACACGTAAGGCGCCCAGGGCTCGGTGACAATGCGCAATTTCTCGCCATAAGCGGCCAGGCTCAAGCAAGTAAAAAGCGCAACGGTCAACAGCTTCAGAATGACGGGCATGCCCCGAGGTTACGACGCCCGTGCGCTAAAGAGAAGCGCTGGCACACCCATCTGCGGGCGACGCTATTTTGTCGGTGAGGTCATCAGGTGTTCATAGATGGCTGCACGTCGCTCGCCCAGAATCAGGCGCACCACTGGGTTGGCGAACCAATGTTCGAGCTGGTGCGCATCGACCGGGCTTTTTTGCCGCTCCTCCTGATTCTGCAGGGCCTTTTCCCACCAAATCGGGCCACAGGCCTGGTCGAATTCATTTTCGTGCTCGTAGCAGCCGTAGAGGATTTCGCGGATGAACTGCTGCTTGCGTTTGGGCAAGGCCAGGGTGATCAGCTTGTACATCAAGCGTTGCAGTCGGGGCGGGCGGGGCAGGTGGGCAGACACATTGCGGGTGTCGGCCAGGGCTTTGGCGCAGATAGGGTCTGCGGCGTGCTTGGTGACCCACGCCTTGACCTTGGCCCGGAACAACTGCTTGCGGCTCCAGTAGTGGTGGATCAGGTCGGGGCACTGGCGCACATTGAGCGTACGGTAAGCGGCCACCGACAGGCAGAACTCTTCCAGGGTGTAGGCACCGTGGGCCATCGGGAACAGCTCGTCCATCAACTCGATCGAGCGATCAAGGATGTGCGCATCTTGCCGGGTCAGGCCCATGACGCCGGAGTTGAGCAGCCACATGTCGTCGTCGGCCAGGCCTTTGTCTGCAAGGTGCCTGGCCAGTGCTTCATACAGCACGCTTTCGCGGTTGTCGCCGTACTTGGCGTGGAAGGCATTGCACAGCACGGTGTCGGGCGCGACACGTTCGAACAGCGCCATGGGCGAGTCGTGAAAAAAGGTGTCGGTGTCGATCAACAGCGCCCGTTCCGCTGTTTCCAGCACCTGGCGCAACAGCACGTGCTTGGTGCGGAAATGGTAGCCGTGGGGCTCGCTCCAGCGTTTGCGCGTGGCGTCGTCCAGGGTGTGAACCTGCACCGGCAAGCCGCGATAGGGGGCCGGATTGTCGCTGAACACCTGGATGTCCAATGGCATGTCCTGGGGGCCGCCCAGGTGGGCCAGGGCACTGGCGATGCTGAATACGGCTTCCTGATGATAGGTCTCGGCGCCGAATACCAGGTACACCAGTTGCGGGCGGGGAGTCGGGGACGCTGTATTCATGTACTGCAGGCTTCCTTTCCAGGGGGTATGTAGACGAAAAAAGCCCCCGTGATAACGAGGGCTGGGTACAGCGATTAAACCGGCCTAGCGTGGCAGTTTAAGGTTGTTCCAGATCGCGAGGCTTGGTTCAGCCTGGTTCAGGGTATAGAAGTGCAGGCCTGGCGCGCCACCTTGCAACAATTCTTCACACATATTGCTGATCACCTGTTCGCCGAACGCCTGGATGCTCTTGACGTCGTCGCCATAGGCTTCCAGTTGCTTGCGCACCCAACGTGGGATTTCAGCACCGCAGGCGTCGGAGAAGCGCGCCAGCTTGCTGTAGTTGGTGATCGGCATGATGCCCGGCACGATCGGGATGTTCACGCCCATGGCGCGTACACGCTCGACGAAGTAGAAATAGCTGTCGGCGTTGAAGAAGTACTGGGTGATCGCACTATTGGCGCCGGCGTTGGCCTTGCGCACGAAGTTCTGCAGATCGTCTTCGAAATTACGCGCCTGGGGGTGCATCTCCGGGTAAGCCGCCACTTCGATATGGAAGTGATCGCCGCTTTCTTCGCGAATGAAGCTCACCAGGTCATTGGCGTAGCGCAGCTCACCGCTGGCCATGCCCATGCCGGACGGCAAGTCGCCACGCAGGGCAACGATGCGCTTGATGCCGGCGGCCTTGTATTGGGTCAGCAGGCCGCGCAGGTCGGCCTTGCTGTCGCCCACGCAGGACAAATGCGGAGCGGCGGGAATTTTGACTTCGCTTTCAAGCTGCAACACGGTGTTGATCGTACGATCGCGGGTCGAGCCGCCGGCGCCGTAGGTGCAGGAGAAGAAGTCGGGGTTGTAGCTGGCCAACTGCTTGGCAGTCGCCATCAGTTTTTCATGCCCAGCATCGGTCTTGGTGGGGAAGAACTCGAAGCTGTAGCGACGGTCTTGGGACATGGTCATACCCTTTGAAACTCAGAAGCCGACTGTGCAACCCATCTGCACTGTAGGAGCGAGCTTGCTCGCGAAGAACGTCAACGATAACGCGTAGAAACAGGATGTACGCGGTGTCCTTGAGTTTTTCGCGAGCAAGCTCGCTCCCACAGGTAGAGCAGGTTGGGCTGATTACTTAGTAGCGGTAAGCGTGCGGCTTGAACGGACCTTCGACGGTCACGCCGATGTAGTCGGCCTGGGTCTTGGTCAGCTGAGTTACCACGCCACCGAAGCCGCGGACCATTTCCAGGGCCACTTCTTCGTCGAGTTTCTTCGGCAGTACTTCCACGGTCAGGCGCTCGGCTTTCTGGGCTGGCGACAGGTCGGCGTATTTCTGGCCGAACAGGAAGATCTGGGCCAGTACCTGGTTGGCGAACGAGCCGTCCATGATGCGGCTTGGGTGGCCGGTGGCGTTGCCCAGGTTAACCAGGCGGCCTTCGGCCAGCAGGATCAGGTAGTCGTCGTTCTGTGGGTCGAAAGCGCCAGCGCCGGTACGGTGAACCTTGTGTACCTGCGGCTTCACTTCTTCCCACGCCCAGTTCTTGCGCATGAAAGCGGTGTCGATCTCGTTGTCGAAGTGACCGATGTTGCACACCACGGCGCGCTTCTTCAGGGCCTTGAGCATGTTGGCATCGCAGACGTTGACGTTACCGGTGGTGGTCACGATCAGGTCGATCTTGCCCAGCAGGGCCTTGTCGATGCTGGCTTCGGTGCCGTCATTGACGCCATCGATGAACGGCGAAACCACTTCGAAACCGTCCATGCAGGCTTGCATGGCGCAGATCGGGTCGACTTCGGAGACTTTGACGATCATGCCTTCCTGGCGCAGGGATTGGGAAGAACCCTTGCCCACGTCGCCGTAGCCGATCACCAGGGCTTGCTTGCCCGACAGCAGGTGGTCGGTGCCGCGCTTGATGGCATCGTTCAGGCTGTGACGGCAGCCGTACTTGTTGTCGTTCTTGCTCTTGGTCACCGAGTCGTTGACGTTGATGGCCGGGATTTTCAGCTCGCCCTTGGCCAGCATGTCCAGCAGGCGGTGCACGCCGGTGGTGGTTTCTTCGGTCACGCCGTGGACGCGGTCGAGGATCTGTGGGTACTTCTTGTGCAGCAGCTCGGTCAGGTCGCCGCCGTCGTCGAGGATCATGTTGGCATCCCAAGGCGCGCCATCTTTAAGGATGGTTTGCTCCAGGCACCACTCGTACTCTTCTTCGGTCTCGCCTTTCCAGGCGAATACCGGGATACCGGCAGCGGCGATGGCGGCAGCGGCCTGGTCTTGCGTCGAGAAGATGTTGCAGGACGACCAACGCACTTCGGCACCCAGGGCAACCAGGGTTTCGATCAGCACGGCAGTCTGGATGGTCATGTGGATGCAGCCGAGGATCTTCGCGCCTTTGAGCGGTTGCTCGGCGGCGTACTTGCGACGCAGGCCCATCAAGGCTGGCATTTCGGATTCGGCGATAAAGGTTTCGCGACGGCCCCAGGCGGCGAGGGACATGTCGGCGACTTTGTAGTCGTTGAAATCTGCAGGCGTAATTACAGCGCTCATGAAGAGCCTCCATTCGTAGTGTGCGAATGGGCGCCGTTGTGCGTTTAGTATCAGGCCAGGGCAACCAGGCCGGACAACGCCCCATCCGAGCCTGACAGGTTGAACCTGCTGCAGCGCCCCTCGGACAGGTGGCGGGAGAAACGGTATCAACTGAAGATGACCGTTTTGAAGCGGGGCGATTATAGCCGTGTACGCGGCACTTCCCAAGCCTTTCTGTCGGCCATATGAAGATCGCACATGGGGTTGATAGGCAATGGCGCATAGAGCTTGGGGGCGGGCTCTGCCATGATGTTGCCCATCATTCGGCAAGACGCTTTGGAGTGACCATGAACTTCCACACCCGCAAATGGGTAAAACCTGAAGACCTCAACCCCAACGGCACCCTGTTCGGTGGCAGCCTGCTGCGCTGGATCGACGAAGAAGCGGCCATCTACGCCATCGTCCAACTGGGCAACCAGCGCGTGGTGACCAAGTACATCTCCGAAATCAACTTTGTCAGCGCCTCGCGCCAGGGCGACATCATCGAACTCGGGATCACTGCTACCGAGTTTGGCCGCACCTCCATCACCCTGACCTGTGAAGTGCGCAACAAGATCACCCGCAAAAGCATCCTCACCGTGGAAAAAATGGTCTTCGTCAACCTTGGCGAGGACGGTTTGCCCGCACCTCATGGGCGCACCGAGATCAAGTACGTCAAGGACCAGTTCCAGGAAGATGGCATCCGCGAGTAAACCTGCGCCGGGCCAGTGAACGCTCTTGATCAACCATAGGTCGTACCTGAACATCGCCCCCCGTTCAGGTACCACCATGGCCACGCAAGAAGACGGCAAGACCCCGAACCTGTCCCAGGAAGAGCAGCAGGACGTCGACAAGAACCAGCCGCCCCGCGCGGCGGTGCTGCATGAAATTATCCGCACCCAGGGCGATCAGGAGTTGGAGCGCAGCGTCGCCGCCTTGTGGTGGTCGGCATTGGCAGCCGGCCTGACCATGGGCCTGTCATTGATGGCCATGGGGCTGCTCAATTCACGCCTTCCGGACGGAGAGGCCTTCAAGGTGATCGCCAGCTTCGGCTACTGCGCAGGCTTTCTCGCGGTGATCCTGGCGCGCCAGCAACTGTTCACCGAAAACACCCTGACCGCCGTGCTGCCGGTGATGAGCAAGCCAACCCTGGCAAATGCCGGGCGCCTGTTGCGGCTGTGGTCGGTGGTGCTGGTGGGCAACCTCTGCGGCACGCTGTTGGTGGCGTATGTGATGCTGCATCTGCCGATCTTCGACACCAAGACCGACCTGGCCTTCCTCGAAATCGGGCGCAAGATCATGGAAAACGACGCCAGCCAGATGTTCGCCAAGGGCATCGTCTCCGGCTGGATGATCGCCACCATGGTGTGGATGATCCCGTCGATGGAAAGCGCCAAGATGTGGATCATCATTCTGATCACCTACCTGATGGCCCTGGGGGATTTCACCCATATCGTGGTGGGTTCGGCGGAAGTGTCGTACCTGGTGTTTGCCGGCGAGTTGCCGTGGAAGGATTTCTGGCTGGTGTTTGCCGGCCCCACACTGGCCGGCAATATCATCGGTGGCAGCTTTATCTTTGCGTTGATCAGTCATGCGCAGATTCGCAGCGAAAGCAAGGCACCTTCTGCTACTCACTCCGGCGCACGGGAGCAGCTTTCCCAGAGTAAGAAAAAGGCCTGATCTCGCCCCGCAAAGACTCAAACGGGTTCTTTGCGAGGCACCTGGACCAGGACTTTCAGACTTTGAGCGACGCGCTGGCAGACTCGGTGGCAATTGTGCGGTCAGGTGCATTCAGCCGCCCCTCCCACCGGGCAATAACCAATGGCGCCAGCGCGTTGCCCAGCACATTCAATGCTGTGACCGGCATATCCATCAGGCGATACACGCCTGCAATGATCGCCACTCCTTCCACGGGCAGACCCGCGGCGGTCAAGGTCGCGGTAAGGATGATAAACATGAAGCCCGGTACGCCCGCCGCGCCCTTTGATGTCAACACCATGATCAATACCAGCATTCCCTGATCAGCCAGGCTCAAGTCAATGCCATACGCCTGGGCGATGAACAACGTGCCCAACGCAGCAAAAAGCGAAGCGCCATCCAGGTTGAACGAGTAGCCCAGCGGGATAACCATGCTGGTAATAGGGCGCGGGGCGCCGTAGCGCTCCATTTTTTCGATCAATTGAGGCATGACTGTTGCTGACGCAGCGCTGCTATAGGCCAGCAATAATTCACTGCGTATCTCCCGCACCAAGTGGAAAAAGCCGACCCCCGCCAATCGTGCAACTGCTCCCAATACGCACAATGCAAATAACAGCACTGCGACATAAGTCGTGCCGATCAGTTTGGCCAGCGGCAGCAAGGCACTGAGGCCAAAGCTGGCGACGGTGACTGCGATCAGCCCGAAAATGCCGATTGGTGAGTAATGCATGACCAGATGGGTGACTTTGAACATGGTGTCGGAGATGGCCTGCATCACACCGATCAGGGGGGCCTTGCGCTGCTCGGGCAGCATAGACAAGGCGCAGCCGAACAGGATGGCGAAAAACAGCACGGAGAGCAGCTTGCCCTGCGACATGGCCAAGACGATGTTATCCGGCACAATCGCCAATAGCGTTTGCCCCAGATTCTGCGTTTTGCCGTAGGCGGCCAGTTCTGTTACTGGCGTCTGCAACGTACTGCCAAATTCGGCACCTGAGCCGGGCTCGACGACGTTTCCAACGATCAGACCAAAGACGATTGCAACACTGGTGATCGTGAAGAAGTAAACGAAGGTCTTCACGCCGACGCGTCCCAAGGCGGCAGGATTTCCCATGCCGGCAATGCCGACTGTCATGCAAGCGAAGACCAGAGGCACGACGATCATCTTCATCAGCTTGATAAACAAGTCGCCTGCCGGTTGCAGCAGATTGTCGATGAACCAGATCTTGTGTTCGGGAAACTGGTTGAGAAGGATGCCGACGATTATCCCGGCGGCCAGACCGATCATGATACGGGTGACAAGGCTGGATGGTTTTTTGGTGGTCATGTGGGTGCCCCTTATTGTTGTAGATATCAGGGATTTATTGAGCGAACAGCCCGGCGAAGTCCTTGAACCCTTTCACCTCGATGGGGTTGCCGCTGGGGTCAAGGAAAAACATCGTGCGTTGCTCGCCTGGCTCGCCAGCGAAGCGGATCACGGGCGGAATCTCGAAACATGTGCCCAGGTGGGCAAGCCGTTCGGCAAGCGTCAACCATTCCTCAAGCGGTAACACCACGCCGAGATGCGGCATCAGGACATGATGCTCACCGACCAGCCCGGTACGCGTGGTGGGAAACGGCGTCCCCAGGTGCAGTGAAAGCTGGTTCCCGAAAAAATCGAAGTCGATCCAGGTCTCGCTGCTACGGCCTTCCGTGCAGCCCAAAACATCTCGATAAAAAATGCGCGCCTGATTTAGGTCGTAAACATGATATGCAGCGTGGAAAGGTCTGTTCATGGGAGGGATCTCTGTGTGGGAGAGCCCTCAAATTAAACAGGCCGTGTACCCGGGTAAAACGGGTTCGCCTTGGTCTGAGCGAAAGGAAAACTTATGGATGTTCGATTCCTGAGAAGTCTGGTCGCCGTCATTGAAGCCGGCTCCATTGCAGCGGCCGCGCGACGTGAAAACCGTACCGCAGCGGCGATCAGCCAGCGGGTCAAGGCGCTTGAGCGGACGCTGGGGTGCACGCTGCTTATGCGCACTGCGCATGCCGCGTGGCCCTCGGACCAATGCCTATTGTTGTTACCAAAAATTCAAGCAGTCATTGAGCAGGCGCGCGAGTTGCAGGAGGACCTGAGCCAGGATGGCTTGTCGGGAGAGATCAAGATCGGTGCCATTTCGACGGCATTGACCGGCGTCTTGCCGGGGGCGATAGAGCGACTGGCGTTGTCGGCACCTGGGCTGAGGCTGAAGATCACACCGGGAGACTCCAGAAGCCTCTATGAGAGATTGCTGGCCCAGGAGCTGGACGCGGCGATTCTTGTCAGGCCACCCTTTCAGCCACCCAAGGCTTTGGCGACGACCTTGTTGCGGGCTGAACCTCTGATTCTGATTGCCCCCGCTGAGTGGGGCACGCAAACGTTAGAAGCATTGCTGCGCGAGCGATCATTCATTCGCTACGACGCTCGCTCGTGGGGTGGGCAGATTGCCCAGCGTTTCCTCGATGAACAGTCCTTTGATCCGCAGGTGTTGTGTGAGCTGGATGCCTTGGAAACCATCGTCATGTTGGTCGCCCAAGGCATGGGTGTATCACTGGTACCGCAGTGGGCAGGGATGTCTCGCAATGGCCTGTGTGTCTTGCCGGTCGACGACGCGCCGCGCTATGCGCGGGATCTGGTCGTCATGCATAGCTCGACGCCGCGCCGCCCACTGGCGATGCGACACTTGCTTGAACACCTGTGCAATTGCAGTGCACCCGTAGGCAAACGTGTGGTGTAGCGAGGTAAATCCTCACCGCTTCACTGAGGCTCGGCTACGCGCTTTACGACTCGGCCAATGGTCAAGCCCTGCACCAGGATCGACGACAGCACCACGATGTAGGTGATGCTCAGCAGCAGATCGCGCTCCGGGCCCAGCGGCAGGGCCAGCGCTAGAGCCACCGAGACCCCGCCGCGCAGGCCGCCCCAGGTCAGGATACGGATGGTGCCGCGCGGCACCGTACGCCAGCGGCGCAGCAACAGGATCGCCGGCGCCACGGTCAGCAGGCGCGACAGCAGGATCGCCACCGCCAGCAAACCGGCCGCGAACACGTGCAGCCAGTTGAACGGCAACAGCAGCAGCTCCATGCCGATCAGCGCAAACAGCAGCGCGTTGAGCATGTCGTCCAACAATTCCCAGAAGCCGTCCAGGTAGCGCCGGGTCATGTCGTTCATCGCCAGCTTGCGTCCCAGGTTGCCGATGATCAGCCCGGCCACCACCATCGCGATCGGTGCGGAGACGTGCAGTTCGGTGGCCATCGCCGAGCCGCCGATGACCAGGGCGAGGGTCAGCATCACTTCGATCTGGTGCTGTTCGATGCTCTTGATCATCAGGTACACCAGATAGCCGATCAGCCCGCCGAAGACCACGCCGCCAATTGCCTCATGGGCGAACAGCAAGGCCGTGGCGCCCACGGTAGGCGTCTCGCCCAACTGCGCGATGCCCAGCAATACGGTAAACACCACCACCGCCGTGCCGTCGTTGAACAGGCTCTCGCCCACAATCGTGGTCTTCAGCGGTTTCGACGCATTGGCGGTTCGCAGCACGCCCAGTACCGCAATGGGGTCGGTGGGCGAGATCAGTGCGCCGAACAACAGGCAGTACAGGAAGCTCACGTGCCAGCCAAACAGGGCGAAGATGTAATACGCCAGGCTGCCGATCACCACGGTGGCGATCAACACACCGAAGGTTGCCAGCAGGCCGATGGGCCAGCGGTAGCTGCGCAGGTCGTTCAAGTTGACGTGCAAGGCGCCGGCGAACAGCAGGAACGACAGCATCCAGTTCATCAGCAGGTCGCCGAAGTCGATCTGGCCGATCAATTGCTGGATGCGCTCCTCAAGGCCTGGGTAGCCGAGCAGGCTCAGGCCTTGCAGGATCAGGGAGAACAGCAGGGCCGTGACCATCACGCCGATGGTGGGCGGCAGGCCGATAAAGCGGAAGTTCACATAGGTGAGCAGGGTAGTGAGGCAAATGAAGGCGGCGACAAGTTCAAGCATCCGGGGTCCTTGGAAGGTGGGGGGTTGTTAGTGGGGGATGGACCGCAGTGGCGGCGTGAGGTTGCAAGGTCTTGGGTGAAAGTGCGGTAGAACCTTTCGGTAGCGCGCGGCTCATAGCGGTTAGGTGCGATATTGAGTTTTTAGTGCTAGAACTCTAATCGCTGCATAAAACGACAAAAGGACTGAGTGATGACGGCTGCTTTCTGGTGTGTGTTGATCGCGATTTTTCTGCCTTACCTGTGCACGGGCGTGGCCAAGTTCAGTGGCGGCAAGTTCGGGCCGCGGCAGAACCACGACCCGCGTGCTTTCCTGGATACCCTTGAAGGGTTTGCCAAGCGCGCCCACAGTGCGCAGCTCAACAGCTTTGAAGTGACGCCCGCGTTTGCCGCCGCGGTGATTATCGCCCACCTGGCCGGCACGGCCGAACTGGTGACCATCAATGTGCTGGCCGTGCTGTTTATCACCAGCCGCCTGCTCTACATCATTTGCTACCTCGCCGACTGGGCGATACTGCGCTCGCTGGTGTGGGCGGTGGGCATGGTGTTGATTGCGAGCTTCTTCTTCGTGTCGATCTGAACCGGTTTCTGTAGGAGCGAGCTTGCTCGCGAAGAACGAACAGACGACGCGGGCTGCCAGAAAGCGCTGCGTTATCGTTGACGTTTTTCGCGAGCAAGCTCGCTCCTACGGTGTGTTTTCGGCGAGTGTCAGGTTCCGGTGGGTACATCCGGCACCTGCGGCAACGCCGCGCCCTTGGGCCATAGCATCCAGATCTGCCCTTGCTGCTTCATATTTCCCGCCAGCTCTCCGGCAGCGTCACCCGTGCCCCAGAACAAATCCGCGCGCACTTCTCCGGTGATTGCACCGCCGGTGTCCTGCGCGGCGACGGGGCGTGCCAATGGCGAGCCGTCGGGCTTGGTAGTCGACAGCCACAACAGGCTGCCCAACGGAATCACCTTGCGATCCACTGCTACGCTGTAGCCAGCGGTCAACGGCACATTCAGCGAACCGCGCGGGCCTTCATTACTGTCGGGGCGAGCGCTGAAGAAGACGTAGCTGGGGTTGCTCGCCAGCAGTTCCGGGATGCGCTCCGGGTGCGCCTTGGCCCAAGCGCTGATGGCGCCCATGGTCACGTCTTCTTTCTTCAACTCGCCTTGCTCCACCAGCCAACGGCCGATAGGGCGATAGGGGTAGCCGTTCTGGTCGCCGTAACCGACGCGCAGCTGGCGCCCGTCCTTGAGTTGAATGCGCCCCGAGCCCTGGATCTGCAGGAATTGCAGGTCCATCGGGTTGGTCAGCCAGGCAATCGGCTTGGCGGTGGAGCCTTGGCCGTTGATGGCGCTGGCATCGTCATAGGGTTTGAGCACGCGGCCTTCGAGGCGGCCGCGCAGGCGCTTGCCCTTGAGCTCCGGGTAGATGCTTTCCAGATTGACGATGATCAGGTCATCCGGCACGCCATACACGGGTACGTGAGCGGCGGCGGTCTTGGTCAGGCTGCCGGGGTAGACCGGTTCGTAGTAGCCGGTGATCAAGCCGTTGGGGGTGTTGTCAGCCGAACGCAGGCCGAACACATCCAGGCGCTCCTTGAGAAAACCGCGCACCGCCACGGCATCGGCTGGCACGGGACCCGCTGCTGCGCAGGTGGCCCCCCATATAGGGTCGGCCTTGAGGCGTTGGCAGGCGCTGCGCCAGGATTCGAAGCCGGCCAGCAGGTCGCTGTCGGACACGGCGGGCAACGCCTCCCAGGGAGCGCTTACATAGGTGGCGACGGCGTGGGGCTTGGCAGCTTCTTCTTTAGCCGTGTCTTTACCGCTGTCCTTGCCCGCGTCACAGCCTGCCAGCAGTGCAATCATCGGCAGAGCCCATGCCAGGCGGCGGCTCCAGTGTTTCAATGTGAGATTCATACAAACGGTTCCTGAAGCGATTGCCCGCGCCGTAGCGCCTGTGGGCAACCCTTATTATTAATAGGGCTATTGGTCTTTACGGGCAGGGCGAGGATACTGGCCGCCGTTTCCCGTGACCTGAGCCACCATGACTTTTAAAAAAATGACGCTTGTGCTGTTGGCCTGCCTGGCACTGTTCGCCTGCGGCGGCGTCGATCCGAATTCGCCCCTGGGCCAGCGCAAGGCGATCTTCAAGCAAATGCTCAAGACCGCTGAAGACCTGGGCGGCATGTTGCGCGGGCGCATTGCCTTCGATGGCGCGAAATTCGCCGAAGGCGCGGTCAAGCTCGATGCGCTGTCCCATGAACCGTGGAAACATTTTCCGAGCGTACGCGAAGAGGATCACACCAGCGCCAAGGACGACGTGTGGCAAAAACAGGCGCAGTTCCAGCAACTGGCCCGCGATCTGGAAGCGGCCACCGGTGAGTTGGTGAGCTCCAGCCAGGTGCAGCCCTACAAGGCCAGCAACCTTACGCCTGCCGTACAGAAAGTCGAAGATGCCTGCAGTGCCTGCCATAAACAATTTCGCGACCACTGACCGGTTTTACTGGTCGAGTTCTTCCACGGCGTCCTGCAGTTCCTTGCGTGACTCGGCGAGCTTGTCCTTGCGCTTGTTGATCTTGTCCGCGTCGCCTTTTTTCATCGCCTTGTCGAGGTCGGCCTGACGGCGGCTGACGTCGTGCTTGGCGTCGAGTACCTTGTTTTCGCGCTCCTTCCTCAAGGCGGCATCCGTGCAGTTGGCGGTGACTTCGCTCAGGGCTTTTTCCAGGCCGGCTTGCTGGTCGCTGTTGCCGTGGGCCTTGGCTTGTTCGATCTGGGTGCTGATGGCCTGGCGCTTGGCGGCGCAGCCGGTGAGTGGGGTGGCTTCTTCGGCGGCCAGCAGTGGTGTGGCCATGAAGCTTGCGACGGTCAGCAGGGCAAAAGGGGCGAGGAATTTCATGTGGAGCTCCGGGGTCGCAAATAGCAGGGTGAATTCTGCTGTGATTTAAAGGTGGCTGGGTCGGGTTCAAAACCCGTCTATTCCGGCCACACGTAATGTTTCAGCCAATGTCTGTACGTGTGGGTCGCGAAAAAAAGCGCTCAGTTGCGCTGCGCGACCCGGGCCGATGCCATCGATGGCCAGCCAGGCCTGTGTGTCTCTGGCGACCAGCGTCTGCCAGTTGCCCTCCAGGTTGCCGCGTGCCGCAGGCGGTACACCCAAGGCCTTGAGCCATTGTGCGAAGGGGCGTTGCCGAGCGCTGTGAAGGCTGTCGAGCAGCCGCGTGCGGCTGCGCTCACCGAAGCCATCAATGTTAGCAAGCTCTGCCGCATCCAGGGTTAACCAATCGAGAAAGCCTGCGATTAGACCGGCCTGGATCAATATGTTCCACGTCTCGTGGCCTATGTGTGGCAATGCCAGGCCCTGGTTGCCGCTCAGCCAGGTAAGGCGTGCGAGCAGCTGTTCTTCGCAGCCGGGGTCCAGTTGCCAGCAACTCAAGGCGTGAAAGTCCCGAGGGTCGGGCACTGGCAGGTCGACCCTGGTGGTATTGCGCAGGATCACCTGGTCCAGCCGAGGGATCACTTGGCCCGCCAGGCTGATGGACACGTGGTCGCCCGGGCGAATATCCAGGGCCTGCCAGCGCTTCAAGGAGCCGGCGCTGACCCGGCTGATCCGGCGGTCGTCCAGGCGCACCGGCTCCAGTTCCAGAATGGGGGTGATGCGTCCGGTGCGGCCGATCTTGAATTGCACCTGGCGTACCAGGGCCAGGGCTTTGGAGGCGGGGTACTTCCAGGCGACCGCCCAATAAGGCGCACTGGCCTGCCAGCGTTCAGCGGGTGCGCGCTGCGCCTGGTGCAGCACCACGCCGTCACTGGCAAAGGGCAGGGGGTGGTTGTACCAATAGGTGCGCCAATGTGCTGCTTCGATGATGTCCTGGACGGGCTGGCTGTAGCGCTGGCTGTCGATGAAACCCCAGCGAGCCAGGGTGGCCAGGCGTTCGGTAAAGGCTGCGGGGCCATTCGGCCAGGCCCAGACAAACAGGCCGATGCCGGCGGCGTCGGTGTCGCGCAGCTGTCGGCGATTCATCAGCCCGGCCACCTTGCTGCGCGCGTTGAGCCCGCCGCGTGCCGATTGCACATGCTCGTCGAGGCGCCAATAAAGTTCGCCTTGCAGCACCAGGTCGATGGGTTCCGGCAGTTGCTGGACAATGCCGGGGATCTTGCGCGCGGAGGCCGACCAGTCCTGGCCCAGCTTGCCATCGCCACGGCTGATCACCTGTTTCAACCGCCCCTGGCGGTACACCAGGGTCACTGCAACGCCGTCCACCTTGGGTTGGATCCATACATCCTGGCGCGTGCCCAGCCAGGCGCCCACGGCTTGCTCATCCAGGCGTTTTTCGAGGCCGGTATGGGCGATTGGGTGCGGCAAGGTACCCCGTGAACTGGCCAGCGGATCATCAGGCGCCGTGGGGGTGGGCACGCACTGGCGCCAGTGGGCCAGACGCTGGCGGGCCTGGTCGTAGAGTTCATCACTGACGGGGGATTGGCCGAGGCGGTGGTAACTGTCGTCCCACAGGCGGATTTGTTCGGCCAGGGTGTCGACCTGGGCCCGGGCCTCATCAGGGCAGTTTTCAGCCCAGGCCGAAAAGGGTAGAGCGCTGAGGAGCAGAGCAATCAGTAAACGCATCATGAGCATCCTTGCTCGGAAGGGGCGCCCAGCCTAAATGATCCGTTCACCCACAAAAAAGCCCCGACGCTGCGGGGCTTTTTACCGGGTGTTTCGGCTTACTTGAACAGGCCGCCCAGCGCTTTCACGGCATCAGGCTTATCAGCCTTGGCTTCCTGGGTTTGCTGCTTGGCGTCGGCTTTGGCCTGGGCTTCGGAGAGTTTGTCACAACCTTTGTTGATCTGGTCTTGCGCTGCTTTGAAGGCCTTCACTTTCAAGCTGTCTTTGCTGGCTTCGGCCGCATCGATCTTGGTTTGCAGGTCTGCGGATTGCTTTTGGCAGTCGCCGGAATTGCCGACACCCAGCTGGGAGCCCAGGGCGCCGCTCAATGCGCTCAGGTCGGCGGCGTGGGCCGGCAGGGCGAACAGGCTGATCAGAAGGGCGGCAGGGGCGAGCGTGGAGATGCGCATGAAAAACCTCAATGTTCGATTGCCTGCGCACTTATGAGTCCCGGGCGGGTGCAGGGCAATATCCAAAATAAGGTGAAGGCCCGAGAGGGCGCGGATTCTAGAGGGCCATTATTGTGCCTGCAAGCTTTGGATCCAAAAAATGTGAAGGCGGTCCCGCAGGCAAGAAAAAGCCCCGCCGGGCAAATCCGGCGAGGCTTTATGTACCGTGGGCGATTACAGGCCGGCGGCAGTGCGCAGGTCGTTGGCGCGGTCGGTTTTTTCCCAGGTAAAGGTGGTGAAGGTGTCGTCCCCGACGGTCTTCTGCGCTGGGGTACGACCGAAGTGGCCGTAGGCTGCGGTTTCCTGGTACATCGGGTGCAGCAGGTCGAGCATGGTGGTGATCGCGTAAGGGCGCAGGTCGAAGATCTCGCGCACCAGCTTGATGATCTTGTCATCGCTGATCTTGCCGGTGCCGAAGGTATTCAGCGAGATCGACGTAGGCTGGGCCACGCCGATGGCGTAGGACACCTGAATCTCGCAACGCTCGGCGAGGCCGGCAGCAACGATGTTCTTGGCCACGTAGCGACCGGCGTAGGCGGCCGAACGGTCAACCTTGGATGGGTCTTTACCGGAGAAAGCGCCACCGCCGTGACGAGCCATGCCGCCGTAGCTGTCGACGATGATCTTGCGACCGGTCAGGCCGCAGTCACCTACCGGGCCGCCAATGATGAACTGGCCGGTCGGGTTGATGTGGAACTGGGTGTCCTTGCTCAGCAGTTCGGCCGGCAGCACGTGCTTGACGATCAGCTCCATCACGCCTTCGCGCAGGTCAGCGTAGGAAACGTCCGGGTTGTGCTGGGTCGACAGTACGACGGCGTCAATGCCGACCACCTTGCCGCCTTCGTAGCGGCAGGTCACCTGGGACTTGGCGTCCGGGCGCAGCCAAGGCAGCACGCCGGATTTACGCGCTTCGGCCTGGCGTTGCACGAGCTGGTGCGAGAAGGTGATCGGGGCTGGCATCAGCACCTCGGTTTCGTTGCTGGCGTAGCCGAACATCAGGCCCTGGTCGCCGGCGCCCTGGTCTTCCGGCTTGGCACGGTCGACGCCCTGGTTGATGTCGGGCGACTGCTTGCCGATGATGTTCATCACGCCGCAGGTCGCACCGTCGAAACCGACGTCGGAGCTGTTGTAGCCGATGTCGGTGATCACGTCACGAACGATCTGCTCCAGGTCAACCCAGGCGGTAGTGGTCACTTCGCCGGCGATGATCGCTACACCGGTTTTCACCAGGGTCTCGCACGCCACACGGGCGAACTTGTCTTCAGCGATGATGGCATCCAGCACCGCATCAGAAATCTGGTCGGCGATTTTGTCCGGATGCCCTTCAGACACGGACTCGGAGGTGAAAAGGGAGTATTCGCTCATCTCGATGTTTTCCTGATATTTACCGATGGTGAGTGTCGCCAGTCGGTCGCTGAAAGTGGCGGACCTGGATCTGGAAACCATTACGTAAACCTACATAGAGGCTTTCCCCGGGAACGAGTCCCGCAGCGGTGGCCCAACGGGCCAGATCGTCCTGTTCAAAACCCAACCAGAGATCACCGCAGGCCTCCCTGGCCCAATTCTGGTTGTGGCTGCATAAATCCGTAACCAACAGGCTACCGCCGGGGTGCAGCAACCCGGCCATTTGCTTTAAAGCGTCGGCGGGGGCGGCGAAATGGTGCAAGACCATGTTCAGCACCACGCAATCGGCCTTGATCGTTGTGCTGCTCAGGGCATCAGCCAACTGCAGGCTGACATTGCCCAACGCCTCGCGCTCACAGAGCTGGCGTGCCAGTTCGAGCATCGCCGGGCTGTTGTCCAGCGCCGTGACCTGCCGAAAGCGGCGTGCCAGTTCCGGCAGGAAGCCGCCATCTCCAGGCCCGACTTCCAGCGCCGTCGCTTCTTCACTGAAGCTCAGCTTGTCCAGCAGCGCCAGTACGCTGTCGCGGTATTGGGCCAGGCCTGCGATCAAGTCCTGCTGGGCGCGAAATTTCTCGGCAACCCGTGCGAAAAAGTCCTGGCTCGCGGCGGCACGTTGCCCGTGGACCTGGCCGATGCGTGATTGCACGTCATGGGGCAGGCTCAGGCTGTCCACTTCCTCAAGCAGGGCCGCGTGCAACTTGCCGCCGAGCAGGTCGGCGTGGGGCAGGGCGCGGCGGTAGAAAATCGCATTGCCTTCGCGGCGGGTGGCGACCAGGTCGGCCTGGGCCAGCACCTTCAGGTGGTGGCTCATGCCCGACTGGCCGATGGCGAAGATCTGTGCCAGTTCCAGTACGCCGAATGAGTCGTTGGTCAGTGCGCGCAATACGTTCAGACGCAATGGGTCGCCAGCGGCCTTGCACAAGGCTGCCAGCTCTTCGCCGTCGTCAGGACGCAGGGTGGGCACGGGTAGGTTCATAAGGCCAGCAGTCTAGTGACGGGTGAGTATCCCCGCAAGGTCAATATCAAAAAGTTTTGATATTGATCGATAAGTGGCGGTTATAAGCAGCCGCTATAACCTTTAGACGAAGCGGTTAAAGGTTTCTGCAAGCGATTGCTGCCCAAAGCACAGGAAAAACACCTGCAAGTGACTATCTGTCATTGCCCGCAGGCGGTGGCTGAGGGAAAATGCCGATCCTTTTTTCCGTTTCTTTTAATCATTCACTCTTCAAAATCCTCAGGAGAACAGCGATGCCCAGCCGTCGTGAGCGTGCCAACGCCATTCGTGCCCTCAGCATGGATGCCGTGCAAAAAGCCAACAGCGGCCATCCCGGTGCCCCGATGGGCATGGCGGATATCGCCGAGGTACTTTGGCGTGATTACCTGAAGCACAACCCGAGCAACCCGTCGTTCGCCGACCGTGACCGCTTCGTACTGTCCAACGGCCACGGCTCGATGCTGATCTACTCGCTGCTGCACCTGACCGGCTACGACGTCACCATCGATGACCTCAAGAGCTTCCGCCAGCTGCACAGCCGCACCCCGGGTCACCCGGAATTCGGCTACACCCCGGGCGTCGAGACCACCACCGGTCCCCTGGGCCAAGGCCTGGCCAACGCCGTGGGCTTCGCGCTGGCCGAAAAAATCCTGGGCGCGCAGTTCAACCGCCCTGGCCACGACATCGTCGATCACCACACCTATGTGTTCCTGGGTGATGGCTGCATGATGGAAGGCATTTCCCACGAAGTCGCGTCCCTGGCCGGCACCCTGGGCCTGGGCAAGCTGATCGCCTTCTACGATGACAACGGTATCTCCATCGACGGCGAAGTCGAAGGCTGGTTCACCGATGACACCCCCAAGCGTTTCGAAGCCTACAACTGGCAGGTAATCCGCAATGTCGACGGCCACGATCCGGAAGAGATCAAGACCGCCATCGACACCGCCCGCAAGAGCGCGCAGCCGACCCTGATCTGCTGCAAGACCACCATCGGCTTCGGCTCGCCGAACAAGCAAGGCAAGGAAGATTGCCACGGCGCCCCATTGGGTGACGCGGAAATCGCCCTGACTCGCGCCGCGCTGAAGTGGAACCACGGCCCGTTCGAAATCCCGGCCGACATCTACGCCGAATGGGATGCCAAGGAGAAAGGCCTGGCCACCGAAGCCGAGTGGGACCAGCGTTTCGCCGCCTACTCCGCCGAATTCCCGGAATTGGCCAACGAGCTGGTGCGTCGCCTGGCCGGTGACCTGCCTGCCGATTTCTCGGAAAAAGCCTCGGCCTACATTGCTGAAGTCGCGGCCAAGGGCGAGACCATCGCCAGCCGTAAAGCCAGCCAGAACACCCTGAACGCCTTTGGCCCGCTGCTGCCTGAGTTCCTCGGCGGTTCGGCCGACCTGGCCGGTTCCAACCTGACCCTGTGGAAAGGCTGCAAAGGTGTCTCGGCCGAAGACGCCAGCGGCAACTACATGTACTACGGCGTGCGCGAATTCGGCATGAGCGCCATCATGAACGGCGTGTCCCTGCACGGCGGCCTGGTGCCTTACGGCGCGACCTTCCTGATGTTCATGGAGTACGCGCGCAATGCCGTACGTATGGCCGCGCTGATGAGGAAACGCGTGATCCATGTGTACACCCACGACTCCATCGGCCTCGGCGAAGACGGCCCGACGCACCAGCCGGTCGAGCAACTGACCAGCCTGCGCACCACGCCGAACCTGGATTGCTGGCGCCCAGCCGACGCGGTGGAATCCGCGGTGGCCTGGAAGCACGCGATCGAGCGCAAGGACGGCCCTTCGGCGCTGATCTTCTCCCGTCAGAACCTGCAACACCAGGTGCGTACCGACGCGCAGATCGCCGACATCAGCCGTGGCGGCTACGTGCTCAAGGACTGCATCGGCGAGCCCGAGCTGATCCTGATCTCCACCGGTTCCGAAGTGGGCCTGACCGTTCAGGCGTACGACAAGCTGACTGCCCAAGGCCGTAACGTGCGCGTTGTGTCCATGCCGTGCACCAGCGTGTTCGAAGCCCAGGACGCCGGCTACAAGCAATCGGTCCTGCCGTTGCAGGTCAGCGCGCGTATCGCCATCGAAGCGGCTCACGCCGACTACTGGTACAAGTACGTGGGCCTGGAAGGCCGCGTGATCGGCATGACCACCTACGGTGAGTCGGCGCCGGCGCCAGCGTTGTTCGAAGAGTTCGGTTTCACCCTGGAAAATATCCTGGGTCAGGCTGAAGAGCTGCTGGAAGACTAAAGCGCTAACGCGGTGGCCTACTGGTCACCGCCTCTACTGTAGGAGCGAGCTTGCTCGCGAAGATCGTTAACGATAACGCAGCGTTTCTGGTTTAACGCGGCGCTCTCAGGTTCTTCGCGAGCAAGCTCGCTCCTACAGTGGTTTGTGTCGCCCACAATGCGAGAACCCCATGCCCCAACCGCGTCCCTACAAAGTTGCACTCAACGGCTACGGCCGCATTGGTCGTTGCGTCTTGCGTGCTCTGTTCGAGCGAGGGGCGGCAGCCGGGTTTGAAATTGTCGCGATCAACGACCTGGCCGACATGGCCAGCATCGAATACCTGACACGCTTTGACTCCACCCACGGCCGCTTTCCCGGCGAAGTGCGGGTCGAAGGCGATTGTCTGCATATCAACGGCGACTGCGTGAAAGTGTTGCGCAGCGCCACCCCCGAGGGCATCGACTGGGCGGCGCTGGGCGTCGACCTGGTGTTGGAATGCTCCGGTGCCTATCACACCCGTGCCGATGGCCAGCGTTTCCTCGACGCCGGTGCTCCGCGTGTGCTGTTTTCCCAGCCGATGGCCAGCGAGGCTGATGTCGACGCCACCATCGTCTTCGGCATCAACCAGGATTGCCTGACCGGCAATGAGCTGCTGGTGTCCAATGCCTCCTGCACCACCAACTGCAGCGTGCCGCTGTTGCGCCTGCTGGATCAGGCGATCGGCCTGGACTACGTGTCGATCACCACCATCCACTCGGCGATGAACGACCAGCCGGTGATCGACGCCTATCACCATGAAGACCTGCGCCGCACGCGCTCGGCGTTCCAGTCGGTGATTCCGGTGTCCACAGGCCTTGCCCGCGGCATTGAACGCCTGCTGCCGGAACTTGCCGGGCGAATCCAGGCCAAAGCCGTACGGGTGCCGACGGTGAACGTGTCCTGCCTGGACATCACCATGCAAACCGTCAGCGACACGGATGCGACGGAGGTCAACCGGATCCTGCGCGACGCCGCCACCAGCGGCCCGCTCAAAGGCTTGCTGGCCTACACCGAGTTGCCCCACGCCAGTTGTGATTTCAACCATGACCCGCATTCGGCGATTGTCGATGCCAGCCAGACCCGCGTTTCCGGTCCGAGGCTGGTGAACATCCTGGCCTGGTTCGACAACGAATGGGGCTTTGCCAACCGAATGCTCGACGTTGCGGAACATTATCTGCATATCGCCTCTAAACAACCTCAACAGTAATTCAGGAACTGCCACCCATGACCGTGTTGAAGATGACCGACCTCGATCTGCAAGGTAAGCGCGTACTGATTCGCGAAGACCTCAACGTCCCCGTCAAGGACGGTGTTGTCACCAGCGATGCGCGAATCCTGGCCTCGCTGCCGACCATCAAGCTGGCCCTGGAAAAAGGCGCGGCCGTGATGGTCTGCTCCCACCTGGGTCGCCCGACCGAAGGTGAGTTCTCCGCCGAAAACAGCCTCAAGCCGGTAGCCGACTACCTGAGCAAGGCCCTGGGCCGTGACGTGCCGTTGGTGGCTGACTACCTGGGCGGCGTCGACGTTAAGCCTGGCGACATCGTGCTGTTCGAAAACGTGCGCTTCAACAAAGGCGAGAAAAAGAACAGCGACGAACTGGCCCAGCAATACGCCGCCCTGTGCGACGTGTTCGTGATGGACGCTTTTGGTACCGCCCACCGTGCCGAGGGTTCGACCCACGGCGTGGCCAAGTTCGCCAAGGTGGCGGCTGCCGGCCCATTGCTGGCGGCTGAACTGGAGGCACTGGGCAAGGCCCTGGGCGCTCCGGCCCAACCGATGGCTGCCATCGTTGCCGGCTCCAAGGTGTCCACCAAGTTGGACGTGCTCAACAGCCTGAGCCAGATCTGCAACCAGTTGATCGTTGGTGGCGGCATTGCCAATACCTTCCTGGCGGCAGCAGGCCACCCGGTGGGCAAGTCCCTGTATGAGCCGGACCTGCTCGACACCGCCCGCGCCATCGCCGCCAAGGTCAGCGTGCCGTTGCCGGTGGACGTGGTGGTTGCCAAGGAGTTCGCTGAAACCGCCGAAGCCACCGTCAAGCTCATCGCCGACGTGGCCGCCGACGACATGATCCTGGACATCGGCCCGCAAACTGCAGCCAACTTTGCAGAACTGCTGAAAGCCTCCCAGACCATCCTGTGGAACGGTCCGGTCGGCGTGTTCGAGTTCGACCAGTTCGGCAACGGCACCAAAGTGCTGGCCAAGGCCATCGCAGACAGCTCGGCATTCTCCATCGCCGGCGGCGGCGACACCCTGGCGGCCATCGATAAATATGGCGTTGCCGACCAGATCTCCTACATTTCTACCGGTGGCGGTGCATTCCTCGAATTCGTCGAAGGCAAAGTCCTGCCCGCCGTGGAAGTGCTGGAAACCCGAGCCAAAGGCTAAGGCTCGTGATCCGGAAAAGGAGTATTCCCATGATCAAGTCGTTGGCAATGGTGATCGCAGCGGGCCTGTTGGCCGGCTGCGGCAGCACGCCAAGCGCAGCGCCGGCGGCAGGCAAACCTGCCACGGAGCAGAAAAAAAGCTGCTATCAGGCTGACTGGCAAGCCGAGACCATGCCGGTAATCAACAAGCGCATCGGCAACGAACGGCTGGAGAAATACGACTCCGCGCCCAACGGTCAGGAACAGGGTTGCCCTTGACGGGTCTGATCAACTAACCGACGGCATCGGCGGCCTTTGGCCCCGCTGCGAGGATTGGCAATGAAAGGCGTTTTCGCCCTGGCAGCCCTGGCCCTATTGGCCGGTTGCAGCAGCATGAACATGTTCAACAAGGCAGAGCCGGAAGGTAAGTGGACCACCTGGACCTGCGACAGCAAGGCCGAGGTCAACTGGCGCTTCGCCAACCAGGCCCGCAGTGAGGTGGATGTACGCCTCGGCGGTTCCGACCAGGTTTATCGCCTCAAACAGGATGTGGCGGCTTCGGGCGTGCTGTACAGCAACGACCAGTTGGCGTTTCACACAAAAGGTGAGGAAGGCCTGGTTTACTGGGTTGCCACCGACGATTTGATCGGGCGCGGCTGCAAGGCCCAGTAAATAGAACGCGGTCTCAACATCGATGAGACCAAAATGTGGGAGGGGCGGTGCGACGATTCGACTTGCCCCCGATAGCGGTGGATCAGCCAACAGAGTCATCACTGACAGGCTGTCATCGGGGGCAAGCCCCCCTCCCACATCAGCAATAACGATTCAGCACGCCAGGCATGCAAAGCCTGACCTGCAATAACTTGAATAGCAGCCGCCGCTACGGCAGGCTTGCACGATTAACGACCCTCGACCGGGAGAGACAACACAATGGCACTTATCAGCATGCGTCAAATGCTGGACCACGCAGCCGAGTTCGGCTACGGCGTCCCAGCCTTTAACGTCAACAACCTTGAGCAGATGCGCGCCATCATGGAAGCCGCTGACAAGACCGACTCCCCAGTGATCGTCCAGGCTTCGGCCGGTGCGCGCAAATACGCCGGTGCCCCGTTCCTGCGTCACCTGATCCTCGCCGCGATCGAGGAATTCCCACACATCCCGGTGTGCATGCACCAGGATCACGGCACCAGCCCTGACGTGTGCCAGCGCTCCATCCAGCTGGGCTTCAGCTCGGTGATGATGGACGGCTCCCTCGGCGAAGACGGCAAGACCCCGACCGACTACGAGTACAACGTACGCGTAACCCAACAAACCGTGGCCATGGCCCACGCCTGCGGCGTTTCGGTTGAAGGCGAACTGGGTTGCCTGGGTTCCCTGGAAACCGGCATGGCCGGTGAAGAAGACGGCATCGGCGCCGAAGGCGTGCTGGATCACAGCCAGATGCTGACCGACCCGGAAGAAGCTGCCGACTTCGTCAAGAAGACCCAAGTGGACGCCCTGGCGATCGCTATCGGCACCAGCCACGGCGCCTACAAGTTCACCAAGCCACCGACTGGCGACGTACTGGCCATCGACCGCATCAAGGAAATCCACAAGCGCATCCCTAACACCCACCTGGTGATGCACGGTTCTTCCTCGGTACCGCAAGAATGGCTGGCGATCATCAACCAGTACGGCGGCGACATCAAAGAAACCTACGGCGTACCGGTTGAAGAAATCGTCGAAGGCATCAAGTACGGCGTGCGCAAGGTCAACATCGACACCGACCTGCGCCTGGCGTCCACCGGCGCGATGCGTCGCCTGATGGCCACCAACCCGAGTGAGTTCGACCCGCGCAAGTTCTTCGGCGCCACTGTGACCGCGATGCGTGATGTGTGTATCGCTCGTTATGAAGCGTTCGGTACTGCCGGTAATGCTTCGAAGATCAAGCCGATCTCGTTGGAAGCGATGTACCAGCGGTATTTGAAAGGTGAGTTGAACGCTAAGGTGAACTAAGCCTGAGGCGTTAAAAAGAAGCCCGCAGCGATGCGGGCTTTTTTTGTTTTTGATTAGGTAAGTTTGAGAGACAGGAGATTCGCGGGATGATCGTTTGATTCTGCACTAGCTGACAGGTGCGATCGATTGTTTTCTGTACAAATATAAATAGACCGCAATGGACAGCGATGCAGTTAAAAATGCCATGCCCGCAGCCACAACAAAAGGTGCTGGGCGACCACCTGCGATTATTAGCATTGTTCCTAAAGAAGGTCCCGTTATAACGCATAGTATTTGGATGCTTCTGAAAGACATGGATACTCTTCCGATATTGTCAGTAGGGCATAATTGCTGAAGGATTATATTTGAAGATATTATTAGCGTTTCATAACCGAAGCCATTCAAAAACCAAACCAATGGATAGAGATAGGCTCTTCCAGGTAATTGGAAAAATACTAAAACTGCGGTCAGGATTAATGCGGTAGAGAAAACAACTAATGCGCTGGACCGAAGAAGAATCTCATCGAAATTGCTCAATTTGAATTTCATCAGCAATGCGGCACATATTGCACCTCCGGCTGTTGCTGAGACGATTATTGAAAAATTAACTGGAGGTAAACCTTCATAGGCTAGAAAGGACGCCAAATGTGGGTCGTAAATTCCTAAAGCCAGCGATGTAAGCAGGGAGTACAAAAAGCCTATGCGTAGTTGAAAGGGCAAGGCATTGAATATAGAGAGTCCTCTTGTAATGTCGCGATAAAGTGGCAGGGCGTTGGTAGCGGTGCCATTCATTTGCGTTCGGAATGCCAGGCAAATAGACCTTAGGAGTGGGAAGGTTAATAAAACGGCGACTGCCGAAAAAAAGAATAAATTCTTAGGTGATAATACTGCCGTTAATACGCCTGCAAGTAACGGCGCAAAAATTTTGGAAGATTGATCAAATACACTTACGTGGCTGAAAAAAGATTTGCGCTCCTCGGCATGTATCAGTTGCCGAACTATAATGGTTATCGAAGGAAAGTAAAATAAATTTGACACACCTTTGAAAATGACGAAAAGCAAAAAGCTCTGAAGATCTGGAGACACTGCTAGCCCTACGGTAGACAGTGTGCGGAGTAAGACGCCGGATACTAGTGTTTTCCTTACGTCATATCGATCTATCAGCGTTCCTACGATAGGACCTAGAAACAACATAGGGGCACCCAGGCAAAAGGCCAAGAACGCTATTGATGAAGGAGAGGCATGCCATAGATAAACAGGAACCGTGAAGATTAAAAAAATATCAAGCCATAGTGAGAAACTGGATAGCGCTTGCACGAAAATAAGCTTGCTTGACGTTTTCATCAGGTCGATCTGAATGTAGGAAAAGTGTGTCTTCAAATACGAAGCCGTCGAGCTCATGTTCACTGGCGAATCGATACAAGTCGCTAAGTCTATTTATAAAGCCGCGTCCGTTAAAATTTAAGGAAGTGTTACAAAGTACGCCGACTCCTGACATAGCACGATAGGCGACTAGCAGTTGATGTATACGAAAATTTTGCGATTTATTGACTGATTGAGGGCGCGCTGAGTTATCAACGTGCGTCACCGCCGGAATGCTAGCTGAAATAACTTTGCGAAACTCCAGCATGTAGGGGGAGGGGTTAGACGGGCAGAAGTATTCAGCCATACATTCTTCTAAACATATCGGTGCTATAGGGCGAAATCCTTCGCGCTTCTTGATTTTGTTCAATCTAATGAGATTTTCTCTATTTGATTACTAGCTTTCTGCTGTCAGAAGCTTCGATAACGCTACCCCCATCGTTGGGAATAAATTTGTAGCGGGGTACAGTCACCGTCTTAATTGAGAAGTGACGGGTCTGGTACGCGTCGTTTGACTGATTGTTGAGCGTCGGTTCTATAATTACACGTTTCATATATAGTTCCTCTGTGTTGGTGTCTTCGCAGATTTGCGATGCATTTAAACCGTATGAGCGCTTATTGCGAATGTCAATTTGTATTTTTTGAATTGTATTATTTTTCAGCTGAGTCCTTGTGTGTTTTTGTAGGGGTTTGTCGGATAGTTCTGATTGGTATTTCCCACATCTCGCTCTGTCGCTGATATCTAAAAATACTGATTAATACACAAGGCTGTAACATCCAGTTGCATATATACCGAAGATTCGGTTGTCATTGTGGTTCACATGTTTTTCTTCGCGGGTGCTCAATTTAGAGCGTTCAGTCGGGGACACCAAGTGCGGCGTATGGAATGTCTACGTTGATAGTGACCTGCATCTGGGATTTACCCTATCGGCCTTGAACGCCATGCGTGCTGTGTATTACGCGTTATAAAGCGTGTGGTACTGCGGGTAATGCTTCGAAGATCAAACCTGTCTCGTTGGAAGCGATGTATCAGCGGTATTTGAAAGGTGAGTTGAACGCTAAGGTGAACTGAGCCGAAAGCGTTTGAAAAGAAGCCCGCAGCGATGCGGACTTTTTTGTTGGTGGAATTTGATTTGTTGTATTTATTGAAATGTCCGTTAAAGCGGACATTTCGCGGCGGGCTCCCCAAAAAGTCCGCTATAGGTGACATTCAGGTTGTTTGAAGTGAAGCCTTGATCAGCCAGGGGCTGGTCTATCGAAACCCCGGTGCTCAATCACCCGAAACACATCGCTCACGTCCTGCACCAGGATGCGTGCGGTATTGGCCACGTTATTCAAGTCGCGCTCTGCAAAGTCCGGCAGGCTGGAGCAGGCCAGCAGGTTGAGGTGTTCGAGGGCGGCGTTGAGGCGTTCGCGCAGGCAGGCGTGGAGGTCGAGCAGTGGGGCGTCGCTGTCTATCAGGAGCACGGGGTTTTCGGTGGCGGTTTCGGTGCAAGGGTAAAAGCGGCGCGGGGGGAGTTGGTTCTTCATGGCAAATCCTTAACTCAAATAGAAGAAAGCCACCGTTTGCTGCGAAACAAATAAGGTGGCAACTGTGCGCGGGTTCGCAGACCGAGGAGTTAAGACCCGGCAGACCCGAAGGTCTCCCACGCACAGCCGCCATAACAAAGACGGCCTTCGGCAGGAATGCCGGGGCTGTTTTGACGGGTGCGGTTTTAACTCTGTAGGGCTGCGAAACCCTATCGCCAGTCAATGCCGGCGACGGGGCGAACTATAAGCGGCGATTTTGCTTGTCGCAATGGTCGTGTAGGACGAGCACAGCGTCTTCAGGCAAAGCAGATCAACTGCGGGAGCCGGGCTTGCCCGCGATAGCCATGCATATCTGCACATCTTTGGTGAAAATATTACCTGAGCCCACGAGGCTCTTGTGGTGAGCGGGCTTGTCCCGCGCTGGGCTGCGCAGCAGCCCCAATAAGGTCACCGCAGAGTGCCAGAATCACTCAAGGTGAAGGTTTTGGGGCTGCTTCGCAGCCCAGCGCGGGGCAAGCCCGCTCACCACAGAGTTATGTGTCAGCACTTTAAGTGCCTATGCCGCTATCGCGAGCAAACCCGGTTCCCACAGGGATGGTGGCGTGTTTAATACGGTCGCTTCACCGAGGAATCGTCCTTGGCGCCACCGGACACTTCACTCGTGATCAATATCCAACTTCGCAAACGTCACCTTCGCGCCTTCCTTGCTGTCCCCGCTGTTGTCCTGCACATAAGCGCCTGCCTTGAAGTACAGCGGCTTGGCGGCCCACGCTGCACCGATGCGTTCATTCCACTCGCTGTCGGCGGCGTACACGCTGAGCAGCCCGGCTTTGTTGAGGTTGATTACGTAGGTGAAGCTTTTCTCCAGCGGCACATTGGACGCGACGATGATCACGCGGCTTTCATCTTCGTCCGGGCGCATGCGCACCTTGGCGACGATGTTGCCGGTCTGGGTCTTTTCCTTGAACTGGTATTCGAGCTTGATCAGCGGTTTCTGGCTGTCATAGGCGTGGATCTGGCCGATGACGATCTTGCCGCTGGAGGGCACCTGGTTGACCGCCAGGGTGGCGCGCAGGAAGTTGTCGGCTTCGGGGTAGGTCCAATTGCGCAGGCGGCCGTCGGCGTAGGTTTCGCGCAGTTCGCTGCGCGGGTACACGGCGTTTTCGGTGCGGGTGCCGGTGACGGGGGTCCAGAATTGCACGTTGCTGCCTTCGGCCTGGAAGTATTGGTCGTTGAAGCCGCTGAGCAGCCTGGGCGTGTCGATCGTCGCGGGGGGCGAGCCGACCGGAATGCTCAGGTTCCAAGTGGAGAGGTCGATCATGGCATTGGCCTTTTACAGGGGGTGAAGGCTTTGGCCCGGGGGCCTGACAGGTTCTTTATAGGCGGTGGCCGGCCAGTTGTTAAACGTTTGCTGGCAATTTATTGGCGCCAAGGGAATGCCAAAAAGCCATGTTTCCCATGAACCGTGGGCTGTAGAGGTTGACCGTTAGTCGGCTGACTGAACTTTGGCGCAATGATGGCGTCCACGTCACTTCTGATTTTCAGGATCCGGGGCTAGAGTGAGGCCTCAATGTTTGTCCGGGTTTTCTCTCAGAAGTGACCGGAGTAGACCCAAGGAAGAGACCTAGCATGGAATGCGCTCCACCTCATGGCGATGGCAGTTCGGTTCTTCTGGTGGTCGATGACTACCCGGAAAATCTGATCAGCATGCGTGCGCTTCTGCAGCGTGATGATTGGGTGGTGATCACCGCCGCGTCCGGGGTGGAAGCCCTCGAGTTGCTGCTGCAGCATGAGGTCGACCTGGTGCTGCTGGATGTGATGATGCCCGGCATGGACGGTTTCGAAGTCGCTCGCTTGATGCGCGGCAGCCAGCGCACGCGCATGACCCCGATCATTTTTCTGAGTGCCAACGCCCAATCCCCCGCCGCCGTGCTGGAAGGCTACGCCAGCGGCGCCATCGACTACCTGTTCAAGCCCTTCGACCCGCACATCCTCAAGCCCAAGGTCCAGGCGTTGCTGGAGCATCAGCGCAACCGCCGGGCCTTGCAGCGCCTGAGCCATGACCTGGAGTCCGCCCGGGCGTTCAATGCCTCGGTATTGGATAACGCCGCCGAGGGCATCCTGGTGGTGAGTGAAGAGGGCGTGATCGAATACGCCAACCCGGCGATTTCGCGCCTGCTCAATGCCACGATCCAGGAACTGCAAGGCCAGGACTTCCTGAGTTTCCTGCAAAAGCCCCATGTGCCCACTTGGCCGGATTCGCAAATGTACGCCGACTACCGCCGCGGTGAAACCTGGCGCCTGCACGATGCGCTCCTGCGCACCAGCCGTGGCCAGCAAGTGCCGGTGGCGTTGTCCTGCGCGCCGCTGCCCGCAGAGCAGAAGGCCATGGTGGTGACGGTGCTGGATATGTCCGAAGTGCGCCACCTGCACCAGCAGCTGGAATTCCAGGCCGTGACGGATCCGCTGACCGGGCTGTTGAACCGGCGTGGTTTCTACCAGGCGGTGGAAAACACCTTATCCCGCAGTGAGCGGACAGAGCAGTCCCTGGTGTTGCTGTACCTGGACCTCGACGGTTTCAAGCGGGTCAACGACTCCCTGGGCCATGATGCCGGCGACCGTGTATTGCGCTGGGTCTCGGAGCAATTGCAGGGCTGTCTGCGCTCCTACGACATTATTGGCCGCATGGGCGGCGATGAATTCACGGCGCTGCTGGAGCTGGAGTTCCCGGAGCAGGCGGCAAAGATCTCGGAAAAGCTGATCGAGCGAGTGTCGGTGTGCCAGCAGGTCGACGGTTTGGATGTCATGCTCGGCGTCAGCATCGGCATTGCCACCTTCCCGGATTGCGGCGCGGATTTGAGTGGTTTGCTGCGCGCGGCCGACATCGCCATGTACGAAGCCAAGCGCGCCGGCCGCCAGCAATATCGCTATTACGACCAGGAAATGAACGGTCGCGCCCGCTCGCGGCTGATGCTTGAAGACAGCGTGCGTACGGCGATTCAAAACAAGGATTTCACCCTGGTCTATCAGCCCCAGGTTTCTCTGGTGGATGGGCGTTTGCGCGGCGTTGAGGTGTTGTTGCGCTGGCGGCACCCCAGCGTCGGCGATGTGCCGCCGGGGCTGTTTTTACCGTTGCTGGAAGAGGCGCGGCTGATCAGTCAACTGAGCACGTGGATCTATCAGCAGATCGCCGCCCAGCGCCAGGCGTGGCAAGCCGCGTTCGACGATGAATTGGTGTTGAGCGTGAGCCTGAGCAGCAGCCAGTTCAATATGCCGAACCTGGTGAACCAACTGCAGCAGATGCTCGAGCGCTATGGGCTGGAGGGGTACCAGTTGGAGGTGGAAATCAGCGAGGACTGCCTGATGAGTAACCTGGAAGAGGCCGCCAAGCAGCTCAAGTTGCTGCGCCGTATCGGGGTGCGTATCGCCCTGGATGACTTCGGTTCGGGCCAGTGTTCCCTGGCGCATTTGCGCGACCTGGCCTTCGATACACTCAAGCTTGATCCGCAATTGGTTGCGCGGCTGCCGGGCTCGGTGCGGGACGCGGCGATGGCGCGCAGCATTATCGAGCTGTGCAGGCATTTTGAGGTGGTCGTGGTGGCCGAGGGCGTGGAAACCCAGGAGCAGGCCCAGTGGCTCAAGGCCCAGGGTTGCCCGTTTATCCAGGGGCCGTGGGCGGCGCAGCCCCTGATGGCTGAAGAAGTGGTCGACTGGTCACGCGCCCGCGTGCGCTGAATTCGCTACACTGGCGCCCATCCGAATCCTGTTGCAGACCCCAATGACCGCGCTGAAATACCTCCAGGCCTACCCCGCTGCCCTCCAGGAGCAAGTGCGCCAACTGATCGCCAAGGACCAGTTGGGCGCCTACCTGGAACAGCGTTACCCCGATCGCCATGGGGTGCAGAGCGACAAAGCCCTGTACGCCTATGCCCAGGCCTTGAAGCAGGAACACCTGCGCAACGCGCCGGCCATCGACAAAGTGCTGTTCGATAACCGCCTGGACCTGACCCACCGCGCCCTGGGCCTGCACACCACGATTTCGCGGGTGCAGGGCGGTAATCTCAAAGCCAAGAAAGAGATCCGCATTGCCTCGCTGTTCAAAGAGGCCGCGCCGCAATTCCTGCGCATGATCGTGGTTCATGAGCTGGCGCACTTCAAGGAATCGGACCACAACAAAGCGTTCTACAAACTCTGCGACTACATGATGCCCGGCTACCACCAGGTGGAATTCGACCTGCGGGTATACCTCACGTATCGCGACCTGCAGGGCAAGCCCTGACCGCACAAGGCGACCAACCATGGATGTGAGCAAGACCAAAAGCAGCTTCTACCGCCGGCTGTACGTGGCGTACCTGATCGACAGTGGGCTGGCCAGCAGCGTCCCGGCGCTGACCGATGTCACCGGCATGCCCCGGCGCACCGCGCAGGACACGATTGCGGCGCTGGCGGACCTGGATATTGTGTGTGAGTTCGAGCAGGAGGATGGGGCCCGCAACCATGCCGGGCATTATCGGATTCGCGATTGGGGCGCGATTGATCGGGGGTGGATCGAGGTGAATCTCAGCCAGATCAAGCGGGTTCTGGGTTACCCCTGAGTTCAGCGGTGGCTGGGCGGCCTCAAGCGCGCCGCATCCCGATATGCGGAATGTCATCCTCCAGGTATTCCTCACCCGCCACCACAAACCCATACCGCCCGTAATACCCCTGCAGATGGGCCTGGGCTGACAGGAAGATCGGCATCTCAGGCCAGATCTCGTCAATCTGCCTGAGGGTTTCTTCCATCATCTGGTGCCCCAGCCCGGTGCCCCGTGCAACCGGCGCCACGATTACACGGCCGATCACCACGTCGCCGCCCTGGGACTCCGGGTCCAGCAGGCGCAGGTAGGCCACCAGCTCGTCGTCTTTCCACGCCATCAGGTGGTGGGTATCGCCCGCCAGGTCTTGCCCGTCGATATCCTGGTAGACGCACTTCTGCTCCACAACGAAGACCTCGCCGCGCAAACGCAAAATGGCGTACAGCTGCTCCTTGCCCAGGTCGGTGTGATGTTTACAGACCCAATCGACTGTCATGGTGTGTTCTCACTTGAATGTCTGTTCTGGATAGTAAGCGCGACGGACGACTCTGTCTAAATCGACTATTTTTTGTGAATGAAATCAATTTGCCATCATTGAGTGCTCTCGACGTCCGTTTCTTTGTGTAATCTGAGCTAATGTTAGAACCTCAGGCCCTGCCTGAGCCAAGGCCACCGCCCGCCGCCAAGGATTTTGAGCATGCCGCGATTGTCTCGTGCCGTTGCTTTGATTGGAGTGTTGTTGCTGGCGACACCTGTGTTCGCACAGCGTCTGCGCCTGGTCGCGGATGCCTGGCCACCGTTTACCGATGCCACCTTGATCAACGGTGGCCTGGCCACCGATATAGTCACCACGGCCCTGGCCCGTGCGGGCTATGCCAGCGACTTCCAACAGGTGCCCTGGGCGCGAGCGCTGATGGGGGTGGGCGATGGGCGCTATGACGTGCTGGTCAACGCCTGGTACGACGAGGCCCGTACACAATTGGGGCAGTTTTCCGGCGAATATCTGCTCAATCGCGTGCGTTTCATCAAGCGCCGTGACGATCCCATCGAGTTTCAGAACCTGGAGCAGTTGCACGACTATCCCATTGCCGTGGTGCGCGGTTATGCCTATTCAGCGGCGTTCGATGGGGATGGGCAGTTGCAGAAAGTGCCGGTGCATAGCTTCGCCATGGCGGTACGCATGCTGGCGGCGCAGCGGGTGCGGTTGACCGTGGAGGATGAGTATGTGGCGCGCTATTACCTGTCGCGCGAGTCGGCGCGGGTGCGCAATGCGGTGGAGTTTCTGCCCACGCCACTGAGCGAAAACAGCCTGCATATCCTGGTCAGCCTGAAGAACCCCGAGCATGCGCAGATTGTGGCGAGCTTTGACCGCGAGATTGCCAGGATGAAGGCGGATGGCAGTTATGAGCGGTTGATGAAGGCCCATGGCATGTAGTGCCTGTGTGGGCCCCCGATAGCGACCTAAGCCGCGCTGGTGTCCTTGATCAAATGCGCCGCCAAGGTGCGCAACGGCCCCAATTGCCGGCATATCAACGCCAACTGCGTCTGCACCAACCGCTGCCCTTCATCAATCTCATCCGGCATCTGCTCCAGGTCCGCCGCCAAGGCCTCCTCGGCATCGCTCTGAATCGCAATCGGCTGCTTGTTCGCCAGCCCGGTGGCGATTTCGTCAATGCTCGCCGCCAGGCTATTGCCGGCGCCATCGATCAAGTGCGCGCGCACCTCGGCCGGCAGTTGGGTTTCGCGGTGTGCCCCGAGCCCCGACAGGTAGCTGAGCAAGGTGTGCGACAGCACCAGGAAGCGGAAGCCCACATCCGCTTCCTTACGGAAATGCCCAGGCTCCATCAGCATATTGGCCAGGGTGGTGGACAGCGCCGCATCGGCGTTGTGGGCATTGCGCCGGGCCAGGCGGTAGGCCAGGTCGTCGCTCTTGCCAGCGGCGTATTGCTGCATGATCTGGCGCAGGTAGATGCTGTTGCAGGTCAGGGTGTTGGCCAGCACTTTGTTCAGGCGCCGGCCTTGCCAGTCCGGGAGGAACAGGAACACCGCCAGGCCCGCGATCAGGCTGCCAAGCAGGGTATCGAACAGGCGTGGCAGGAACAGTCCGTAGCCATCGCCCACCTGGTTGAAGCAGAACAGCACCATCAGGGTGATCGCCGCCGTGGCCAGGGTGTAGCGGGTGGTGCGGTTGATAAAGAACACCAGGCCGGCGGCGATGGCGAACATCGATTGCACCAGCGGGCTCGGGAACAGGTCGAACAGCGCCCACGCCACGGTGAGGCCGATGGCTGTGCCGATGATCCGCTGGCCGAGCTTGCGCCGCGTGGCACCGTAGTTCGGTTGGCAAACGAACAGCGTGGTGAGGATGATCCAGTAGCCCTGGGAGGCGTGGATCGCATGCAGCATGCCGTAGCCGACGGTCAGCGCCAGGGACAGGCGCAGCGCGTGGCGGAACAGCAGCGATGTCGGCGTGAGCTGGGTGCGCAGGCGCGTCCACATTTCCTTCAGGTTACGCGGGGCGCGGTCCAGCAGGTTGCTGTCGGTGGCGTCGGCCAGGGCGTCGGGGTTGCTGGCGTCGCCGAGCAGGCGGTCGAGGGTGGACAGGTTGGCCGCCAGGGCGCGCAAGGAACGCAGCAGGCCGCGCCAGGCCGGGTTGCTCTGGATGCGCAGGTGTTCCAGGGAGGCATTCAGGTCGCTGAGGGCTTGGGCGAAGCTGTCGTCATAGATGAACGGCTGGCGCAGCTGGATCGACTCGGCCAGGGCCTGGCAGGCCTTGCCTTGCTGACGCAGCAGGCGTTGGCAGCGGAACAGTACATCGCTGTGGAAAAACGCATCGGCCAGGGCGTTGTAAGGATAGTGGGACGAGCTGGCGCGTTCGTGGATGTCCTGGGCCAGGAAGTACAGCTTGAGGTAGCGACTGACCTTCGACCCCGGCCGGCCATTGCCGACACGGTGCAGGATGATTTCCTTCGCCGCATTCAGCGCCGCCACCACCCGGCCGTTTTGCTGGGCCAGTTCCAGGCGGCGGGCTTCCACGTCCAGTTGGCGAATCGGTTCGAACAACGATGATTTGAGCTTCAGGTAACGCCCCAGCTCGCGGAACAACCGCGCCAGGCTCTGCTGCACCGGCTGGTTGGAGAACAGCGCCTGCCACAGCACCGATAACGCGCCGTACCAGGCGGCGCCGGCCACCAGCAGCAACGGCTCGTGCCAGAAATCACTGACGGCGCCGCCGCGCTGGTCCACGCCGATCATGGTGTAGACCGACAGGATCAAGGTGGCCGAAGCAATCGCGCCATAGCGTTCGCCCAAGGCGCCGAGCATGGTCAGGCAGAACGTGGCCAGGGCCAGGGAGATGGCGAAAATCCAGGGGTAGGGGAACAGCAGCTCCACCGACAGCGCGGCAATGCTGAAACACACCAGCGTCACTGCCAGGGCGTTGAGGCGGCCTTGCCAACTGTCGTCGGTCTCGGCCAGGGCGCTGGCGATAATCCCCAGGAACAGCGGGATCAGCAGGGCCATTTCATCCTGATACCAGCACAGCGCCATGCTGCCGGTGAGGGCGATAAACACCCGGATGCTGTAGCTGAATTTATCCAGCGCCCACAGGCGCCGCATGGACTGCTTGAACGAGGTCGATGACATGAAGTCTGGAGTCTTCCGGGACGATGCCGCTAAATTGAGCCATCAGTGACGCCACGGCAAGGGTGGTGATCACATCTGGCAGCAAATTATTCCCAGGCATACCGTAAATCAAATGTGGAAGGGAGCCAGCCCCCTCCCACATTCATCAGGCGTACTGCGCTGCGGCGTAACCCGAGGCCCAGGCCCACTGGAAGTTAAACCCGCCCAGATGCCCGGTCACATCCAGCACTTCCCCAATAAAGTACAGGCCCGGGCTTTTCAGCGATTCCATGGTCTTGGACGAGACTTCCCGCGTATCCACCCCGCCCAAGGTCACCTCGGCCGTGCGGTAGCCCTCGGTGCCCGCCGGCACCAGTTGCCAGCTCGAGAGTTTTTGCGCGATATCGGCCACTTCAGCGTGGGTGTACTGCTTCATCGGCTTGGACGCGAACCAGGTGTCCGCCAGCAGGTTGGCCATCTTCTTGGTGAAGATTTCACCCAGCAGGGTTTTCAGCTCGCTGTTGGGGCGCTCCACCTGCTGCTGTTGCAGCCAGGTGTGGGCGTCGTGGTCGGGCAGCAGGTTGATCTCCAGCGTGTCGCCGGACTCCCAGTAGGAGGAAATCTGCAGAATCGCCGGGCCGCTGAGGCCGCGATGGGTAAACAGGAGGTTTTCGCGAAAGCTCTGGCCGTTGCAGCTGACCAGGCAATCCACCGAGGTCCCGGACAGCTCGCCACACAAGTCCTTGAGCTGGTCGGTGATGGTGAACGGCACCAGCCCGGCGCGGGTCGGCAGCAGTTCGTGGCCGAACTGCCTGGCGACTTGATAGCCAAAACCGCTGGCGCCCAGGGTCGGGATCGACAGGCCGCCGGTGGCGATCACCAGGGATTCGCAGCGCAGTTCACCCAGGGTGGTCTGCAACTGGTAGCCGCTGTCGACCTTGGCGATTTCTTCAATCGAGGTGTCCAGGTGCAGGCTCACGCCGGTCTGGATGCACTCGTCCAGCAGCATGCCGAGGATGTCACTGGATTTGTTATCGCAGAACAGCTGGCCGAGTTTCTTCTCGTGGTAGGGCACACCGTGCTTGGCCACCAGCCCGATAAAGTCCCACTGGGTATAGCGGGCCAGGGCGGACTTGCAGAAGTGCGCGTTGTGCGAGAGGAAGTTGGCCGGCTCGGTGTACATATTGGTGAAATTGCAGCGGCCGCCGCCTGACATCAGGATCTTCTTGCCGGCCTTGTTCGCATGGTCGAGCAACATCACCTTGCGCCCACGCCCGGCGGCGGTCAGTGCGCACATCAAGCCTGCGGCGCCGGCGCCAATGATCACAACTTCGGTCGAGCGCACAGCAATGTCCTCACAAAAATAGGGGGCTGAAATGCAATCAAAACTGGGGGAGGGGGCTTGCGCCCCGATTCAGTGGGGCTGCTTCGCAGCCCAGCGCGGGGCAAGCCCGCTCACCACAGCAAGCCCGCTCACCACAGCAAGCGCCCTCCCACATTGGATCTCCATATAGGTCGGAGACCGTGTTACAGGATCCGAACGCGCAACGAACGGCCTTTGATCTTGCCGTCGTTCAAGCGCTGCAACGCCTGCTTGGCGATGCCGCGTTCCACGGCCACGAAGGCCTGGAAGTCGAAGATCGCGATCTTGCCGACCTGGGCACCCGGGATGCCGGCTTCGCCGGTCAATGCGCCGAGGATGTCGCCCGGGCGCACCTTGTCTTTGCGCCCGGCGGCGATGCACAGGGTGCTCATCACCGGCAGCAGCGGACCACCGCTTTGCGGCTTGAGGTTGTCGAGTTGGTCCCAGTTCAGCGGCGACTTCTGCAGTTGCTCGATGGCCTGGGCGCGATGCGCTTCGGACGGCGCCACCAGGCTGATGGCGATGCCGGTCTCACCGGCACGACCGGTACGGCCCACGCGGTGGATGTGGATTTCCGAGTCGCGGGCCAGTTCGACGTTGATGACCATGTCCAGCGCGTCGATGTCCAGGCCGCGGGCGGCGACGTCGGTGGCCACCAGGACCGAGGTACTGCGGTTGGCGAACATCGCCAATACCTGGTCACGGTCGCGCTGTTCCAGGTCGCCATGCAGGCCGACGGCGGAAATGCCCTTGGCCGTCAGGTGATCGACGGTTTCCTGCACTTGCTGCTTGGTGAAGCAGAACGCCACGCAGGAGGCCGGGCGGAAATGCGCCAGTACCTTGGTCACGGCGTCCATGCGTTCTTCCGGGGAGATCTCGTAGAAACGCTGCTCGATCTGGTCGTCGGAGTGGAACGCTTCGGCTTTCACTTGCTGCGGCGCGCGCATGAATTTCGACGCCAGTTGCTTGATGCTCACCGGGTAGGTGGCCGAGAACAGCAGGGTCTGGCGGCGCGGCGGGGTCTTGCTGATGATGTCTTCGATGGCGTCGTAGAAGCCCATGTCGAGCATGCGGTCGGCTTCGTCGAGGATCAGGGTGTTCAAGCCGTCCAGCACCAGCGAACCCTTGCGCAGGTGTTGCTGGATACGGCCCGGGGTGCCGACGATCACGTGGGCGCCGTGCTCCAGGGAGGCGATCTGCGGGCCGAGGGACACGCCGCCGCACAGGGTCAGGACCTTGATGTTGTCTTCGGCGCGGGCCAGGCGGCGGATTTCCTTGGCGACCTGGTCGGCCAGCTCACGGGTCGGGCACATCACCAGGGCCTGGCAGCCGAAGTAGCGCGGGTTGATCGGGTTCAGCAGGCCAATGCCGAACGCCGCGGTCTTGCCGCTGCCGGTCTTGGCCTGGGCAATCAGGTCCAGCCCCTTGAGGATCACCGGCAAGCTTTGCGCCTGGATCTGCGTCATCTCGACATAACCCAGTGAGTCGAGGTTAGCCAGCATGGCGGCGGACAGGGGCAAAGTATTAAAAGCGGTGGCGATGGTAGTCACGGGACTGGCTCTGCAAAACAAAATGTCGCGCAGTGTACCAGCCCTGTGGGAATTTCCCCGCAAGTTCTAGACGAGACGCCCGTTAATGCTCGATATGCTGTTCCGGGCTGGCCGCCCGTTTGCCGTCTTTGGGCGACAATTGCAGGAAGATCGCCGCCGCCAGCATCGCCATGATGCCCACGGTGAGGAAGGTCAGCTGGAAGGCGCCGAGCACGCTTTCCACGCCATCGTTGCCGGACTCGGCAGTAAAGCCGCCAAGCAACGCACCGGCGCATGCTACCCCAAGGCTCAGGGACAATTGCGCCACCACTGACAGCAAGCTGTTGCCGCTGCTGGCCTGGGCGTCGTCAAGGTCGATGAGGGTGACGGTGTTCATCGCGGTAAATTGCAGCGAGTTGATCGCCCCCAGCACCGCCAGCATGGCCAGCAGCAGCGGGTAGGGCGTCTGTTCGCTGACCAGGCCCATGCTCGCCAGCATGATGCCCAGGGCCAGGGTGTTGCCGGTCAGCACCACGCGATAACCCAGGCGCTCGATCAACGGGCGCGCCACCGACTTGGCGAACATCGCCGCCGCCGCCAGGGGCAGCATGCTCATGCCGGCCTGGGACGGCGAGTACCCCAGGGCCACTTGCAGCAGCAACGGCACCAGGAACGGCAAGGCACCGCTGCCCAGGCGCGCGAACAGGTTGCCGAGGATGCCCACCGCGAAGGTGCGGGTCTTGAACAGCGCCGGTGAAAACAACGGGTTATCGATATGCCCGGCGCGCAGCCAGTACGCCGCCAGGCACGCCAACCCGCCGAACAGCAACAGCATCACCCGCAGGTGGGGCAGATGCAGCTCGCCCAGACCTTCCATGGCAATGGTGATCAGCACCATCGCCGCGCCGAACAGCAGGAAACCGAGGCCATCGAAGCGCGTGCGCTCGCTGCCGCGCAGGTCGGGGATGAATTTCCACACGGCGTAGCAACCGATCATGCCCACCGGCAGGTTGATCAGGAAGATCCAGTGCCAGGTCAGGTATTGCACCATCCAGCCGCCCATGGTCGGGCCGAGCAAGGGCCCGAGCAGGCCGGGGATAGTAATGAAACCCATGATCCGCACCAGCTCGGAGCGGGGGTAGGCGCGTAGCACCACGAGCCGCCCGACCGGCAGCATCAGCGCACCGCCGAGGCCCTGGATGACCCGCGCGCCCACCAGCATGGTCAGGCTGCTGGACAGGGCGCACAGCAAGGAGCCGATGCTGAACAGCATGATCGCACCGAAGAAAATCTTCTTGGTGCCGAAGCGGTCGGCGATCCAGCCCGAGGCCGGGATCAGCAAGGCGACGGTGAGCATGTAGGCGATCACCACCCCTTGCATGCGCAGCGGGTTTTCCGCCAGGTCCCGGGCCATGGCCGGCAGTGCCGTGTTGAGAATCGTCCCATCCAGCGATTGCATGAAGAAGGCAATCGCGACCACCCAGGGGAGCCAGCGGGCGGTCTTGGCATCGAGAGGGGCACGATCTGGCATGGGGTACCTTTTTGTTAGCCGGCTATGTGTCGGCGATTATGCGCCATTCGTCGCTCCTTTTCCCACTGGCGGTTCGTCTAAGTCCGACAAGTTCGCGTGCTCTCCCACCAGGAAATCCAACAACGCCCGGTGCACCGCCAAAGCGGCCTCGCGGGACTCCAGGTCGAGTAAATGCCCAGTGTGTTCGGCCACCGCAAAGCTGCTGTGGCCCACGTACTGTTTGAACAGTCGGGCCTCGGCGGCGGGGGTGTATTCGTCCAGCGCACCATTGAGAAAGTGCACCGGGGTTTCGATCTGCCGCAGCGCCGGCAGGTAGTTGCCATCACCCAATGCCAGCACCTGGTGGATATGAAAGCGCGCCTGGCGGTACTCGGTGGTGGCCATGTTTGACAGGTGCCGATGGTTGTTGCGCTTGAGGCGTGGCGACAGGTATTTGCCGACGGTCTCGTTCAGCAGGTGGCCGACGGCGGATTTGTCATCGGCCTCGATCAGCACCCGCACGCGCTCCACATAGTCGAGCATGGCCTGGTTGAGGTTGGGCGCCAGGGCCATCACCACCGAGCTTTCGATCGACGGCGGGTTGTGCGCCAGGGTCAGCAGCGTGGAGATGCCGCCCCAGGAGGCCGAGACCAGATGGTTGACCTGGAAGCGTTCGACCAGGGCGCGCAGGATTTGCACCTCGTCATCCTTGGTCACCAGGTCGAGGTCGGTGTTGTGTTCGCGGGAATAGCCCGAGAAGGGCAGGTCGAACAACAACACATTGAAATGCTCGGCCAGGCATTTGCTGGTACGGGCGAATGAGCGTGTGGTGGACAGTGCGCCATTGACCATCAGAATGGTGTTCTTTTCCGAATCGTTTCCCAGTTGCTCAACATGAACGTTGTAGTGCTTGAACAGCTTTTCTATGACAAAACTTCCATGGTTCATGTCAACGCTCCAGCTTGCCCTTCCCGGGCAAGGTCGTGCTCTCGTGGGTGGGGTGGCGGGGTGCCACTAACCGTTATAACGAGGTTTTTCGCAGGCGACAACAGGCTGCCCGTGCAGACTGGGAGGAAGAGAATTTACGGTAGGAAGGGATGAAACCGGGATGTCTGAAATCAGCACAGGACAAGGTGGGAGAGGGCAAGCCCGCTCCCACAGGGGGGGGGTATCTACAGGGTCAGGGTCAGGCGTTTAACCAGGGCACCCGGTAACAGGTTGGACGCGGTATTGCGCTGGCTATAAGTGCTGGCCGACAGCAGCAGTTCCCGCTCGGCGGTCAGCGCTTCCAGTTGCGAACCGAGCAACTGGTAGACGCTGTCATCAAAACGCATGGTGCTGACCGGCGCCTTGATCTCGCCGTCTTCCACCCAGAACGTGGCGAAGCGCGTCATGCCGGTCAGGCGTGCGGCGGGCAGGTCGGAGTAGTTCAGGTACCACAGGTTGCTGATGTAGAGCCCGGTGCCCAGTTGCTTGAGGATCTCGGCCTGGGCCAGGTTGCCCGCCGCGATCTGCAAGGCGCTCGGTGACTCATCGCCGCTGGCGCCGTTGGCGCTGAGGCCATATTCGGCGGCGCTGCGGGAGTTCACCAGTTGGCCCTCGGCCTGGCCGGCATTGATCAGGGTGACGTCACTGCGCGGGTAGCCTTCGCTGGAGAACGCCTGGCTCAGGGAGTCGGTGATATGTTCTTTCACCGTCACCAGGGGGCTCAAGGACTGCTCGCGGGCATACAGCCGTTGCAACGAGCTGCCTTTGCTGGCGATGGCCTGGGCGGAAAAACCACCCCAGGTGATGATGCTGATGATTTCTTCCAGCGCCGCCGGCGCGAGGTAGGCGCGGTATTGTCCGGGCGCCAACGGGTGCAGCGGGCGGCCGAGGAATTCCAGCTGTTCACGCGCCAGCTGGAAGCGCCGGGCGAACTCGGCGCTGTCCCAGGCGTCGCCGGCGTAGCTGGCTTTTACCGCCTCGCCATTGGCGTGGAACAGGCTGAAATCGAAGTTGAAGCTATTGGCCTGATGCCAGCCAAACGCACCGTCCGAACTGGCGAAGCCCCGGCTGATCGGGCCGGCGGCATAGAAGCCGACCAGGTCGAGGCCATCGGCGGCCTGGCTGATTTCTTCCAGTACCTGGGCCAGGTCGGGCAGGGGGCGGGCCTGTTCGTTGTGGCTTTGCCAGGCGTTGTGGTTGAGCAGCAGGTACGGGTCATGGGGCAGCAGCGGCAGGGTTTCGCGCAATTGGCGCAGGCCGTCGGCGAGGCGCTGGCGATCCAGCTCGGGCTCGCCGGCCAGGGTGATGCCGAGGTCGGCATGGCGGCCATCGCTGATCAGCTTGAGGTTGAGGCTGGCCTGCTGCACGTGCCCGGCCTGACGCACCTTGGCGTGGTTGAAGCGCACGAACTCGGACGATTCTGCCGCGTAGCCCAGGTGGAATTGTTCCTTGTCGGTGATGGCCTGCTTGAGCCACTGCACCAATGCCTTGAAGGTGTTCATCAGGCATCTCCTCCAAATACGTCAACGTTGCTGAACACACAGGCCGGCGACGCATGGCCGACGCGGATCACCTGGTTGGGCTCGCCCTTGCCGCAGTTCGGCGTGCCCAGCACCTTGAAGGTGCTGGCGTCGCCCACGGCGCTGAGGTTGCGCCAGAACTGCGCGGAAATCGCCCGGTAGTTGGGGTTCTTTACCACGCCCTTGAGCTCGCCGTTTTCAATCAACTGGCCCCACTCGCAGCCGAACTGGAACTTGTTGCGTGCATCGTCGATGGACCACGAACGGTTGGTCGACATCAGGATGCCGCTTTCGATGCCGCCAATCAGTTGCGCCAGGTTCTTATCGCCGGCTTCGATATTCAGGTTGGCCATGCGGTCGATCGGCGGGCGGTTCCAGCTGCTGGCGCGGCTGTTGGCCACGCCGCCCATGCCCGAGCGGAACTGCGACAACGCCCCACCCAGGGGCTTGAGCAGCAGCCCTTCGCGGATCAGGAATTGCTTGCTGGCGGCGGTGCCGTCGTCGTCATGGCCGTAGCTGGCCAGTTGCTCGGGAATGTCCGGGTCGAACGTCACGTTCAACAGCTTGGAACCGTATTGCAGTTGGCCGAAGTCGCTGGCCTTCACAAAACTGGTGCCGGCGTAATTGCGCTCGTCGCCGAGGATGCGGTCGAGTTCCAGTGGGTGGCCGATGGACTCGTGGATCTGCAGGATCATCTGGTCGGGCATCAGCAGCAGGTCGCGCGGGCCCTGGGGCGTGTTTGGCGCCAGCAGCAGTTGCAGGGCTTCGTCGGCAATGCGCGGCGCGGCGCCCACCAGGCCGAAGCGGCTGATCACGTCAAACCCGCCTTGCTGGCCGAAGTTGCTGCCGCCGAGGGTGCGCGACTGGCTGTCGTTGCCGTCGTAGGCGGTGACGTTGACGCCGGGGAACACAAATCGCTGGGCCTGGCGCAGTTCGGCGCCGGCACTGTTGAGGTAGATCTGCTCGACGTGGGTCAGGCCGAGGCTGACTTCCCAGTTCACCAGGCGCTCGTCCTGGGGCACTGCAGAGGACTCATCGCCGAGCAGTTGGTAGCAGTCGCTCAAGGACGGGAAGGCGTGCTCGAGGTGCGGCGACAGGTAGTCGGCGACGTCGCTGGACACCGGTTGGTCGCGCAGGTCGAGCAGGGCGTGAGGTTTTATCAGGCGGGCTTGCTGTTCGGCGCGCTCGAGGGCGGCTTGCAGGCCAGGCAGGGAAATATCGTGGGTCGCGGCGTAGGTTTCCACACCGTTCAAACGCACGGTGAGCATGGCGCCTTCGTCGTGGTTCAGGTGCGGCGGTTCGGCGACGTTCTTGCGCACCGACAGGTACTGGCCGGACTCGCGCACGTAACGCAGGGAGAAAAATTCGGCGGTGGTGCGCAGGGCACTGAAGTGCTGCTTGAGTGTGGCGTGGTGGTCGAACATGGGGCCTTCCTTGTGGGCGGCTCAGCGCGGGCAGGCACACAGAGTAGGCCTGGGCTGGGGAGCGATCAAGGAGAGGTGATTCTTTGTGGCAAGTGCCCCTGTGGCGAGCGGGCTTGCCCCACATTGGCTGCGCAGCGGTCCCAAAAATATTGGGAGCGCTGCGCACTCCAGCGCGGGTGTAAGCCCGCTCACCACCGGGTTTAGCGTTATTGCGCCAATGGCCCCACTTCACGCAACGGCTTGCCACGCACCGGCGCGTCGCCGGCCACGTAGTAGTCGGCAGTGCTGCGCGGCAGCGGCTGGCGGCCACGGATCTTGTCGGCGATTTTTTCGGCGATCATGATCGTCGGCGCGTTCAGGTTGCCGGTGGTGATGATCGGCATGATCGACGCATCGACTACGCGCAGGCCCTGCATGCCATGCACGCGGCCTTCGCCATCGACCACGGCCATCTCGTCGTCGCCCATCTTGCATGAGCAGGACGGGTGGAACGCGGTTTCGGCGTGCTCGCGGATGAACTTGTCCAACTGCTCATCGGTTTGCACCTCGATACCCGGGCTGATTTCGCGGCCACGGTACGGGTCCAGTGCCGGCTGCTGCATGATTTCGCGGGTCAGGCGGATGCCGTCGCGGAATTCCTGCCAGTCCTGCTCGGTGGCCATGTAGTTGAAGAGGATGCTCGGGTAGTCCCGTGGGTTCTTCGACTTCAGTTGCACGCGACCACGGCTCGGCGAGCGCATGGAGCCCATGTGCGCCTGGAAACCGTGCTCTTTCACACCGTTGCTGCCGTTGTAGTTAATCGCGACCGGCAGGAAGTGGTACTGGATGTTCGGCCATTCGAATTCTTCACGGGTACGGATGAAACCGCCCGCTTCGAACTGGTTGCTGGCGCCGATGCCGGTGCCGTTGAACAGCCACTCGGCACCGATGGCCGGCTGGTTGTACCAGAGCAGCGACGGGTACAGCGACACCGGCTGGGTGCACGCATATTGCAGGTACAGCTCAAGGTGGTCCTGCAGGTTTTCGCCGACGCCAGGCAGGTCGTGGACCACCGGGATGTCGAGGCTTTCCAGCAGCTTGGCCGGGCCGACGCCGGAGCGTTGCAGCAGTTGCGGCGAAGCGATTGCGCCGCTGCACACCAGCACTTCTTTACGCGCACGGGCTTCAACGCGCTCTTCGGCGGCACCGATCAGGTAACGCACGCCAACGGCACGCTTGCCTTCGAACAACACCTTGTCGGTGAGGGCGTGGGTGACGATGGTCAGAGTCGAACGCTTCTTGGCCGTGTCCAGGTAACCGCGCGCGGTGCTGGCGCGACGGCCGTTAGGCGTGACGGTGCGGTCCATCGGGCCGAAGCCTTCCTGCTGGTAGCCGTTCAAGTCCTCGGTGCGCGGGTAACCGGCCTGCACGCCCGCTTCAACCATGGCGTGGAACAGCGGGTTGTTGCCGGCTTTAGGTGTGGTCACGCTGACCGGGCCATCGCCGCCGTGCCAGTCGTTGGGGCCGATGTCGCGGGTTTCGGCCTTGCGGAAATACGGCAGGCAGTCGAGGTAGCTCCAGTCTTCCAGGCCCGGCAGCTTCGACCAGTTGTCGTAGTCCATGGCGTTGCCACGGATGTAGCACATGCCGTTGATCAGCGAAGAGCCACCCAGGCCCTTGCCGCGTCCGCATTCCATCCGGCGGCCGTCCATGTGTGGCTCCGGATCGGTCTCGTACGCCCAGTTGTAGCGGCGGCCTTGCAGCGGGAAGGCCAGGGCGGCGGGCATCTGGGTGCGGAAATCGAGGCGGTAGTCGGGGCCGCCGGCTTCCAGCAGCAGGACGGTGACGCCTTCGTCTTCGGTCAGGCGGGTCGCCAGGGTGTTACCGGCGGAGCCGGCACCCACAATGATGTAGTCGTATTCTTGGGACATAAATGCACCCTCTTAAAAGTTTGGCCGCCCGTAGCAGCTGCCGAGGAACGAGGCTGCGTTGGGCTGCGTAGCAGACCCCAAGATCGCTACGCAGCCTCGCTTGCGCTCGTCAGCTGCTACGGCGGACCTTGGGATCGATACGCGCTGAGTTGAGTGGGGTTGCTTAGAACACCGAGGCGTAGTCGCCCAGCTCAACCTGTACCGATTTGATGCGGGTGAAGTTGTTCAGCGAGCTGATGCCGTTTTCACGGCCCACACCGGATTGCTTGTAGCCACCCACCGGCATTTTCGCGTCGGATTCGCCCCAGGCGTTGATCCAGCAGATGCCCGCTTCCAGCTGGTGAATCACGCGGTGGGCGCGGTTCAGGTCCTTGGTCACAAGGCCCGCAGCCAGGCCGAAGTCGGTGTCGTTGGCGCGGCGGATCACTTCTTCTTCGGTTTCGTAGGTGAGGATGCTCATCACCGGGCCGAAGATTTCTTCACGGACGATGGTCATCTCGTCGGTGCAGTCGGTGAACACGGTCGGGGCCACAAAGGCGCCTTTGGCCAGGTCGCCGTCGGTCAGGCGGTCGCCGCCGCACAGCACGCGGGCGCCTTCTTCCTTGCCTTTGGCGATGTAGCCCAGCACGCTTTCCATGTGGGCGAAGCTGACCAGCGGACCGAAATTGGTGTTGGCGTCCTGGGGGTCGCCAACGCGGATGCGCGCAACACGCTCAACGATCTTGGCTTCGAATGCCTCTTGCAGGTGCTTGGGCACGAACACGCGGGTGCCGTTGGTGCAGACCTGGCCGGAGCTGTAGAAGTTGGCCATCATCGCGATGTCGGCCGCACGATCCAGGTCGGCGTCTTCGAACACAATCAGCGGCGACTTGCCGCCCAGTTCCATGGTCACTTCCTTGAGCGACGAGCTCGAAGCGCTGGCCATGACTTTCTTGCCGGTGTCGGTGCCGCCGGTGAACGAGACTTTCTCGATGCGCGGGTGCTCGGTCAGCCAGGTGCCGACTTCACGGCCGCTGCCGGTCAAGACGTTGAACACGCCTGCTGGAACGCCGGCTTCGGTGTAGATCTCGGCCAGTTTCAGGGTGGTCAGCGAGGTGACTTCGCTTGGCTTGAAGATCATCGCGTTACCGGCGGCCAGGGCCGGTGCGGATTTCCACAGGGCGATCTGGATCGGGTAGTTCCAGGCGCCGATACCGGCGACCACGCCCAGGGGCTCGCGGCGGGTGTAGACGAACGAGGTGTCGCGCAGAGGGATCTGCTCGCCTTCGATGGCCGGTACCAGGCCTGCGTAGTATTCCAGCACGTCGGCGCCGGTGACGATGTCGACGTACTGGGTTTCGGAGAAGGCTTTACCGGTGTCCAGGGTTTCCAGGGCGGCCAGTTCGTCGTTGCGCTCGCGCAGGATGTCGACGGCACGACGCAGGATGCGCGAACGCTCCATGGCGGTCATGGCGGCCCAGATTTTCTGGCCTTTTTCCGCGCTGACCACGGCACGTTCAACGTCGTCGAACGTTGCGCGTTGCACTTGGGCGAGAACTTCACCGTTAGCCGGGTTGATGGCGTCGAAGGTGGCATCGCTGCCAGCGTCGCTGTAGCCGCCGTCAATGTAGAGTTTTTGCAGGTCGAAACGGGCCATAAAGTCCTCGCAAGTGCATAAGTGGTTGGCGTTACCCGCCGCAAAGTGGGCCATGAGGGTGTGGCAACACTGGGCGGCGGACGTTCAGGGGTTGAGCGTTTATAAGGGCTCTAACTCACCTGCTTGGCCAATTGGAAATCCATGTATTCGTAAGCGATCCGTTGCGCCTGCGCCGTGTCGAAAGCGTCTCCCGACAGGGCACCGCGCAACCACAAACCGTCGATCAGGGCCGCCAGGCCTCTGGCTGCTTTGCGTGCGTGCGGCAGCGGCAGCACTCGGCGGAACTGGCAGCACAGGTTGGAATACAGACGTTGATCGTTGATCCGCTGCAACCTGTGCAATGACGGGTGATGCATGCTGGTGGCCCAGAAGGCCAGCCAGGTTTTCATTGCCGGGCCATTGACCTGGCTGGCGTCGAAGTTGCCCTCGATGATCACCCGAAGGTGCGCCCGTGGGCTGTCGTCCTTCAGCGCAAGCCTGCGTTCGTGGACGTTCTCGATCAGCACGTTCATCAGGTAGCGCATCGTCGCGGCGATCAGGCCGTTCTTGTCCTGAAAGTAGTGACTGATGATGCCGTTCGAGACCCCGGCCAAACGGGCGATCAGCGCGATGCTGGCATCTCCCATTCCGACCTGGTCGATGGCCGTCAATGTGGCTTCGATCAACTGTTGGCGGCGTATGGGTTGCATACCGACCTTGGGCATGTAGCACCTCTCCTTAGGCCTGCCGACGGGCGATGAACGTTCGTCGACTTGAAGGCCAGTCTATTTTGTTTTGATTGAACGTTCAATCAACAAAGAATAAGCTCTGCGACAAATGGTCGCTGCCTACAGGTATTTCCTACGTGAAGGCCGCGACATCCGGCACCTGCAAAAACCTTTGAAACAGGCGGTATCAAGGCCTGCCCACTGCCTGGTGGGGCTCAAGGATTTTCGGGGTGTCTTTATAACACCCGTCCGTCGACTGCCGAAAAATCGATAGGCCGGGATAACCGTTGCCTTGTGTTTCTCTCTCGCACTGCCTGGAGCATCTGCGCCATGAGTTCTGCCTCTCTTATAAAGACCCCGCCGGAAAAGGTGCGGGTCAACGGTTGGGTGTTCTACACCTCCACCGCGCTGATTCTGTTGTTGACCGCCATTCTGATCATCGCTCCGCAGGAGGCCGGGCGCATGCTCGGCGTAGCCCAGGCCTGGCTTTCCAAAAGCTTCGGCTGGTACTACATGGTGGTCATCGCCGCTTACCTGGTGTTTGTGGTCGGCCTGGCGTTTTCGTCCTATGGCAAGTTGAAACTGGGCAGCAAGGACGACACCCCGGACTTCAGCTACGGCGCCTGGGCCGGCATGCTGTTCTCGTCGGGCATCGGTATCTCGTTGCTGTACTTCGGTGCCTCCGAGCCGCTGGATCACTACTTCAACCCGCCCGAAGGCGCCGCCGCCAGCAACGGCGCGGCACGCCAGGCGTTGCAGTTGACCTTTTTGCACTGGGGCCTGCATGGCTGGGCGATCTATGCGCTGGTCGGCCTGGCGGTGGCGTACTTCGCCTACCGGCATAACCAGCCGCTGGCCTTGCGTTCGGCGCTGTACCCGCTGGTGGGTGAGCGTTGGGTGAAGGGCGCGGCCGGTCACGCGGTGGATGGTTTCGGCATGTTCGTGACCCTGTTGGGCCTGGTGACCAACCTGGGCATCGGTTCGATGCAGGTGTCGTCCGGCCTGGAAAACCTGTTCGGCATGGCGCACAGCAACACCAACCTGCTGATCGTGATCATCGTGATGAGCACCGTGGCGACCATCGCCGCCGTGTCGGGCGTGGAGAACGGCATCCGCCGCCTGTCCAACCTCAATATCGTGCTGTTCAGCGGCTTGCTGATCTTTGTGCTGCTGTTCGGCCCGACCCTGCACCTGCTCAATGGCCTGGTGCAGAACACCGGCGACTACCTCAACGGCATCGTGCTGAAAACCTTCGACCTCTATGTGTACGAAGGCGACGGTGACAAGACCGAACGCTGGATGGGCCTGTGGACCCTGTTCTACTGGGCCTGGTGGATTTCCTGGGCACCGTTCGTGGGCATGTTCATCGCGCGGATTTCCCGTGGCCGCACGGTGCGTGAACTGGTGGCCGGCGTGTTGCTGATTCCCCTGGGCTTTACCCTGGCGTGGCTGTCGATCTTCGGTAACTCGGCGCTGGACCTGGTGTTGAACCATGGTGCGGTGGAGTTGGGCAAGACGGCGCTGGAACAACCGTCCATGGCCATCTACCAACTGCTGGAGCATTACCCGGCGTCGAAAATCGTCATCGGCGTGTCGATCTTCGTGGGCTTTGTGCTGTTCCTGACCCCGGCGGATTCCGGTGCGGTGATGATGGCCAACCTTTCCTGCAAAGGCGGCAATGTGGATGAAGATGCGCCGCACTGGCTGCGCATCTTCTGGTCGGCGGTGATCACCCTGGTGACCATCGGCCTGCTGTTTGCCGGCAACTTCGAAGCCATGCAAACCATGGTGGTGCTGGCGGGGCTGCCGTTCTCGGTGGTGCTGATTTTCTTTATGTTCGGTTTGCACAAGGCGATGCGCCAGGACGTGGCGATCGAACAGGAGCAGGCGCAACTGGCTGAACGCGGGCGTCGTGGCTTCAGCGAGCGCTTGACGGCACTCGACCTGCAACCGAGCCAGGGCACTGTGCAGCGCTTTATGGACAAGCACGTCACGCCGGCGCTGGAAGAGGCGGCGGTCGCGTTGCGTGAGCAAGGGTTGGAAGTGCAGACGCTGTTGGGCAAGTCCAAGCGCTGCATCGGTGTGCGCATCGAGATGGAAGAGGGCAACCCCTTCGTTTATGAAGTGAGCCTGGATGCTTACTCGTCGGCACCGAGCGACCTGCCCGAAGAAGAACGCACCCGCTATTACCGGGCCGAGGTGTACCTGCACAACGGGCCTCAGGAATACGACCTGATGGGCTTCGCCCAGGAACAGATCACCCGGGACGTGCTCGATCAGTTTGAAAGCCATCGGCAGCTCCTTGGCCGTGTCTATAGCTGATGCGTTGAAAGCCCGGTGGTGTCACTGACATCACTGGGGCAAAAAATGTGGGGGGCAAGCCCCCTCCCACATGTTTGACCCGGTTTCTGCACTGGCGTTTGCGGTGTTTGCTAGCCCAGGTTTTTGCCCAGCAGGGCGTGGTAGAGCTCACTGTCGCCAAGGATCCCCACCACCTGGTTGTTGTCATGCAACACCAGCTTGTTCCCCGTCTGGTAACGAATCTGCAGCGCATCACGCATGCCGATATTCGAATCCACCAGGGTCGGTACCCGGCCCAAACCTTCCACCGGTTGCCCCGGCGCCCAGTTCTGCAGGTTCATCACCATGCCATTCTGGCGGGCGCCCTGGATGGTGTTGCCTTCGGACAGGTCCAGCCACGAATCGCCGCCCGGGTCGAGGCACACCGAACCGTTGACGCGTTTGCAGTTGTCCAGTGTGCGCATCAGGCTGCGGCCGCACAGTACGTTCAGCGGGTTGGTATGGGCGACGAAGGTGCGTACGTAGTCGTCCGCCGGGTTCAGCACGATCTCTTCCGGCACGCTGTACTGGATGATCTTGCCGTCTTTCATGATCGCGATGCGGCTGCCCAGCTTGAGCGCCTCGTCGAGGTCGTGGCTGACGAACACGATGGTCTTGCTCAGCTTGCTTTGCAGTTCCAGCAACTCGTCCTGCAGGCCCTGGCGGATCAGCGGGTCGAGGGCGGAGAAGGGCTCGTCCATCAGCAGGATGTCGGCGTCCATCGCCAACGCGCGGGCCAGGCCGACGCGTTGTTGCATGCCGCCGGACAGCTCATCGGGCTTCTTGTTGCGCCACTGGGTCAGGCCCACCAGCTCGAGTTTCTCGTCCACCAGCTTGCGCCGTTCTTTTTCCGGGCGGCCCTGCATTTCCAGACCAAAGCTGATGTTCTCGCGCACCGTCAGCCAGGGCATCAGGGCGAACTTCTGGAACACCATGGCGATGCGCTTGGTGCGCATCATTTTCAGCTCGGCGGGGCTGCAGGAGGCGATGTCGATCTGGCGACCTTCATGCTCGACGAACAGTTGGCCACGGCTGACGGTGTTGAGGCCGTTGATGCAGCGCAGCAGGCTCGACTTGCCGGAGCCAGACAGGCCCATCAGCACGCAGATCTCGCCTTTTTCCACATCCAGGCTGGCTTTTTCAACGCCGACAATCTGCCCGGTTTTTTTCAGGATCTCGTTACGGCTCATGCCCTGGTCCAGCAGCTTGAGCGCTTCGCGTGGGTCTTTGGAGAAGATCACGTCGACATTGTCGAATCGGATAATGCTCATGCATCACCCCCTACTTTGGCGTCGGGTTGTTTGCAGATGCGGTCGAGCATGATGGCCAGCAGCACAATCGCCAGGCCGGCTTCAAAGCCCAGGGCGATATCGGCGGTGTTCAGCGCGTTGACCACCGGCTTACCGAGGCCGTCGGCGCCCACCAGGGCCGCGATCACCACCATCGACAACGACAGCATGATGCATTGGGTAATACCGGCAGCGATGCTCGGCATGGCGTGGGGCAGTTCAATGCGCGAGAGCAACTGACGGCGCGAGCAGCCAAAGGCCTTGCCGGCGTCCATCAACTCTTGCGGTACATCACGGATACCCAGGTAGGTCAGGCGGATCGGCGCGGCAATCGCGAACACCACCGTGGAAATCAGTCCGGGCACCACACCCAGCCCGAAGAGGGTCAGGGTAGGGATGAGGTAGACGAAGGTCGGCACGGTCTGCATCAGATCGAGCACCGGCCGCATCATGGTGTAGAACAGCGGTTTGTGCGCGGCAACAATGCCCAGCGGCACACCGATGACCACGCAGACCAGGGTGGCGAACAGCACCTGCGCGAGGGTCTCCATGGTTTCCTGCCAGTACCCCAGGTTGAGGATCAGCAGGAAAGAGACGATGACAAAAACAGTCAGTCCCCATTTACGTTGAATAAAGTGAGCCAGCAGCGCAATCAGACCGATCAATGCCAGCGGATTGAACCAGGTCAGCGCGAACGTCACGCCGTGGATCATCGTTTCCAGTGTCGATGCGATTGCGTCGAAGTAGTTGGCGCCGTGTTGGGTCAACCATTCGACGAAGGCAGCGATGTACTGGCCTAGTGGGATTTTCTGTTCAGTCAGCATGGTAGTGAATGTCCACATGCGAAGAGGGAAAACATCCCGGGGCAGCGCACCGCCCCGGGGTCAGCGGGATTACTTGGCGAGATACGCTTTGACGGCCTCCAGGCCTGGTTTGCCATCGACGGTATTGACTCCGGCGAGCCAGGTGTCGAGGACTTGCGGGTTCTTTTTCAGCCAGGCCTTGGCGGCGGCATCGGGCTTCATCTTGTCGTCCAGGACGTTACCCATCAGGGTGCTTTCCATGTTCAAGGTGAACACCAGGTTCTTCAGCAACTGACCGACGTTGCTGCATTCCTCGGTGTAGCCCTTGCGGGTGTTGGTATAGATGGTGGCCTGGCCGTAGTTGGGGCCGAACGAATCGTCACCCCCGGTCAGGTACTTCATCTTGAAGCGGGTGTTCATCGGGTGCGGTTCCCAGCCGAGGAACACGATGGCCTGGTCACGCTTGGTGGCGCGCTCAACCTGGGAAAGCATCCCGGCTTCGCTGGATTCGACCACTTTGAAACCGGCGGTCTTGAGGCCGAAGGCGTCTTTGTCGATCAGCGTCTGGATGGTGCGGTTGCCGTCGTTACCCGGCTCGATGCCGTAGATCTTGCCGCCCAGCTCATCCTTGAATTTGGCGATATCGGCGAAGTCTTTCAGGCCCTTGTTGTACAGCGCCTCGGGTACCGCCAGGGTGTACTTGGCGTTTTCCAGGTTGGCGCGCACGGTTTCCACGGTGCCGGCATCACGGTACTGCTTGATGTCGTTTTCCATGGTCGGCATCCAGTTGCCGAGGAACACGTCCATGTTCTTGCCGTCGGCCAGGGACTTGTAGGTCACAGGAACGGAAATCATCGTGGTCTTGGTCTTGTAGCCCAGGCCCTTGAGGATTTCGCTGGTGGTCGCGGTCGTGACGGTGATGTCGGTCCAGCCGACATCGGAGAAGTTGACGGTCTTGCACTGTTCCGGTTCTGCGGCGTGCGCCATGACTGGCAGACTCAGCATGGCGGCCAACAACAACGAGGGTGAACCTTTCATCTGGGTAGACTCCTGTGTTTTTTCTGGCGGCATTCGCCGCGCTTTATAAGTGTTGCGGTTGGAGCGTGCGGCAACAGCTCTGCCACGGTGCCTTGCAAACGAGTCGAGACTGATCATGTACCAGTGAAAATCTGACGCCTACAGGGGGCGTCGTATCCAGTACAGGGAGGGTCGTATCCAGTGTCGGTGACGTCGCTTACAGGTTTTTCCCAAGGTAAAACCGCTGTTTTTGCCCGTCTGCACCGCTAAAAACGGCTGAAACAGGCGATCGCACGGGAGCGACGCTGGTGAGCATGGGTGCGTCGGTGTGAGACGCCGTGAGCGACAGCAAAAGCTTGATGATGCCGCCATCTGGGCGATCTGAGCGTAGCACCTCGTTCAAGCCTGGCCGTGCTTATCGAGGAGTTCTACCGTAATGGCTATCAGTGTTTTCGACCTGTTCAAGATCGGCATCGGGCCTTCCAGTTCTCACACCGTCGGCCCCATGCGCGCCGCGGCGTTGTTCGTCCAGGGGTTACGTGAACGTGAACTGTTGGAACAAGTCAGGCGTGTCGAAGTTCAGCTGTACGGTTCGCTGTCCGCCACCGGCATCGGCCACGGCAGCGACACCGCCACCATCATGGGCCTGATGGGCGAGTGGCCGGACGCGATCGATCCGTCGCAGATCGGCCTGCGCATCCACACCCTGCGCGAAACCGACACATTGCTGCTCGATGGGCGTTTGCCCGTGCCGTTCGTGTGGGCCCGGGACATGCGCCTGCTCGACGAAAACCTGCCGTTCCACCCCAACGCCATGACCCTGGTGGTGTACGGCGATGAAGGCGAGCTGCACCGCGACACCTACTACTCAGTGGGCGGTGGTTTTGTGGTGGATGAAGCCCAGGCGCAGAGCGGTGTGGCGGACATGGACCGCACCGAGTTGCCCTATGATTTCTCCAGCGCGGTGGAGTTGCTGCAGCTGTGCAAGACCCACAACCTGCGCGTTGCCGAGTTGATGCTGGCCAATGAAAAAGTCTGGCGCTCCGAAGACGAAATCCGCAGTGGCCTGATGAAGCTCTGGCGCGCCATGCAGGCGTGCGTGGAGGAGGGCCTCAAGCACGAAGGCATCCTGCCCGGCGGCCTCAATGTGCGCCGTCGTGCCGCCAAGTTGCACCGCAGTCTGCAGGAGTTGAACAAGCCGAATGTGATCGGCTCGACCTTGAGTGCGATGGAGTGGGTCAACCTGTTCGCCCTGGCGGTGAATGAAGAAAACGCCGCCGGTGGGCGCATGGTCACGGCGCCCACCAACGGTGCGGCGGGGATCATTCCGGCGGTGCTGCACTACTTCATGAAGTTCAGCGACGAAGTCACCGAAGCCAACGTGGTCGACTACCTGCTCAGTGCAGCGGCGGTGGGGATCCTGTGCAAGAAGAACGCCTCGATCTCCGGGGCCGAAGTCGGTTGCCAGGGTGAAGTGGGTTCGGCCTGCGCCATGGCCGCTGCCGGGCTGGCAGAGATCCTCGGCGCAACCCCGGAGCAACTGTGCAACGCCGCCGAAATCGGCCTGGAGCACAACCTCGGCCTGACCTGCGACCCGGTGGGCGGGCTGGTGCAAGTGCCGTGCATCGAGCGCAATGCGATTGCCGCGGTGAAGGCGATCAACGCGGCGCAGATGGCCCTGCGCGGTGATGGCCAGCACTTTATCTCCCTGGACCGCGTGATCCGCACTATGCGCGATACCGGGGCGGATATGCATGACAAGTACAAGGAGACGTCCCGGGGCGGGTTGGCGGTCAGCGCGGTGGAGTGCTGATGAGCTTGTTGTGATGAGTGGGGCCTTTGTGGTGAGCGGGGCAAGCCCGCTCACCACAAGTGAACACACAGACCCCACAGCGCCACCTTTTAGCGCGTCGCAAACAGATAAGTAGCTTCCAAACGATTTCCCCCTCGACCACCCGTCACCTGTGCGTGCGGTGACAGACTTTTCCTACGCGCTGAAAGCGCCTTCCCACAAGTGATACCGAACTGCTCACACACCTTGAGCAGGGCCGCTCCGACGTCTATTTCAGCCATATCCCGTACTCCTCGCGCGGGCTTATTTAGACGCGTCATCAGGTCGTTTTCAGGATTTGTTGAATAGCCATTCAAATTTAGGCATGGCATTTGCTCTACCAATTCAAAGCCTCTCGCCTTGCCGGATGAAGAGCGCAATAACAAGAGCCTCGCCTGAGGCCATCACCTGCTTTGTGTGAGGAGATACCGCCATGACGTCGTTCAACTCCGGGGCCCAACCCCAGAACCGTGCGCCTCAATCCATCGGCTTTTTGCTGCTGGACAATTTCACGCTGATTTCCCTGGCCTCGGCCGTGGAACCGCTGCGCATGGCCAACCAGCTGTCCGGCCGCGAGCTGTATCGCTGGACAACCCTGAGTGTCGACGGCAACCAGGTATGGGCCAGCGACGGTCTGCAAATCACCCCCGATGCCTCCATGCACAAAGCCCCGGCCCTGGACACTGTGATTGTGTGCGGCGGCGTGGGTATCCAGCGTACCGTGACCCGTGAGCATGTGTCGTGGCTGCAAAGCCAGGCGCGCCAGTCCCGTCGCCTTGGCGCAGTGTGCACCGGCAGCTGGGCCCTGGCCTGTGCCGGTCTGCTCGACGGTTTTGATTGCAGCGTGCACTGGGAATGCCTGGCGTCGATGCAGGAAGCCTTCCCGCGTGTGTCGATGAGCACCCGTTTGTTCACCCTCGACCGCAACCGCTTCACCAGTTCGGGCGGCACCGCGCCGTTGGACATGATGCTGCACCTGATCAGCCGCGACCATGGCCGTGAACTGTCGGCGGCGATCTCCGAGATGTTCGTGTACGAGCGCATCCGCAACGAACAGGATCACCAGCGTGTGCCGCTCAAGCACATGCTTGGCACCAACCAGCCGAAGCTGCAGGAAATCGTCGCGCTGATGGAAGCCAACCTCGAAGAGCCGATCGACCTCGACGAACTGGCGGTGTACGTCGCCGTGTCGCGTCGCCAGCTGGAGCGGCTGTTCCAGAAATACCTGCACTGCTCGCCGTCGCGCTATTACCTCAAGCTGCGCCTGATTCGCGCGCGGCAGTTGCTCAAGCAAACGCCGATGTCGATCATCGAAGTGGCCTCGGTGTGCGGGTTTGTCTCCACGCCGCACTTCTCCAAGTGCTACCGCGAATACTTCGGCATTCCGCCACGGGATGAGCGCGTAGGCTCCAACACCACCCAGCAGGTGGCGATGATGCCGATTCCGCAGGCGCTGGTGTTATCACCGCTGTCGGGACCGATGGCGGCGTTGAGCCAGGCGCGCAATGAGTCGACTTTCGCGAGTGTACGGCTCTAAACCGAGTTGACTGCATCGGGGGCTTGCCCCCGATAGCGGTCTGTCAGGCGCCGGAGTTCTGCTTGAACTGCATCAGCGCCGGCAACAGTTGCTTATCGATCGCCTGGCGCACCGCCGGCAAAATCGTCGCACTGCCGGTGTACATCTGCTCAACCATACCCTTGAGCGCCTTGGCCCGTGCTTCGCTCAAACCGCGTACGGCACATTCGCAGGCCTGCTCGGCAGTAGAGCCGCTGGAGACTTCGAAACCCAGCGAGCGCAGTTGGCTCAGCAGGTCATCCTGGTCAATCAAATCCGCATGCATCATGACGTTTATCCTGGTGAGGGGAGCGGGGTTCGACCTCGATTCTGGTAGCCACCCAAGCGGTCGGCAAGGGCAGAATGCACGAATGCCTCAGATGGCTATGGGCATGTCGTTTTCGGGCCATTTGCCGAAGGCACTTACCGGCACACTGAACCCAGGCACACAGCTTGATGGTTTGGTCACCCTCGGGATGTAACGCTCTCACAAGGCACCTCTGCCCCGATCCAGTCACGGCTGGATCGGGGCTTTTTTTGCCTGGGTTTTTTCGGTGTCTGTGCCGGCCTCATCGGGGCACAAGTATCTACACAACTTCAGTAGGATAACGCGTAGCAGCTGTCGAGCCTTGGCGAGGCTGCGTTTGCGGCGCGTCTGACACACCGCCGACGCAGCCTCGCCAAGGCTCGACAGCTGCTACGCAGGGGGCTCGGCTCAAGATGTGTAGATACCTATGCTCATCGGGGGCACCACGGTTTACCGCTGTAACACCAATATCCTTGAGAGCAACTCGTCGCGATCGATATAGCATCCCTGGAAATGCCGCGCCCCCGAAGTGGGATCAAACGCATTGCGCGCATGCAACGTGCGGCGGTTATCGAAGCACCACAGCTCGCCCGGGTTCAGGCGCTTGACCAGCCGAAAGCGCGCCTCGCGCGTCATCGCGATAAAGCGTCGATAAGCCTGATACAGCAACGGCATCTGCGCCACCGACGTCTCGAACGGCCCACGCAAAAAGTTGGCCATGCGAATCTCTGCCACATCCCCCAGTGCGTCCAATGCGATGATCGGCGCGAGGCGACGATAGTCGCTGTGGCGGTCTTTGTTGCGAAACTCCACGGGTATTTCACACAAGGCACGAAACGCTTCGGGATCTTCCTCGCGCAGGGCATTGGCGATGGCAAACCCATCGACAAAAATACTTTCGCCCCCGTCGGCATCGTTGACCAGGCAATGCAGGAATTGCAGCCCCGGTTGCAGCTCCCGGGTCGGCAAATCACTGTGCAAGGGCAGGTTGAAAGCGGTGTAGGCATTGCTGTCGGCATCGGCCTTGGATTGCACGTTGAACAGCACGCCGAAATTGCTCTCGCGGATAAATGAAATACGCTGGGCAACACGCGCCAGGGAGCCGGGTTCGGTGGGTACGCCGCGCATTTGCGTCAGGCCCGCGTCACGCAAGGCCAGCAGCCATTGCAGCAGCGCCGCAGGGTCTTGCATGACCGCCGCGTAGTCGAATATAGGCAGTTCGAAGGTGTTGTCCCAGAGCCGCGATTTTGGTTTCGCCGCCCGGCGTTCGGCGCGGGATTCATCGTCGTAGGCATGGGCCCGCAGCCAGCCGGGATCGTACCGGCTGCGATGACCGCCGTGCCATTCCACGCTGAGGAAGCCCTGGTCGATACGCACGCTGATGGCGCTGAGGTTTTCATCCACATCGACAATTTCCAGCACTTGCTCGCGGGTCACGCTGTACACGCATTGCGTGCACGGGCAGTTGTCCCGCAGCCACTGATGGTGAAACGGGCTGACCCGGCCATCGGCCCATGTCACGCGAACCTGATCGTCCAGCACCTGTGCATCGGCGAGGTCGAAGCGTTTCGGGTAAATACGGAAATCGGCAACAGCGGCGGCGGTTTGCATGATGGCTCCTTATTTTTTTGGGGGCAGTCCAATCACCCGGCCGAGGAGGGCGGGCCTTGGCAGGTCGGCTTGCTCAGCGCTGATCGCAATGAGTTTCTCCAATGTCGCCTCGGCAAATGGGGCCGAATGCGGACCCGCCAGGTCGACGTGCAGCAGCATCTGTTCGTTGCCGGCCAATGCTTTCTCATCGCCCACTAAATGCAGGCTGTGATAAAGGTGCAGGCGCTTGGCGTCGTGGGCGATCAGTTGCGTGTGCACCTCCACTTCGGCACCGAGTTTCACTTCGTGCAGGTAGTTCAGGTGCAGTTCCAGGGTGAACAGCGAATGGCCGCTGGCTTCGCGGTTTTCACTGTCCAGGCCGAGGGTGTCCATCAGCGCGTCGGTGGCGTAGCTGAAGATCAGCAGGTAGAACGCGTCGCGCAGGTGGCCGTTGTAGTCCACCCAGTCGGCAAGGACTGGGGTGGTGTAGGTGGTCAGTGCAGGCATGGTGAGGGTTCCGTTATTCGGCGAAGGTCATGCCGTGCTTGGCTTTGGTGGTTTTCACCGCTTCCAGCACCGCCAGCAGGCAATCATCACGATAGCGTTCCAGCGCCGAAATGCTGTGTTTGCCCAGTTGCTCGCTGGTGCCATCGACCACATCGTCGATCAACTTGTCGGTCAGCTCCGGAGCCGGCAGGTAGGTCCACGGCAATTGCAACGCCGGGCCGAACTGCGCCATGAAGTGGCGCATGCCCGCATCGCCACCCGCCAGGGTGTAGGTGAGGAATGTGCCCATGAACGACCAGCGCAGGCCGGCGCCAAAGCGGATGGCATCGTCGATCTCGCCGGTGGTGGCCACGCCGTCATTCACCAGGTGCAACGCCTCGCGCCACAGCGCTTCGAGCAAGCGGTCGGCGATAAACCCGGGGACCTCCTTGCGCACATGCAGCGGGCGCATGCCGAGGGATTCATACACCTTGATCGCGGCCTGGATCGCTTGCGGCGCGGTGTGCTTGCCGCCGACCACTTCCACCAGCGGCAGCAGATAGACCGGGTTGAACGGATGGCCGACCACACAGCGTTCCGGGTGGGTCGAGCCCTCGTAGAACTCACTCGGCAACAACCCTGAGGTACTCGAACCGATCAGTGCATTGGGCTTGGCCGCGGCGCTGATCCTGCTGTGCAATTCCAACTTCAGTTCCAGGCGTTCCGGGGCGCTTTCCTGGATGAAGTCGGCGTCTTTCACACATTCTTCGATGGTGGCCACAAAGCGCAGGCGGTCTTGCGCGGCGCCGGGTGCCAGGCCCTGTTTTTCCAGGGCGCCCCAGGCATTGGCGACGCGTTTGCGCAACGCCGCTTCGGCACCCGGTGCGGGGTCCCAGGCGACCACGTCGAGGCCGTGGGCCAGGGCACGGGACACCCAGCCGCTGCCGATGACACCGCTGCCGAGGGCGGCGAAGGTTTTGATCTCAGTGATAAAGCGCATGGCGACGATCCTGAAGTATTCACACATTCTGTTTTGGGAACCGGCTCAAACTGTGGGAGGGAGCAAGCCCCCTCCCACATTTTTTAGCCGCGCTTGGTCAGGCCCATCTTGATGCGGCCTTCCGCCGGGGTCATGACCCGTGCGCCCAGGCGGCTGAGAATTTCACTGGCGCGTTCCACCAGTTGGCCGTTGGTGGCGAGTACGCCCTTGTCCAGCCACAGGTTGTCTTCCAGGCCGACCCGTACGTTGCCGCCCAGCAGCACCGCTTGCGCGGCCATGGGCATTTGCATGCGGCCGATCCCGAACCCGGCCCACACCGCGTCGGCGGGGAGGTTGTCGACCATGGCCTTCATGGTGGTGGTGTCGGCCGGCGCACCCCATGGGATGCCCAGGCACAGTTGGAACAGCGGGTTGTCGAGCAGGCCTTCCTTGATCATCTGCTTGGCGAACCACAGGTGGCCGGTGTCGAAGATTTCCAGCTCGGCCTTCACGCCCAGTTCCTGGATGCGCTTGGCGCCCGCACGCAACTGCGCCGGGGTGGAGACGTAAATCGTGTCGCCGTCACCGAAGTTCAGGGTGCCGCAGTCCAGGGTGCAGATTTCCGGCAGCAGCTCTTCCACATGGGCCAGGCGGGTCAGCGGGCCGACCAGGTCGGTATTGGGACCGAATTCCATCGGGTGCTCGCCGCCGCCGATCTCGAGGTCGCCGCCCATGCCGGCGGTGAGGTTGACGATGATGTCGATGTCAGCCTCGCGGATGCGCTCCATCACTTCGCGATACAGGGCAACGTCGCGGCTGAACTTGCCGGTCTCGGGGTCGCGCACATGGCAGTGCACCACGGTGGCGCCCGCCTTGGCGGCTTCCACCGCAGCGGCGGCGATTTGCTTGGGGGTGACCGGCACGTGTGGGCTTCTGGCGGTCGTGTCGCCAGCACCGGTGAGTGCGCAGGTGATGATGACGTCGTGGTTCATGGGGCGGTTCCTTACGGGCGTGTGATTTCAAGGCGTACGGTGCCGTTCGCAGCCAGGAGCGGCTGCGACACGGTGGTTCAAGTCAGGTTATTTGCTGGTGAGTTGCAGGTTGGCTGCAGCCGGTTTGCCATCGAAGGTGGTCACGCCTTCCAGCCAGCGCGCCTGGTCCTGGGGATGATCCTTGAGCCACTGCCTGGCGGACTCGAGGGCGTCCTTGTGATCCAGCAACGGCTGCATCATCCGGCTCTCGTCGGCGGCGGTGAAGGTCAGGTTGGTCAGCAGCTTGTGCACGTTGGGGCACTGTTCGGCGTAGGTCGGCGCGGTGACCGTCCACACGCTGGCCATGCCTTCGTTCGGGCCCAGGGCGTCATCGCTGCCGGTGAGGTAGGTCATCGCGATATTGACGTTCATCGGGTGCGGCGCCCAGCCGAAGAACACCACGGCTTCCTTGCGGCGTACCGCACGGTCCACGGCGGCAAGCATGCCGGCCTCGCTGGATTCCACCAGTTGGAATTTGCCCAGGCCGAACTGGTTCTTGGCGATCATCGCCTTGATCTGGGTGTTGGCCCCCGAACCCGGCTCGATGCCGTAGATCTTGCCGCCCAGCTCCTTCTCGAATTTGGCGATGTCGGCAAAGGTCTTCAGGCCTTTGTCCGCCAGGTAAGTCGGCACCGCGAGGGTCGCGCGGGCGTCTTCCAGGCTGGGTTTGTCGAGGACTTTGATTTGCTTGGCGTCGACGAACGGCGTGATGGTCTGGGTCATCAGCGGGTTCCAGTAGCCGAGGAACAGATCCAGGCGCTGGTCACGGATACCGGCGAAGATGATTTGCTGGGAGGCGCTGGTTTGTTTGGTCTTGTAGCCGAGGCCGTCGAGCAACACTTGGGTCATGGCACTGGTGGCGATGACGTCGGTCCAGTTCACCACGCCCATGCGCACGTTCTGGCAGGATGCCGCGTCGGCAGCCCATACGTTCGTGCTCAAGATGGCGCTGGCGCTGAGTGCAAGCACGCAGCGGCGAATCAGTCGGTTCATGGTGGATCCCTCGGCAGGTCGTTATTGTGGGGGCCGGCGTCTTTGTGCGCCGTGAGGCCAAGTTACGTAGCTTTGGAGGCGACAAAACGCACGGCGGCGACCAGCTCTTGCACTGCAGCGACCTGCCCCCTTGAATCCACCCGAGAACGGGAGTATCACAGTGCCACGCTGGCCGTCCTACGAGAGCGCCACCATGTCCCAGGATTTCTACTTTCTGCTGATGCCGGGGTTCTCGGCCATCGGTTTTATTTCTGCACTGGAACCTTTGCGCGTGGCCAACCGCTTTCGTGGCGAGTTGTACCGCTGGCATGTGCTGAGCGCCGATGGCGGCGCGGTGCTGGCGAGCAATGGCATGTCGGTCAATGCCGACGCCGCGCTGGAACCGCTGAAAAAGGGCGCGACGCTGTTGGTGGTGGCCGGCTTCGAACCGCTGCAGTTCGCCACGCCGGCGCTGGAGCACTGGCTGCGCCGTCTGGACCATGACGGCGTGACCCTCGGCGCCATCGACACCGGCGCCTGCGTGCTCGCCGAAGCCGGCCTGCTCGACGGTCATCGCCTGACCCTGCACTGGGAAGCCATCGATGCCTTCAAGGAGTCGTACCCGCACCTGAGCGTGACCCAGGAACTGTTCGAAATCGACCGTCGCCGCATCACCTGCGCCGGCGGCACCGCCTCCATCGACCTGATGCTCGACCTGATCGCCCAGGCCCACGGCGCCGACCTGGCGATCCAGGTCTCCGAACAGTTCGTACTCGGCCGCATCCGCCCGCGCAAGGACCACCAGCGCATGCAGATCGCCACGCGCTACGGCATCAACAACAAAAAGCTGGTGCAAGTGATCGGCGAGATGGAGCAGCACACCGAACCGCCCCTGAGCACCTTGGCGTTGGCCGACGCGATCAAAGTTACCCGGCGCCAGTTGGAGCGTCTGTTTCGCCTGCATTTGAACGATACCCCGAGCAACTTCTACCTTGGCCTGCGCCTGGAAAAAGCCCGGCAGCTGCTGCGCCAGAGCGATATGAGCGTGCTGGAGGTGAGCATTGCCTGCGGGTTCGAGTCGCCGTCGTATTTCACCCGGAGTTATCGGGCGAGGTTTGCCAAGTGTCCGAGGGAGGATCGGCGACGGGAGGTGGTTTGACGGGCAATTATAGTGAATTATACTCATCACTATAATTTATAGTTGTTTTCATAATTGAGTATAAATCCATGTCCAAACACAGCGGCTTCGTGTTCCGTCGCCCCGCCCTGGCAAGCAGTATTGCCGATGGCCTGGTGGGCGCCGGTATTCAGGATTTCACCTCTGGCCTGTTTCTCGCGGCGCCCCGTCGCACCGGCAAAAGCACTTTCCTGCGCGAAGACCTGATTCCGGAATGTCAGCTCCGGGGCTGGCTGGCGGTGTATGTGGATCTCTGGGCTGACAAGGAGAAAGATCCTGCGGAGTTGATTGCCAGTGCTATTGCGGCTGCCCTGGTTCCCTATGAAAAGGGCATCCGCAAACTGGCCAAGAATATTGGCATCGAGAAACTGAGCTTTCTGCGGACGCTCTCCTGGGACTTTACCAAGCCACAATTGCCTGTCGGTGCGACGCTGACCCAAGCCCTGGAATTGCTCCACAGTGCTGCAGAAAAACCCGTTGTGCTGGTGATTGACGAAGCGCAGCACGCCTTGACCACCGAGTCGGGTATCAATGCGATGTTCGCGCTAAAGGCTGCCCGGGATCAGCTCAACCAGGGCCGTGACGAAGAGGGCAGCGGCTTGCGCCTGGTGTTTACCGGCTCCAATCGCGACAAACTCGCCCATTTGGTATTGGGTAAAAGCCAGCCGTTCTTCGGTTCCAGCATCACGCCGTTTCCGCTGCTGGGTAAAGAGTTCACCCAAGCCTACACCGTGCACCTCAACGCGCACCTGGCCGAGACCAACCAGTTCAGCGCGGCTGATATTGATGAGGCGTTTGAGCTGGTAGGTCGGCGTCCCGAGATGTTGCGCACGATCATCGGTGAAGTCGCGTTGGAGCTGGGCGAGGCGAGCAATCTGGGCCAATTGCTGCACAGTCGCGCCGAACTGCTGCGCGCGGGTGTATGGACCGAGTTCGAAAGCGCCTGGAACGCCCTGACCATCCCGCAGCGCGCCGTGCTGGAGGTGATGGTGGAGCGTTCCCAGAACAACGAACCCTTCGCGCCCTTCACCGACAGCACCCTCACGGCTGTCAGCAAGGCGCTGGAAGCCATGGGCAGTGACGTGGTGCCGGGCACCCAGACCGTCCAGGCCTGCATCGATGCCTTGCGCGACAAGGAGTTGGTGTGGAAGTCGGGCCGCGGTGGTTATGCCCTGGAAGACAAGTCGTTCGGGGATTGGCTCAAGGTGCGCAAGGCACGCCAGTGATTTCCTCAGCCGTACTGCAGATGGCGCGTGGCAGGGAAATGTGTGGGGTAGTCGATGTGGGAAATATCTTTTTCTATGTTGCTGGCTATGTCTTGCGCAAGTGCGCTGTTACCGTCCAGTGGCCGCTGATTAAGCTGCTAGTTGGGCCGTATATAAATAAGAACGCTTGTACTTGATCAGCTCGGCATCCGCACTTGTATCCCCATTACTTGATCGATAAGAGGTCCCGTATGCTCAAAAGAATTGTTGCCGTCATCGCGTTCGCGTCCGCTCCCGCCTGGGCAGCCAAAACCCCGGCGCCCTTCACCGGGACCGATTACAGCGGGCGTTATGAGTGTACTGGCAAGGACCGTCATATTGGTGACTTCACCGGTGTTGTCGATATGAAAATCAACACCAGCCAAAGTACCGGCAAGTACGGTGCCTACACGTTCACCCTGACCCTGGAAGATAAATCCCGTTATGACGGGTTTGCCGCTGCCACCGCAGATACGCTGGCGGTTTATTTCGCCCATACCGATCCCGCCTTGAAAGACTACGGCGTCGGTATTGCGCAACTTGTTCCAACGCCGGAAGGCAAAGTGTCCTTCGTCAAATATTATTACGGACCTGAATACGAAGGCGGCGGCCACGGGGTCGAACACTGCGTCAGAAGTTAACGTGCGTTACTTCTTCATCAGGCTCGAACAGGCAGCCTTATAAGCTTCATGCTGATACTTGTTCAGCGTCGCCGGCAGATCAAAGTTGTGCTTCTTGTTCTGCGCATTGATGGTCTGCGGCGACAGCAGCGTCACCTCAACCCCCTCCAGCAACTGAAACACCCCTTCGATCTTGAAGGTTGTCGGGCCCCCGGCGAATTCACCTTTCTTGCTGCGTTTCTTGATGGCGATGCGCTGGATGGCGTTTTCCTGCACGAACGCCCTCACCTGGGCGGCGAAGGCTTTGACGTTAACGGCTTCCTCGTCGTCATCAAGGGCGATTTTCTTGATGGCCAGGGCGACATGGCTCAGCGTCTGGTTGTCCAGGGAGGCGAGGGCGATGATGGCTTCGCTGCCTTTGATTTCGATGCCGCAGATAGTCATGAATGGCCTTGGTTCAAAGAGAAAGTGGCGGCGATTGTCGCTTATTCCTGCCCAATCGACTCCAAAAACTCCGACCGCTCATCACTCATCCGCGCCAGGCAGTCATTCTGTGCAATCGCATAGGCCTTGGTGCCAGTCACCGCTGGAAAGGTGTCCACCGCGCAATCGGCGTCACGCAGTTTTTCCCACTTCTGCTGGGCATCCTTCAGACGAGCGGTAATGTCGGCAAGTTTGGTCTTGTCGCTGCCATAGGTGGAATGCATGCGTTCCAGCAGGCCTTGATAATTATCCTTGAGCAATTGCTCGGCAGTGGTTTTGTTGTAGGTGGCGCATTCCAGGGTTTGCTTGTCGTTTTCGATGCCATCGCACGGCGTGCTGTCGGTGTCTTCGGCCGCGTGGACGCCGGTTGCGATGAGTGCCAAAGCCAGGAAAATCGATTTCATTGCGCCGTCTCATATCAGGTGATGCGGGAATTCTGGCTCAAGCGTAAGACAAATAACAGCCGCCAGTCAGACCACTCATAACAGCCTTTGTCGTGGATTGACGCTTTCGGCAATTCCCCTGTCGTTTTTGCACCCGGCTCGGTCGGCCCCTGGGCATATGCTGGCCCCAAAGCGCCGGCAGACGATTCGGCGCATGAATCGCCAAAATAAGGGGACGCCTGATGAGCCCAGCCGAATTGCACGCCGACAGCATCGTTATCGACGGGCTGATCATTGCCAAGTGGAACCGCGACCTGTTCGAGGACATGCGCAAAGGTGGCCTCACCGCCGCGAATTGCACCGTGTCGGTGTGGGAAGGGTTCCAGGCCACGATCAACAACATCGTCGCCAGCCAGACCCTGATCCGCGAGAACAGCGACCTGGTGATCCCGGTGAAAACCACCGCCGACATCCGCAAGGCCAAGGAACAGGGCAAGACCGGCATCATCTTCGGCTTCCAGAACGCCCACGCGTTTGAAGACCAGCTCGGTTATGTAGAGATCTTCAAGCAGCTCGGCGTCGGTGTGGTGCAGATGTGCTACAACACCCAGAACCTGGTCGGCACCGGTTGCTACGAGCGCGACGGCGGCCTGTCGGGCTTCGGGCGCGAGATCGTCGCCGAGATGAACCGCGTCGGCATCATGTGCGACCTGTCCCACGTCGGCTCCAAGACCAGCGAAGAAGTCATCCTCGAATCGAAAAAGCCGGTGTGCTACTCCCACTGCCTGCCGTCCGGCCTTAAAGAGCACCCGCGCAACAAGTCCGATGAAGAACTGAAGTTCATCGCTGACCACGGCGGCTTTGTCGGCGTGACCATGTTCGCGCCGTTCCTGGCCAAGGGCATCGATTCGACCATCGACGACTACGCCGAAGCCATCGAATACACCATGAATATCGTCGGCGAAGACGCCATCGGCATCGGCACCGACTTCACCCAGGGCCATGGCCAGGATTTCTTTGAAATGCTGACCCATGACAAGGGCTACGCCCGCCGCCTGACCAGCTTCGGCAAGATCATCAACCCGCTGGGCATCCGCACCGTCGGCGAGTTTCCCAACCTGACAGAGACCCTGCTCAAGCGCGGCCATCCCGAGCGTGTGGTGCGCAAGATCATGGGCGAGAACTGGGTCAACGTCTTGAAGGACGTTTGGGGCGAATAAGCCAAGCACCCACGGGCAACATCACAACGAATTTTTCTGGAGTTAAGTTTCCATGGCCAAGATCGCCCCGCAATTGCCTATTGAAGTCGACAGCGAAACCGGTGTCTGGACGTCCGACGCCCTGCCGATGCTGTACGTGCCGCGCCATTTCTTCGTCAACAACCACATGGGCATCGAAGAGGTGCTGGGCGCCGACGCCTATGCCGAAATCCTCTACAAGGCCGGCTACAAGTCCGCCTGGCACTGGTGTGAAAAAGAAGCCGAATGCCACGGCCTGGAAGGCGTCGCGGTGTTCGAGCACTACATGAAGCGCTTGTCGCAACGCGGCTGGGGCCTGTTCAAGATCCAGGACATCGATCTGGATAAAGGCACCGCCAGCGTCAAGCTCGAACACTCGGCATTCGTCTATGTGTACGGCAAGGTCGGGCGCAAAGTCGACTACATGTTCACCGGCTGGTTTGCCGGTGCCATGGACCAGATTCTTCAGGCGCGTGGCAGCAAGATTCGCACTGTGGCCGAACAAATCTACGGAGGCTCCGAAGAGGGCCACGATGATGGTTTGTTCACCGTCAAGCCGTTGTAAGCCGAGGACCGTGCCATGGCTTTCGAAGCAATGTTCCAGCCGATCCAGATCGGCAAACTGACCATTCGCAACCGCGTGCTCAGTACCGCCCACGCCGAGGTGTATGCCACCGACGGCGGCATGACCACCGACCGCTATGTGAAGTACTACGAAGAAAAAGCCAAGGGCGGTATCGGCCTGGCGATCTGCGGCGGTTCCTCGGTGGTCGCCATCGACAGCCCCCAGGAATGGTGGAGCTCGGTGAACCTGTCCACCGACCGCATCATCCCGCACTTCCAGAACCTGGCGGATGCCATGCACAAGCATGGCGCCAAGATCATGATCCAGATTACCCACATGGGCCGTCGCTCGCGTTGGGATGGCTTTAACTGGCCGACCCTGATGTCGCCGTCCGGCGTGCGTGAGCCGGTGCACCGTGCCACCTGCAAGACCATCGAGCCGGAAGAAATCTGGCGCGTGATCGGCAACTATGCCAGCGCCGCCAAGCGCGCCAAGGCTGGTGGCCTGGACGGTGTGGAACTGTCCGCCGTGCACCAGCACATGATCGACCAGTTCTGGAGCCCACGGGTCAACAAGCGTACCGACGAGTGGGGCGGCACCTTCGAAGGCCGCATGAAATTCGGCCTGGAAGTGTTGAAAGCCGTGCGTGCCGAAGTCGGTGACGACTTCTGCGTGGGCATGCGCCTGTGCGGTGACGAGTTCCACCCGGACGGCCTATCCCACGAAGACATGAAGCAGATCGCCAAGTACTACGACGACACCGGCATGCTCGATTTCATCGGCGTCGTCGGCTCGGGTTGCGACACCCACAACACCCTGGCCAACGTGATCCCCAACATGAGCTATCCGCCGGAGCCGTTCCTGCACCTGGCGGCCGGTATCAAGGAAGTGGTCAAGGTTCCGGTGCTGCACGCACAGAACATCAAGGACCCGAACCAGGCCACGCGCATCCTCGAAGGCGGCTATGTGGACATGGTGGGCATGACCCGTGCGCACATCGCCGACCCGCACTTGATTGCCAAGATCAAGATGGGCCAGATCGACCAGATCAAACAGTGCGTCGGCGCCAACTATTGCATCGACCGCCAGTACCAGGGCCTGGATGTGCTGTGCATCCAGAACGCCGCGACGTCCCGTGAGTACATGGGCGTGCCGCATATCATCGAGAAGTCCACCGGGCCGAAACGCAAGGTGGTGGTGGTCGGTGCCGGCCCTGCCGGGATGGAAGCCGCGCGGGTGGCCGCCGAACGTGGCCACGACGTGACCCTGTTCGAGAAGAAAGAATTTATCGGCGGGCAAATCACCACCGCCTCCAAGGCGCCGCAACGCGACCAGATCGCCGGTATCACCCGCTGGTTCCAGCTGGAGCTGGCACGCTTGAAAGTCGACCTGCGCCTGGGCGTGGCCGCCGATGCCGAGACCATCCTGGACCTGCGTCCGGACGTGGTGGTGCTGGCGGTCGGCGGGCATCCGTTTATCGAACAGAACGAACACTGGGGCGCTGCCGAAGGCCTGGTGGTGAGCAGCTGGGACGTGCTCGACGGCAAGGTCGCACCGGGCAAGAACGTGCTGGTGTACGACACCATTTGCGAATTCACCGGCATGTCGGTGGCGGACTTCCTGGCCGACAAAGGCTGCCAGGTGGAAATCGTCACCGACGACATCAAGCCGGGCGTGGCGATTGGCGGTACGTCGTTCCCCACCTACTACCGCAGCATGTACCCCAAAGAAGTGATCATGACCGGCGACATGATGCTGGAAAAGGTCTACCGCGAAGGCGACAAGCTGGTGGCGGTGCTGGAGAACGAATACACCGGCGCCAAAGAAGAGCGGGTAGTGGACCAGGTGGTGGTCGAGAACGGCGTGCGTCCGGACGAAGCGATCTACTACGGGCTCAAGGAAGGTTCGCGCAACAAGGGCCAGATCGACGTCGAAGCCCTGTTCGCGATCAAGCCGCAGCCGTGCTTGAGCGAGGCGGGCGAGGGGTACTTGCTGTTCCGTATCGGTGACTGTGTGGCGCAGCGAAATACCCATGCCGCCATCTATGACGCCCTGCGCCTGTGCAAAGACTTTTGATGAGGTGAACGCGGTCAAATGTGGGAGGGGGCTTGCTCCCGATAGCGGTGGTTCAGCGACAACTGTACCAACTGACAGTCCGCCATCGGGAGCAAGCCCCCTCCCACATTCGGGCCAGTTTCACAGTAGACCTGTGCGGTCTGTGGGAGCTTCACCATGTTGAACACCTTGCTGCCTATTCTCTTATTTACCGCCCTGGGCCTTGCCGTCCTCGGCGCCCTGCGCCGGGTGAACATGTGGCGCCGCGGGCGAGCCTCCAAGGTCGACCTGCTGGGCGGCCTGCTGGCCATGCCCAAGCGCTACATGGTCGACCTGCACCACGTGGTCGCCCGCGACAAATACATCGCCAACACCCACGTCGCCACTGCCCTGGGCTTTGTGCTGTCGGCGCTGCTGGCGATCCTGGTGCACGGCTTCGGCCTGCATAACCGTATCCTCGGCTACGCCTTGCTGCTGGCGTCGGTGTTGATGTTTGTCGGCGCCACCTTCGTTTACCTGCGGCGGCGCAATCCGCCGTCGCGCCTGTCGAAAGGCCCGTGGATGCGCCTGCCGAAAAGCCTGATGGCGTTCTCGGTGAGTTTCTTCCTGGTGACGCTGCCAGTGGCGGGGATCCTGCCCGCCGACTTCGGCGGCTGGCTGCTGGCCGCGCTGTTGAGCGTGGGGGTGCTGTGGGGCGTGTCCGAAATGTTCTTCGGCATGACCTGGGGCGGCCCGATGAAGCACGCCTTCGCCGGTGCCCTGCACCTGGCCTGGCACCGTCGCGCCGAACGCTTTGGCGGTGGTCGTTCCACGGGTTTGAAACCCCTGGACCTGAGCGACAAAAGCGCGCCCCTGGGCGTGGAAAAACCCAAGGATTTCACCTGGAACCAACTGCTCGGCTTCGACGCCTGCGTGCAGTGCGGCAAGTGCGAAGCAGCGTGCCCGGCTTTCGCTGCCGGCCAGCCGCTGAACCCGAAAAAACTCATCCAGGATATGGTGGTCGGCCTGGCCGGCGGCACCGATGCCAAGTTCGCCGGCAGCCCTTATCCGGGTAAAGCCATTGGCGAACACAGCGGCAACCCGCACCAGCCGATCGTCAACGGCCTGGTGGACGCCGAGACCCTGTGGTCGTGCACCACCTGCCGTGCCTGTGTGGAAGAGTGCCCGATGATGATCGAGCACGTGGACGCCATCGTCGACATGCGCCGCCACCTCACCCTGGAAAAAGGCGCCACGCCGAACAAGGGCGCCGAAGTCCTGGAAAACCTGATCGCCACCGACAACCCCGGCGGTTTCGCACCGGGCGGTCGCCTCAACTGGGCGGCGGATTTGAACCTGCCGTTGCTCAGCGACAAAGGCAGCGTTGACGTGCTGTTCTGGGTCGGCGACGGCGCCTTCGACATGCGCAACCAGCGCACCCTGCGCGCATTCGTCAAAGTACTGAAAGCGGCCAAGGTCGACTTCGCCGTGCTCGGCCTGGAAGAGCGCGACAGCGGCGACGTCGCGCGGCGCCTGGGCGATGAAGCGACCTTCCAGATGCTCGCCACGCGCAATATCCAGACGCTGGCCAAGTACAGCTTCAAGCGCATCGTCACCTGCGACCCCCACAGCTTCCATGTGCTGAAAAACGAGTACGGCGCCTTCAACGGCAACTACCGCGTACAGCACCACAGCACCTTTATGGCCGAGCTGATCGGCGAGGGCGCGCTGAACCTGGGCCAGCACAAAGGCAACAGCGTGACCTACCACGACCCGTGCTACCTGGGCCGCTACAACGGCGAATACGAGGCGCCGCGCCAAGTGCTGCGGGCGCTGGGCATCGAGGTCAAGGAGATGCAACGCTCGGGTTTCCGCTCGCGCTGCTGCGGCGGTGGCGGCGGCGCGCCGATCACCGATATTCCCGGCAAGCAACGTATCCCCGATATGCGCATGGAAGACATCCGCGAGACCGGTGCCGAACTGGTGGCGGTGGGGTGCCCGCAGTGCACGGCGATGCTCGAAGGTGTGGTTGAACCGCGACCGTTGATCAAGGACATCGCCGAGCTGGTGGCCGATGCTTTGCTGGAAGACGTCGCACCGGCCAAAGCTCCCAACAAGCGTGAACCTGCGGAGGTGCACTGATGAGCGACATTATCCGCCGCGACCCACGGGCCGAATGGATCGCCCGTAACCGTCTGCACCCGCTGCATGCGGCGATGCAGCCGGTGCAACACAGCTGGATGGGGCCTAACGGCATCCTCCGCAAGAACGTGCATGGCGTCGGTTTTATCGGCCCCAACGGCATCAAGCGCATCGACCGCAGCGGTGCCCAGCAGGGCGGTGCGGCCAAGCGTACGGCGGCGATTGAAGTGCAGTTGCCGCTGCATCAGGTGCCTGCGCCTGCGTTCTACATCAACGTAGTGCCGGACATGGTTGGTGGCCGCTTGAGCAGCCACGACCGCGACCTGCTCGGCCTGGCGCGGCAACTCGCCGGCAACGACGGCGCGGTGCTGGCAGTGGTGTTTGGCGAACACAAGGAAAGCGCGTTTGCCACGGCCGGTGTCGATCGCCTGCTGGTGCTCGACGGCCACGAATTCGACGGTTATTCACCGGAGCAACGCGTGCAGGGTTTGCGCGCTGTGGATAACCAGTTCAACCCGCGCCACTGGTTGTTGCCCGACAGCCGCAGTGGTGGCGGCGAGTTGGGTCGGCGTTTTGCCGCCAGCCTCAAGGAACGCCCGGCCACTCGCGTCTGGCAGATCAAGGGCGACGAGTGCATTGGTCGCGCCGGTGCGGGCCGGGAAGACTTGGCGCGGCCGCTGCCACGCCTGATTCTGGCTGCCGCCGAATGTGCCGATCCGGTCAGCGACACACGCCATGAAGTGCTGCCTGTGGAGTTATCCACAGGCCTGGCACGCAGCCTGCCGCGTATCGAGGATCTTGGCGCGGTGGCGGTGGACCCGGCGGCGATTCCCATGGCCGAGGCCGAGTTTATTTTCTCCGGCGGCAACGGCGTGAAGGACTGGGCGCTGTTCCACCAGACCGCCGCGGCTTTGGGGGCCACCGAAGGCGCCTCGCGGGTGGCGGTGGACGATGGATTCATGGCCCGTGATCGCCAGGTCGGCGCCAGCGGTACCTGGGTGACGGCGCGGGTGTATGTGGCCGTGGGGATTTCCGGGGCGATCCAGCACCTGCAAGGCATTGGCGCCTGCGACAAGGTGGTGGCGATCAACCTCGACCCGGGCTGCGACATGATCAAGCGTGCCGACCTGTCGGTGATCGGCGAAAGCGCCGCGATTCTGCAAGCCTTGATCGCTGCGGTCGAGGCCTACCGCAACGGCGCCAAGCGCGATGCGGCTTGAGGACATGACCATGACCACGAATGTAATCAGCCTGGTGTCCATCGGCGCCCACCCCACCTCCGGCCGGCCACGCCGCGCCGAACAGGATGCGCGCGCCGTCGAACTGGGTCTGCAGATGGCTGGGGATAAGTTGCAGGTGCTGCACGCCGGCAACATCGCCGAACCGACCCTGCGCAGCTACCTGGGCATGGGCCTGCCACAGTTGCACGTGCTGGAACAACCGGAGGGCAGCGATGCGTTGCCGGTGCTCAGCGAGTACCTGCGCGACGCCGGTGCCCAGGTGGTGCTTGCCGGCAGCCAGGCCGAAACCGGTGAAGGCTCGGGCATGTTGCCGTTCCTGTTGGCCGAGCAATTGGGCTGGCCGCTGATTGTCGGGCTGGCCGAGGTGGAGTCTATCGACGGCGGTGTGGCCCATGTGCTGCAAGCCTTGCCCCGTGGGCAGCGCAGGCGCTTGAAGGTGCGCCTGCCGTTTCTGGCGACGGTGGATAACGCCGCGCCAAAACCTCGGCAAAGCGCCTACGGTCCGGCACAACGCGGTGAATTGGCGGCCCACGAAGTGGAAGTCGAGCAGGACGCGTTATTCACAGGCGCCGTGCTGCAACCGGCCAAGCCCCGGCCCAAGCGCCTCAAGGTGATCAAGGCCAAGAGCGGCGCCGACCGCATGAAAGCCGCCACCGCCAAGGCCAGTGGTGGCGGTGGGCAGGTGCTCAAGGGTGTGAGCGCCGAGGAAGGTGCCCAGGCAATCCTCAAGTTGCTCATAGAAGAAGGCGTCGTGCGCTAACCCACCAACACTGCAAAACAAATGTGGGAGGGGGCTTGCCCCGATAGCGGTGGACCAGTCAAGGATACTGAGACTGACACATTGCAATCGGGGGCAAGCCCCCTCCCACATTGGATCTTCATTGGGGCGCAGGTTCGGGCGCAGGCTTGGGCACCAGATCCGGCAGCAGTGGCGGCAGGGGTTGCCAGGTGGCATCCGGCTGTTGCATCGGCGGTGGCAGCGCCGGCGTGGGGTCGCCGCCAATCGGCTTGAGGATCATTTTGTCGGTGGTGTCGCGCAGGATCATGCCCTGGGTCGAACTGCGCGCCTCGGTGCCGCTGTGGAAGGTGCTGATCTGGGCAATCGGCAGGTCCAGGTTGCGTTCGATCCTCGGGGTCAGCAGCAGGATGATCTCGGTTTTCTGCTGGGTATTCTGGTTGGTGCCGAACAACTTCTTGCCGATCCACGGGATCTGGCTCAACCATGGCAGCCCCGAGCCCTCGTCGACGTCCGCCGTGCGGATCAGCCCCGAGACGATCTGGGTTTCATTGTTGCGCGCGGTCAGCAGGGTCTTGGTGGCCCGTGAGCCGAGTTCGAAGGTGGCCGGTACGTTTTCCGAGCCGGGAATACGCTTGGTGATATGGCTCATTTCCACGTTCAGCTCCAGGTTCACCTCATCGCTCAGGCTGATGTTCGGCTTGACCGTGATCTGCAGTCCCACGTCCTGGTAGGACACCGACGAGGTGGTGATCTGGTTGGCGGTGGTGGTGGTCACCACGGGGATCTTGTCGCCGATGTTCACCTGGGCTTCTTCGCGGTTGCGCACCCGCACCCTGGGGTTGGCCAGGGTCACGGTGTTGCCGCTGCGTTGCAGCATATTGATGCGCGCCGAGGTACTGCCCGCGTCGAGCAGGATGTTGTCGCCGTTGATCCCGCGCAATGCGCTGAGTGGGATACCCGCCAGCCCGGCAGGCACGTTGGCCAGGTTGCCCACGGACAGGCCGATGCTCTCCGGGTACTGGATGCCCAGGTTCAACTCGTCGGTCAGGCTGACCTCCAGCACCTGGATGTCGATGGTCACTTCCGATTGTGCGATATCAATGGCTTCCACCAGTTTTTCCACGGCGCTCAGGGTATCCAGGCCATCGCGCACGATCACCGCGTTCAGGCGTTCGTCCACCAGCACCTCTTTGGGCTTGAGCACCTGTTTGATCTCGGCGGCGATGACCTTGGGGTCGCCATGGCTGAGGTAGAAGGTACGCACGGCCAACTCGCGATATTCCCGTTCCTTGTCCGGGCGGCGGGGGTAAACCAGGAGGGTGTTGGCGTTGAGGACCTTCTTGTCCAGTCCCTGGGTGGTCAGCAGCAGGTTCAGCGCGTCTTCGGCGGTGGTTCGGCTCGCGGTCATGCTCGCCGAGGCACTGGGATTGACGTCCTTGTCGATGACGAAGTTGACCCCCGACAGGCGCGCAATGGTCTCGAAAATCGTGGTCAGGCTTTGGGCGCTGAACTCCAGGCTCAAGGGTTTGCGCATGGCCTCGGAGAGGTCGGCGCTGAGGTAATCGGCGCTCACCAGTTCACGGGTCAGGGCATTGCGAAAGTCCAGGGCCTCTCGGTAGTTGGGCTTTTGCGCGATGATCCGGCGCACCAGGTTGAGGGCTTCCACCGGGTTGGAGCGCTTCATTTCGTAGGCCTGGGCCAGTTGCGGGCGCAGTTGTTTCATCGCCTGGATGCTCTGGATTTCCTGGCGCGCGCCGAGGTTGCTGGGGTCGTATTTGAGGATGGTTTCCAGGGCGCGGATGGCAGCGGCATCGTCGCCACGCATCAGCGCGGTGCTGGCTTCGCGGCTGTATTGGGCCACCAGCAATTCCAGCTTGCTGAAGTTGGCGGTGCGCAGTTGCACATCGTCGGGGGCCTGTCTGGCTTCGGCTTGCAGCACTTCGACCGAACGGATGATGTCGCCCTTCTGGCGCAACTCGTCGCTCTCCTTGATCGCCCGCTGGGTCTGGCAGGCGCTGAGCAGGGCCACGGCCAGGCTCAAGGGTATCCACGTGCGTATGGCCATGATCGTGTCCTGCGCCGGTCAGTGAGTGTCCAGCCGCAAGGTGCTGACATGCTTGAGGGGCATGTAGGTCAGCACCACGGCGGTGTCGGTGAGTTTGTCCAGCCGGTAGTGCGCATCGAGCATCCTGCCGGGCACGATGCGCCCGGGTACCGAGCAACGGTTGCACAGGGTGTACTGGCTGCCATTGCCGCTGAGTACGACGATTTTCGCCTGGTTTTCGTAGCGCCATTGCGCGCTCACGGTGAAGGGCAGGGGCGGTGGCTTGGGCGTTGAGGTGTCGACCGGTATGGACGGCGGTGCAGGTGTCCAGGTCTGGGCAGGGAACAGGTCGATGGCTTCGGCCACCGCCGGTGCAGGTGCGGCAACCGGTGCCGAGGGCACCTGTACAGGGCGGGCGATCACTGGCACCGGCGAGGGTGCGGGGTTGTCCGCAGTGTCCTGCCAGAACAGCCAGCCGCAGCCGATCAAGGTCAGCAGCAACAGCACGCGCAGATACAGCGGCAGCGTCATTCCACCACCCCCAGCACACTCACCTTGAGGCTGATGTTCAACATGCCGCTGGTGATTTCCTTGCGCTCCAGGGCCAGGCGTTCGATGCGCACGGCCGGCTCATTGGCGACGTCGACCAGGGCATCGCGCAGCAAGGCGTAGGGGCCGACGAGGGGAATGTCCACGTCCAGCCGTTGCAGCCCGGTGTCGCCGGGCGCGGAGTAGGCCAGGGTGGTCTGTTCGATGATAAAGCCGCGCCGGGTGAGGACGTCCAGCAGCTTTTCCAGGCGTGGGGCGAAGTCCTGTGCACTGGGCAGGCGTTCGACCACGGCCGGTTCGGTCACCTGCACATCCTGGGGCTGCTCGGCGATACCGGCCTCCAGTTCCTGGCGCCGCAGGCTGTCGGCAATGCCTGCCGGATGTATCACTGTGACTTCGATCAGCAACGTTGCCGCCATCAGCCCCAACGCCAGCAGCCCCCAAAAGCCCAGGCGCTGCTGCCATTGCATCAGGTGCCAGCGCACGCGCGGGAGGTGGCGGGTCAGTGCGTCCATGGGCGACTACCCTGCACCAACCGCAAGTTTGACCTGCACCGGGTGTTGCGGGTCATTGGCCTTGCGTGCGCTTTGTTGCAGGTTCACGTGTACACCTGGCTGGGCCTTGAGCCGTTCGACAAAGCGAAAGGCATCGCCCAGCACCTTGGCTTCCAACTCCAAGTGAATCAGTCGGGCCTGGGTGTCGACCTCCACGCGCGTCAGCGCGACTTCCGCGGACCAGGCCCGGGCCACGGCGTCCATCAGCGCGAAGGGCGTGTCCTGCTGTCGGGAAAAGGCGGCCAGTTGTTGTTTCTGCTGGGGTGACAAGCGAATGGCGGCCTGGATCAATTGCTCCTGGCGACGTGTCAATTCGATAAAGCGCTGCTCCAGTGCGTCGGTCTGTTGTTGCTGATGCTCCATGCGCTGCCAGTGTTGCCAGGTCACGAAGACAAGCCCGGCGGCGACCAGCCACAACACACTCACCAGCGGCCGATAGACGGCATTGGGGTGCAGGAAGTCGATGCCCGGCGCCTGCCGCTGTCGCCAGGCACCGGCGAGTTGTGATTTCAGCTGAGCGATCATGCCAGCGGCTCTCCGAGCCAGGGATGCAGTGGCCCCAGCCAATGTTCAGTGGGGTGATTGGCGACGACCCATGTGGCCGCCGCGTGCCGTTGCGCCAGCAGGTCGGCGGTGAACAGGTTGTCGCTCAAGTGGCTGCCGGGTGGGGTTTGCAGCACGCAGACTTGTTGAGCCACACCCTGTTGCCGGTAAAGGCAACTGAGACCTCGCGCCTCAGGTACCGCCAGCACGCAATCGTCAGGCAATTGCTGCCAGTACCGTTGGGCCACGGCCGTCAACAATGGCGTGCATGTCACCAGCGGCAGGTGCTGTCGCTTGAACAACTCCCGCAGGTCTTGCAGCAAATTCCGTGGCGTCGCGACCGCCAGGCGTTCATCTCCAAAGGTGCTGTTGGCGACTTGCACTTGCCACTGTCCGGGGGCGATGCCGGCCTGTTGGTTGAAGGTCACTTCGGCCAAGCCTTGCCAGTCGGCCTGGCTGTACACGCCGGTTTGCCACGCCAGCATCAGGTAGTGCACATGGGGGAAGCCCAGCAGCACCGTGGCCCGGTCCAGAAACCCGACGCGGCCGCGCGGCGCCTGTTCCAGCAGTTCGGCACAGGCGGCCAATGGCTCGCCAGTCTGTTGCGCACGCCATACTGCCGCACCGCGCCAGCGCGGTCGTGCGGCCCATTCGGCGCCGTCGCTGTGCAGCCACACCACATGCTCAATAAAGGGAAATGACACGGTGGATCTCCTTGAGCGTGGTGTCGCCCTGGGCGGCGTGGGCCAGGGCGATGTCGCGGATAAACACGTGGCCGGCTTCACGGGCCAGTTCGCGCAGGGTGGCGGCCGAACTGCGGTTGAGCAGGCCCTCCTTGATGCTGTCGGTCAGTGTCAGCACTTCGGCCAGGGCGAGTCGGCCGCGATAGCCGGTGTGACGGCAGGCCTCGCAGCCTTTGCCCACGCGGTAGTGACCCTGTTGGAGTTGAGCCTCGGCGAGTTGGGCGAGGTGGGTGATCTCGGGGTCGGGGTCGGCATCCGTACCGCAATCCGGGCAGATGCGCCGCACCAGGCGCTGGGCGACCACGCCGTTAAGGGCTTCGACAAAGCTGGCCGGGTCCACGTCCATGTAGGTAAAGCGCTCCAGCACACTGAACGCGCTGTTGGCGTGCACCGACGACAGCACCAGGTGCCCGGTCAACGCCGCTTGCACTGCAATGCCGGCCGTTTCACCGTCGCGTATTTCCCCCACCAGGATGGTGTCCGGGTCGTGGCGCAGGATCGAGCGCAGGCCACGGGCGAAGGTCAGGCCCTTCTTGTCGTTCACCGGGATTTGCAGGACCCCGGGCAGTTCGTATTCCACCGGGTCTTCGATGGTGATGATCTTTTTCTCGCCGGTATTGGTCTCCGACAGGGCGGCATACAGCGTGGTGGATTTGCCGCTGCCGGTGGGGCCGGTCACCAGCAACATGCCATAGGGTTCGCCGGCCAATACACGGATGCGCGCGATGGTCTCGGCGTTCAACCCCAGGGTTTCCAGGCTCAGGGACTCACCGCGCTGGGACTTGTCGAGAATCCGCAGCACCGCATCTTCACCGTGGATGCTGGGCATGATCGACACGCGAAAGTCCACTTCGCGACCCTGGATCTTCATCTTGAAACGCCCGTCCTGGGGCACCCGCCGCTCGCCGATATCCAGCTCCGACAACACCTTGATCCGCGACAGTGCCTGCTCGGCCATGTCCAGGCCGCTGGCCTGGCCCATCTGCTGCAACACACCGTCGATGCGGTACTTGATCACCAGGCCCTGGGGCGTGGTTTCCACATGCACATCGCTGGCGCGGCTTTGCAGGGCATCGAACAGCATGGAGTTGACCAGGCGCACCACCGGGTTGTCGTCGCGGGCGATGCTGCTCAGGGAAATTTCCTGGGCGGCCTGGCTGACGCGGGCATTCTCGTCGTCCTCACCGAAAGGTTGCATCAACCGTTGGCTGGCTTCGGCCAGGCTCAACTGGGCCTTGACCGCGCCGGGCAGGCTCATGGCCAGGGGCAGTTGACGCAAGGTTTTCGAGGATTGCAGCCAGTGCCGGCTGGCCAGGGTGAAAGGGTCTCCCAGTACCAGGCACGGCTGCCCGTGGTTATCCACCGGCAGCACGTTATGGATCAGCGCCTGGGGCAGTGCCAGCAGATCGAAGCGCCAGTGTTCACTGAGGTTTTCCGGGGCGATGGCAAGCAGGCCCAGGGGCTGGGCGATGGTGCTTAATTGGTCGGGCGCTTTCTCCAGCACCTCCAGCAGGTAATTGGACAAGCTCAGCCCGCGTTGCTCTGCAAGGGCCTGCCATTGCCGTGTCTGTTCGCTCATCGCACTACCCCTGGATGGAGCCTGCCAGTTCGAAAATCGGCATGTACAACATGAATACGATCAGGCCGATCAGCCCGCCCACCACCAGCATCAACAACGGCTCGAAGACTTTGCTGAACAGCTCGATGGCACGCTCCAGCGCTTCATCGTGGAACTGCGCGATGCGCTCGCACATCGCCGCCAGCTCACCGCTTTGTTCACCCACGCGTAGCAGGCGTTCGGCGACGGCGGTGGTCAATCGATGGCGGGCGAGGGCAGTGGACAGTGGCTGGCCGGCCTGGATGTCGGTCATGGCCTGGCGCAGGTCCGCCTGGCGTTCCACGGGCAGCAGCGCACCGGACAGCTCCACCGCGGTGACCACCGGCATGCCGCCCATCAGCAACATGCCGGCGGTGCGATAAAAGCGCGCGAGGATAAACAGCGTGCGTTGGGCGCCCAGGCTGGGGATCTTCCAGAACAGCTGGGCGATGCGGCGCTTGAACCCGGCGCTGCGCAACAACAGCACCAGCGCGGCAATCGCCAGCACCAGGCCAAGCAGCAACTCCATGCCACGCGCGTCTACCAGTGCGCCCCACCACACCATAAAGCGTGCGGTGGCCGGCAGATCGGCCACGGCGTCGAACACCGAGGCAAAGCGCGGGATCACGAAGAACAGCAGGAACAGCAGGATCAACGCGCCGACGCTGAGTACCACCAAGGGGTACATCAGGGCGCCGCTGACGCGCTTCTTCACGGTTGCCAGGTGGGCTTCAAAATGATGGTAGCGGCGCAGGGCCACGGCCAATTGGCCGCTGTGTTCCGAGGACGCCACCGTGGCAATCAACAGCGGCGCAAAGGTCTGCGGCTTGAGCTGCATTGCCCTGGACAGCGAGTTGCCCTCATACATCGAGGCGAGCAGATCGCTCATGACCTGCCGGTTGATGCCGGCGGGCGCCTTGTCGCGCAGGGTTTCCACCGCTTCCACCAGCACCAGGCCGGCATCGAGCAGGACTACCAGCTCCTGGATAAACAGGCCCAGGGCGAACGTACTGCGACGGCTGGGCAATTTGAGTGGGCGGCGGGCTTTCAGCGAGATGACCTGGGCGCCGTCGGCCTGCAGTTGCTGGCGCGCCTGGGCGACGTCAACGGCTTGCAGGCGCAGGGTCTGCACATGGCCGTCACGGATGATGCGCACGTCAAAGTCGGTCATGGCATTTGCCCCGCCCGTTGTTGGCGCTGTTGCAACAACAACGCGTAGTAACGCCACACCGCCAGGGCGTAGCGTGAGCGCCGTGCTTCCCGGTCCGGCTTGGCCCCGGCGTTATAGGCGCCCACGGCCTGCCAGCCATAACCCTGCTCGCGGATAAACCCGGCAAGAATCCACGCGCCCACCATGACGCTGGTGCAGGGCTGGGTGATCAAGTGCTGCTCGGTGATGCCGAACCGGGCCAGTGCGGGCAAGTGGCGGCTGTTGATTTGCATCAGGCCGATGTCCTGGCTGCCATCGCTGTTGAGGTTGCGTGCGGTGGGGTTGAGGCCGGATTCGACCTTGGCGATGGCGTACAGCAACAGCGGGTCGACGTGGTAACGGCTGGCTGCCAGTTGCCAGCAGTTGGCCTGTGCCGTGCCCGTAAGGCACAGCAATGTGAGGGCCAGCCGCAAAATGGGCATGTCACAGGCCGTACACGATGTCGGCGTAGGTGTTCACACCGCCGGCCTTGCCGTCACGACCCAGGCAGATGATTTCTGCATCGTTGGGCGGTGTGCCGGGGTTCTTGTAGAGATACGGGTTGCCCCAAGGGTCTGGCGGCAGCGTCTTCACATAGGGGCCCTGCCAATGGCTGGCGGTGGCGGGCCGGGCGGTGAGGGTGTCGAGGCCCAGGGTTTCGTCGGGGTAGTTGCCGTTGTCCAGGCGGTACTGGTTCAAGGCATCGGCAAGGGCTTTCATCTGGCCCTGGGCGGTTTGTACCTTGGCCAGTTCCAGGCGGTCGAACATCTTCGGGCCGACGTAGCCGGCGAGCAGGGCGATGATCAGCAGGACGACCAGCAGCTCCAGCAAGGTGAAGGCACGCTGGGGGCTGTGGATAAATGAGTGAATACGCATGGAAATACCCTGTTGGGAGTGCCAAGGTACGGCGG
>NZ_CVTH01000055.1:0-125247 GCF_900005955.1 Pseudomonas sp. 8 R 14 | reverse complement strand
GCGGGCACCGCCGGTAGGACTGCGTTAGAACCTTTTCAATTCAAGTACATCTTCAACTGTAGCGTTGCTCGATATAAGGCGCCGTGAGGCGCCCTATAACGTTTGGCTCTTATGCTTATCCAGTAACTGAATATGCGTTCGAGCGGGTCATCGAACTTCGTCCCAGGCCTGGTCCCACGCTGTGCCCGTGCCGGGGGCATACGCCCAGGCGGCGCCTGCGCACCACGCGGTGTAGGGGTGAGGTTTGCACTTATAGTTTTTGCCGTTATTGCTCACGATGTCGCCGGCGTTGTACGCAGTGCCTTCTTTGTAGGCCGGATAGTCCCCGCCGCCACTGGAAGGGGTCACGGTAAAGGTCTGCCGCGCCAGGCCGGTCTTGCCATTCTGCTCGTCCCGTACCAGCAATCGCACCTCGTGCTGCGTCGGCTGAGGAACGTTAACCGCCACACCGCTTACAGTCATCTGGTTGTAGGGCCGGTTCATTCCGATAACAGTCCAGCTGTAGAGCAATGGACCGTTGTGCCCCACGGACTGACTGGCGCTGAAGGTAAACGGCCGGCCGGATTGCATGGTGGTGGGCCCGGTTATTTTCGCGACAGGCGCCGTAGGGTTTGTCGGGGTTTCGCTGCCAGGGATGATCGCCATTGCACGGCTGTAACCCTTCGCCAATGTGTAAACCGAGTTGGCGCTGGCATCGCTGGTATTGAATACAATATTGCCGGTTTTTTTTTCTCCTACCTTGGCAATGCTTGGGTTGATCTGATTCGCCAATTGCTGGCCCCATATGTTCGGGTCGAGGTTGCTCGCGGTAATGGGCAGGGTAATGTCCACCACTTCCCTGGCCGCCGGTGTGTTGTCGAGGATGCGGAAGTGGACTGAGTCACCCGGTTTGAGGGTCTCCATGACCTGATCGATGAATTGGCCGATATCGACCCACTGCTCCGGGATTCCGGCACCGACGATGTTGATGTCACTGCAGTTATAGAACCCTTCACCCGCTGGATCGATACGCTGCCACTGCACGAACAGCGTGGCGTTGCCCGTTTGCCCCGATGGGATAGGTACAGCGAACTTGAAGTACCCCGAGGCTCCCGACATGATGGGTGGATTATTGCCCCAGTCGGTTTGCGCGCGCTCGAACTGCTGGGTGTGGATGAGCGTCAGGTCATTCCAGGTCAGCGGCGACCTGGTCGGGTCAAAGCCCGGTTTTGTGAGAAAGACCTTCGCGAAACTGGGCACGTGTGGCGCAGTGCCGATGATGCGCACATCCATCATGCCATTGGTGGGCGTAACGTCGGTGCGATGCCACTGGTCCGACACAATGTTCAGGCCATCTTTCTTGCTGTCAGCCGCCGAACAAAGTTTGCCATCGGGCACTTCTCGTTTGACGATTTCAGGGTCGTCGTAACCCGGTTGCCTGATCAAATGGGCCACTTCATTCCATTGCTGGCCTGGATACTGTCCACTTTTTGCGGCCAAGGCCGCACATCCATTATCGCTCGGGCTTCCTGACCAGAAATCCGGGAGCGTCTTGCAATAGACCTGCCGTGCAATGGGCTTGTCCACCGCACCGTGGGCCATGACCAGCGCCGGTGCCAACAAGACCGCCGCCAACAACCATTTCGCTAAGTGTGTGATGCACCGCTGTAAGTTATTCATGCTTAATCCACCTCAATCCAGATAAACAAGTTCCGAACTGCTGGAACGATCAGTGTGCTTATTCAATTGGCATCATTGGTTGGCTGAACTCCCATGGGAGCGATGCGGGTTGCAGGATTGTTCTGCCCAGGACCAAACAGAAACACCCACCCTTGATAACTGCCTTGTCCTGTAAAACTCTGATTGATGGCTGAAAAATTGCCTTGTTTGAACGGCGTGCCCTGGGCGGTGCTGAACACGCCCATGAACGTTTCGCCTGGGCCCGCGACTACGCCCCATTCGGCGCTGCCAGTCAGCGGATCGGTGTAGGCACGGCGCAGATAGCGCTGGGTGGTGGGTTGGCGACGGTCGAGCACCAGGTCGTCGAGGGACTTGGGGTAGGTGTTGCCGGCGGCGTAATACAGCCCGATCGCCCGGCGGATTTCATTGCCCCGCGCCAGCAGTTCCAGCTCGCGTTCGCGCTGCAGCACGCTGGACCACAGGGTGCCGACTTCCATCAGCATCACGGCCACCACGGCCACTGTCACCAACATGCCCATGAACACCGAGCCCTGCTGGTTGTGCCTACCAATCTGCATAGGCGCTCCCGTTCGTGTCGGCACCTGTGGCACCGCTGCGTACATCGCCCAGGCCTTGTTCGTCCGAAGGTTGCAGTTGCCAGGTGTCACGCCTGCCGGTCAGCGGGTCCATGGGGATCTCGCGCAGGTAGCGACGGTCCACCAGGGCTTGCAGGGACTCGGGATTGGCGCTGTGGTCCTCGCGGTATTGGTCCAGGGCCTGGCGAATGGAAGACAGGTTGTGGCGCAGCACGGTTTCCTGGGCCTTGGTGTGCTGGCGGAAGTACTGCGGGGTGACCAGGGTCATGAGGGTGGCGATGATCGCCATGACCACCAGCAACTCAATCAGGGTAAAACCCCGATCACCATTGGCTGTATGACGTTCCATTCAAGCTCTCCCGGGTGCTTCGGGATGAAACGTCGAATACATCTTCTCCCTCTTGTGGGTTGTCGGCGCTGCTCTTGTAACTGCGCAATTGCCAGGTTTTGTCAGCCGCCAGCTCGGGACACTCGCAGAATGGGTCCCGGGGAATACGTCGCAGGAAATAGAGTTTGTTGCCTTGCAGATGGGTGTTGTCCGTTACGCCGTCGACCAATACCTGCAGGGAAGGTGGATAACCGCTGTCGGTGATGCTCTTTTCAATGCGGCCATCGTCACTGGCGTCTTTGTAGGCATCGATCGCACGCCGGATTTCCCGCAACGAACGTTGCAGGTCCAGTTCTCGATCACGTTTACCCATCAATGCTGTCAGCGGATAAGCCACTGTCGCAAGCGTGGCCAGCAGGGCCAGCGTCAGTAGTAATTCAATCAGCGTAAAACCTTTGGCGCAGTGATGGCTGGGCTTGCCCTGCCACATCACCGTTCTTCCTCCCGATCAGGCTGCCAAGGACTTCCGCGTTAACCCAGGCCATGGAATTGACTGCAAGGGTGAGTGTAGATGCTGGGTGTTTTTTGTACAGGTTGTGCGGTTACCCACAAACGCTGTGAGCCTGGCTGTGGATAAGGTGTTGGTGGTTATCCACACGCCCCGTAAATCAAGGCCTGCAAGCTCCTGTACGAAAAACGACCAAGCTAAGTTACGGTTTTCTGGTGCTTTTTTGTGTGGATAAGGAGGAAGCAGCGGTTTGAGTTGCCCCCAAAGTCTGTTGGCGCTTCTGTGGATAAGATGTTTGCTATCCGCTACAGGCCTTATGAATAGAGGCTTTCCGTCGTCTGGTTGTTTATTGATCAAATTGCCGCTAAACCCCAGGAATATAGCTGAAACCGTTGGTATATGAAGGTTTGACGCGGTTTTCCACAGCGCTGCCGAAGTTGCCCCCAAAGTCTGTTGGCGGTTCTGTGGATAAGGTGTTTGCGTACCGCTACAGGTCGCGTTCTACGTAGCTTGTAGGGTTTTGATCAATAAATGATCAATGTGCCGTTGGAACCGTCAACTTGAATAAGTCACGGATTTTCTTCAATTAATTTTGGTTGGATAGCGCAGTTGCCCACAATTGCTGTGGGTGGCTTTGTGGATAAGTTGTTGGGTAAAGGCTGGAGGGCAGGCTGCCAGTGGTCTGCGAGAGAGTTGATCAAATATTAAGCAGTGTGAGGTTCAAATGTGGGAGGGGGCCCTAATGCCGGTCGCGTACATCGCTTCTTGTAGGAGCGAGCTTGCTCGCGAAAAACGTCAACGATAACGCGTGCTTCCTGAATGAACGCGGCGCTTGTGAGTTTTTCGCGAGCAAGCTCGCTCCTACAAAAAGCCTTAAGCCCCCTCCCACAGTTTTGAGTTGTGGGTATCGGTTATTCGTGTGCAGCCACACCCTTGAGGTAAGGCGCCGGGGCTGCGCCGAGGTTGTTCAACATGCGCTCGCTGTACCAGTCCACGAAGTTCACCACGCCGAACTCATAGGTCTTGGAGTACGGGCCAGGCTGGTAGGCGGTGGAGTTGATCCCGCGCTGGTTCTCTTCGGCCAGGCGACGGTCCTGGTCGTTGGTGGCGTCCCACACCTGGCGCATGCGCTCCACGTCGTAGTCCACGCCTTCAACGGCGTCCTTGTGCACGATCCACTTGGTGGTGACCATGGTTTCCTGGGCACTGATCGGCCACACGGTGAACACGATGATGTGGTCGCCCATGCAGTGGTTCCACGAGTGCGGCAGGTGCAGGATGCGCATCGAGCCCAGGTCGGGGTTCTTGATGCGGCCCATCAGCTTGGCGCAGCCCTGCTTGCCGTCCAGGGTCATCGACACGGTGCCCTTGAGCAGCGGCATGCGCACGATACGGTTACGCAGGCCGAAGCTGGCGTGGGCGTAAGGGATCTTCTCGGCGTCCCAGGCGGCTGCAGAGGCGGCTACGTGGTCCTTGAACGCCTGGTCGGCGCGTGGGTCGGTGACGTCGTCCCATTCCAGCAGGGTTTTCAACAGTTCGGGGTGCGACGCGTTGCAGTGGTAGCACTCGCGGTTGTTTTCCAGCACCAGTTTCCAGTTGGCCTTCTCGAACAAGGTGGTCTGGATCGCCACCTTGGTGTTTTCCATGTCGTACGGTTCCATGTAATGGTTCAGCGTCGACAGGAAGTCATCGATGGCCGGCGGGTTTTCGGCCAGGCTGATGAAGATGTAGCCACCGGCGGTCTTCACGTTCACAGGCTTGAGGCCGTACTGCTTCATGTCGAAGTCGGCACCCATCTCGGTGCCCGCGAACAGCAGGCGCCCGTCCAGCTCGTAGGTCCACTGGTGGTAGTGGCACACGAGCTTGGCGACTTTGCCTTTGTCGCTGGTGCACAGGCGCGAACCCCGGTGGCGGCAGACGTTGTGGAACGCATGCACCACGCCTTCGGCGCCACGGATCACGATGATCGGGTTCTTGCCGATTTGCAGGGTCAGGTAGTTGCCCTTGGCGGGAATTTCGCAGGTCATGCCGGCGATCAACCACTCTTTCTGGAAGATCTCCTGCATATCGATATCAAACAGCCGCTCATCAGAGTAGAACGGCTGCGGCAGCGAAAACGTGCGCTCGCGCTCTTGCAGCATTTGCGCGGTGGCCTTGCGTGCGGGTTCCAGCGGATCGCCCAAGCTTAAGGTTGCGGTGACGTCCATCGTGTGTGTCCTCAAGGCCATTCTGTGTGGCCGACGAATAGTGGCTGATCAGGTTTGCAGCAAGGCGTAAAGAAAACGTCGTTGTTGGGAGCGAGTGTGGGGCTGCTGATGCGCCGAACCTTATCCATGAGCGACATGGCCCACTCTGTTCCCGACGCGCAACCCCCGTGGCATGGGGGCTGGTCGCGATAAGTATGTGAATGTCGCAGATAGGTAAATGGGCGGTTCCCGCGTTACGCAGAATCGCCACCATAAGGCCGACGTCGGCGGTGGAGAACAACATGTCCAATAATTTCCTGAATCCGGTAACCACCCAGACCTGGGCCAATGGTCGGCACATCGTCCGTTGCGTCAAAGTCATCCAGGAAACCTGGGATGTGCGCACCTTCTGCTTTATGGCCGACCAGCCGATCCTGTTCTTTTTCAAGCCGGGGCAGTTCGTCACCCTGGAGCTGGAGATCGAGGGTCAGCCGATCATGCGCTCGTACACCATTTCCAGTTCGCCGTCGGTGCCCTACAGCTTCTCGGTGACCATCAAGCGTGTGCCGGGCGGCAAGGTGTCCAACTGGCTGCACGACACCCTGCATGAAGGCCAGGAATTGGCGGTGCACGGGCCGGTCGGGTTGTTCAATGCCATCGACTTCCCCAGCCCGAAAGTGCTGTACCTCAGTGGCGGCGTGGGGATCACGCCGGTGATGTCCATGGCGCGCTGGTTCTACGACACCAACGCCAACGTCGACATGACGTTTATCCACAGTGCCCGCTCGCCCAAGGACATCATCTACCACCGCGAGCTGGAGCATATGGCGTCGCGGATCGACAACTTCAGCCTGCACCTGATCTGCGAAAAGCATGGCCTGGGCGAGCCCTGGGCCGGTTATCGCGGCTACTTGAATCACAAGATGCTCGAACTGATGGTGCCCGACTTCCTTGAGCGCGAAGTGTTCTGCTGCGGCCCGACGCCCTACATGAATGCGGTGAAACGCCTGTTGGAAGTCGCCGGTTTCGACATGGCGCGCTACCACGAGGAATCCTTCGGCGCTACGCCGCCGGAAGCCCGCGCCGACGCGGTGGAGCAGGCCGAGCAAGCGGCGGATGCCCCGGAAATCGACCTGGCGGATCTGCATCAGGTGGAGTTCATCGCCTCGGGCAAGAGCATTCGCGTCGCCCCTGGCGAGACCGTCCACGCAGCGGCGGCCAAGCTTGGTCTGTTGATTCCAAAGGCCTGCGGCATGGGGATTTGCGGGACGTGCAAGGTGATGAAGCTGGGCGGTGAGGTGGAGATGGACCACAACGGCGGGATTACCGAGGAAGACGAAGCCGAAGGCTACATCCTGTCGTGCTGCAGCGTACCGAAGGGCGATGTGCGCATCGAGTTCTGATTGCTCGAGCAGGCACAACACAATCCAAATGTGGGAGGGGGCTTGCTCCCTCCCACATTTGTTTTATGCACATCAGTGAGTCATTGTCAGGCGCCCATGACTTCGCGGATGTCTGCGGCCAATTCTCTTACTCGCTCTTCGTCGGTATCCCACGCGCACATGAACCGCGCACCGCCTTTGCCGATGAAGGTATAGAAGCGCCAGCCCTTGGCCGTCAGCGCGGCAATCGCCGGTTCCGACAGTTGCAGGAACACACCGTTGGCCTGCACCGGGAACATCAGCTCCACACCGGGAATATCCGCCACCAGGCTACTGAGCAATTGCGCGCAGTGGTTGGCGTGGCGCGCATGTTTGAGCCAGGCGTCGTTTTCCAGCAGTCCCACCCAAGGGGCGGACAGGAAGCGCATTTTCGAGGCCAGCTGGCCGGCCTGTTTGCAGCGGTAGTCGAAGTCTTCGGCCAGCTTGTGGTTGAAGAACAGGATGGCTTCACCCACGGCCATGCCGTTCTTGGTGCCGCCAAAGCACAACACGTCCACTCCGGCTTTCCAGGTCAGGTCGGCGGGTGAGCAGCCGAGGAACGCACAGGCGTTGGAAAAGCGTGCGCCGTCCATGTGCAGGTTCAGCCCCAGTTCCTTGCAGGTAGCACTGATGGCGCGGATTTCTTCCGGGGTGTAGACGCTGCCGACTTCGGTGGCCTGGGTCAGGGTCACTACGCGGGGTTTGGGGTAGTGGATGTCCTGGCGCTTGAGGGCGATCTCGCGGATCGATTCCGGGGTCAGCTTGCCGTTTTCGGTGCGGGCTGTGAGCAGCTTGGAGCCGTTTGAGAAAAACTCCGGCGCGCCGCATTCGTCGGTTTCGACGTGGGCGGTTTCCGAGCAAATCACGCTATGGTAGCTCTGGCACAAGGAGGACAGCGCCAGGGAGTTGGCGGCCGTACCGTTGAAGGCGAAGAACACTTCGCAGTCGGTTTCGAACAGGTTGCGGAAACCGTCGGCGGCGCGGTGGGTCCATTCATCATCACCGTAGGCACGTTGATGACCCTGGTTGGCTTGTTCCATGGCGGCCCAGGCTTCGGGGCAAATGCCCGAATAGTTGTCACTGGCGAATTGTTGGCTCTTGTCGGTCATGGCCCATTCCTGTGGTCGATGTTGGTGCGCACTGTAACCAAGATGGTTGGCGCTGCGCACGCACTGTAAATGCAAAGTCACTGGGGAATTATGCACGGTTCTGAAACGATGCCTGTCGGACGCGTCCGTGATGGCGCTTTGGATTTGCTCAAGTGGCTGGCGCTGCTGAGCATGGTGCTGGACCACCTGCGTTATGTCGGTCTGAGCCTCGATGGCCTGTATGTGCCGGGGCGCCTGGCGTTTCCGTGGTTTTGCCTGGCGATTGCGGCGAACCTGCACCGGGCCCGAAATGCGCCGGTGACCGGCCAGTGGCGCTACCTGGGCTGGCTGCTGCTGTTCAGCGTGATCAGCGAAGTGCCGTATCGGCTGTTTATCGAGGACGCCGATACGTTGAACGTGCTGCCCACCTTGGCGTTGGGGCTGCTGGTTGCCCGAGGATGGCAGCAGAAGGCGTTTTTTGATCGAGGATTGGCGCTGATCGCCGTCACGATAGCGGCGGTATTTTCGTCGCACTTAATGTTCGGTTTCTTTGGTGTGTTGCTGCCACTGGCGATGTTGCTGGTGTTTCGTCGGCCTTGGTACTTCAGTGTGTTGCCAGGATGGGTCTGCGTGGCCGCCAACCAATGGCAGATCCTGCTCAATAGCGCCACGCCAGTGGCGCTCCTGGGATTGGTCGCGTGTCTGATCGCGCCGTTGGCGGGCTTGGTCTTATTGCGACATGCCAAAAATGTCTCGCCACCGCCTATGCGCCGCTGGGCGTATGCCTTATATCCAGTGCATTTCCTCCTGCTGCTACTGGTCCGTCAGATCATCGCCTGACCCCCTCCCACACAAGCCCTATTCCACATTTATTTCGTGGCGCTCCTCTAATGTCGTAAACGCACCTTTGCGTGGCGTGCGCAGGCATTTGGCCTGTCTGCGCCAGCCCTACCATCGCATCAAAGGGCCCTGCACGGGCCTCAACAATACGAAAGGCTGGGAGAGACGCGATGTTCAGCAAACAAGACCAGATCCAGGGATATGACGACACACTGCTGGCGGCCATGAACGCCGAGGAGCAGCGTCAGGAAGATCATATCGAGCTGATCGCGTCGGAGAACTACACCAGCAAGCGTGTGATGCAGGCCCAGGGCAGCGGCCTCACCAACAAATACGCCGAAGGCTACCCGGGCAAGCGCTACTACGGTGGCTGCGAGCACGTGGACAAGGTCGAGGCCCTGGCCATCGAGCGCGCCAAGCAGTTGTTCGGCGCCGATTACGCCAACGTGCAACCGCACTCCGGTTCGTCCGCCAACAGCGCCGTGTACCTGGCGCTGATCAACGCGGGCGACACCATCCTGGGCATGAGCCTGGCCCACGGCGGTCACTTGACCCACGGCGCCAAAGTGTCGTCCTCGGGCAAGCTGTACAACGCGGTGCAATACGGCATCAACACTGACACCGGCCTGATCGACTACGACGAAGTCGAGCGTCTGGCCGTCGAGTGCCAGCCGAAAATGATCGTGGCCGGTTTCTCCGCCTACTCCAAGACCCTGGATTTCCCACGCTTCCGCGCTATCGCTGACAAAGTAGGCGCGCTGCTGTTCGTCGACATGGCCCACGTCGCCGGCCTGGTCGCCGCCGGCCTGTACCCAAACCCGCTGCCGTACGCCGATGTGGTCACCACCACCACCCACAAGACCCTGCGCGGTCCCCGTGGCGGTCTGATCCTGGCCAAGGCCAACGAAGAGATTGAAAAGAAACTCAACGCCGCCGTCTTCCCTGGCGCCCAGGGCGGCCCGCTGATGCACGTCATCGCCGGCAAAGCGGTGTGCTTCAAGGAAGCGCTGGAGCCCGGTTTCAAGGCCTACCAGCAGCAAGTGATCGATAACGCCCAGGCCATGGCCAGCGTGTTTATCAAACGCGGCTACGATGTAGTGTCCGGCGGCACCGATAACCACCTGTTCCTGGTCAGCCTGATCCGTCAGGGCCTCACCGGCAAAGAGGCGGATGCCGCCCTCGGTCGCGCCCACATCACCGTCAACAAGAACGCCGTGCCGAATGACCCGCAGTCGCCGTTCGTGACCTCGGGCCTGCGCATCGGCACCCCGGCGGTGACCACGCGCGGTTTCAAGGTGCCGCAGTGCATCGAGCTGGCTGGCTGGATCTGCGACATCCTCGACAACCTCGGCGACGCCGATGTCGAGGCCAACGTGGCCAAGCACGTGTCTGCCCTGTGCGCTGATTTCCCGGTTTATCGCTGAGCGCGGTTTTGGAGTAATGACTATGCAACGCTACTCGGGCTTCGGCCTCTTCAAGCACTCCCTCAGCCACCACGAAAACTGGCAGAAGATGTGGCGCACGCCGACCCCGAAAAAGGTCTACGACGTGGTCATCGTCGGCGGCGGCGGGCATGGTCTGGCGACGGCTTACTACCTGGCGAAAGAGCACGGCATCACCAACGTGGCCGTGGTCGAGAAAGGCTGGTTGGGCGGCGGTAACACAGCGCGCAACACCACCATCGTGCGTTCCAACTACCTGTGGGACGAGTCGGCGCACCTGTACGAACACGCGATGAAATTGTGGGAAGGCCTGTCCCAGGACCTGAACTACAACGTGATGTTCTCCCAGCGTGGCGTCTACAACCTGTGCCACACCCTGCAGGACATCCGTGATTCCGAGCGTCGCGTCAGCGCCAACCGCCTGAATGGCGTGGATGGCGAGCTGCTGAATGCCAAGCAAGTGGCCGACGAGATTCCGTATCTGGATTGCTCGAAAAACACCCGTTACCCGGTACTCGGTGCCACCGTGCAACGTCGCGGCGGCGTGGCTCGTCACGATGCCGTGGCCTGGGGCTTTGCCCGCGCCGCCGACGCACTCGGCGTGGACCTGATCCAGCAGACCGAAGTGATCGGCTTCCGCAAGGAAAACGGCGTGTGCATCGGTGTGGAAACCAACAAGGGCTTTATCGGCGCCAAGCGCGTCGGCGTGGTGACCGCCGGTAACTCCGGGCACATGGCCTCGCTGGCGGGCTTCCGCCTGCCGATCGAATCCCACCCGCTGCAAGCGTTGGTGTCGGAGCCGATCAAACCAATTATCGACAGCGTGATCATGTCCAACGCCGTGCACGGCTACATCAGCCAGTCCGACAAGGGCGACCTGGTGATCGGCGCCGGTATCGACGGCTACAACGGCTACGGCCAGCGCGGCTCGTACCCTGTGATCGAACACACCATCCAGGCCATCGTCGAGATGTTCCCGGTGCTGTCGCGGGTGCGCATGAACCGTCAGTGGGGCGGCATCGTCGACACCACGCCGGATGCGTGCCCGATCATCTCCAAGACCCCGGTACCGAACATGTTCTTCAACTGCGGTTGGGGCACCGGTGGCTTCAAGGCCACGCCGGGCTCAGGCAACGTATTTGCCGCCAGCCTCGCGAAGGGTGAAATGCACCCATTGGCGGCGCCTTTCTCCATCGACCGTTTCCACAACGGTGCGTTGATCGACGAACACGGCGCTGCGGCCGTCGCCCACTAACAGGAGAAATTCCCTATGTTGCATATCTTCTGTCCTCACTGTGGCGAACTGCGCTCCGAAGAGGAATTCCACGCGTCCGGCCAAGCGCACATCCCGCGCCCGCTGGACCCGAATGCCTGCACCGACGAGCAGTGGGGCGACTACATGTTCTTCCGCGATAACCCCCGTGGCCTGCACCACGAACTGTGGATTCACGCCGCCGGTTGCCGCCAGTACTTCAACGCGACCCGCGACACCGTGACCTACGAAATTCTTGAAACCTACAAGATCGGTGAGAAGCCTCAGTTCACCGCCAAGGCCTCTGGAGAGAAGGTATGAGCCAGATCAATCGCCTGTCCAACGGTGGCCGGATCGACCGTAACAAAGTCCTGACCTTCAGTTTCAATGGCCAGAGCTACAAAGGCTTCGAGGGCGACACCTTGGCCGCTGCTTTGCTGGCCAACGGCGTCGATATCATCGGCCGCAGCTTCAAGTACTCGCGCCCACGGGGCATCTTTGCCGCCGGCGCCGAAGAGCCAAACGCCGTGCTGCAGATCGGCGCTACCGAAGCCACGCAAATCCCTAACGTGCGCGCCACGCAACAGGCGCTGTACCAGGGCCTGGTCGCCACCAGCACCAACGGCTGGCCGAGCGTCAACAACGACATGATGGGCATCCTCGGCAAGGTCGGCGGCAAGCTGATGCCGCCGGGCTTCTACTACAAAACCTTCATGTACCCGCAATCGTTCTGGATGACCTACGAGAAGTACATCCGCAAGGCCGCCGGCCTGGGGCGCTCGCCGACCGAGAACGATCCGGACACCTACGACAACTTCAACCGTCATTGCGACGTGCTGGTGGTCGGCGCCGGCCCTGCCGGCCTCGCCGCTGCACTGGCTGCAGCACGCAGTGGTGCGCGGGTGATCATTGCCGATGAGCAGGAAGAGTTCGGTGGTTCGCTGCTCGACTCCCGCGAAAGCCTCGACGGCAAGCCGGCCACCGAGTGGGTCGCCAGTGTCATCGCCGAACTGAAAGCCCTGCCGGACGTGGTGCTGCTGCCCCGCGCCACCGTCAACGGCTACCACGACCATAACTTCCTGACCATCCACGAGCGCCTTACCGACCACCTCGGTGACCGTGCGCCGATTGGCGTGGTGCGCCAGCGTATCCACCGTGTACGTGCCAAGCGGGTGGTGCTGGCCACCGGTGCGTGCGAGCGTCCGCTGGTGTACGGCAACAACGACGTGCCGGGCAACATGCTGGCCGGTGCGGTGTCTACCTACGTGCGCCGCTACGGCGTGGCACCGGGCAAGAAACTGGTGCTGTCGACCAACAACGACCATGCCTACCGCGTTGCATTGGACTGGCTGGATGCGGGCCTGCAAGTGGTGGCAGTGGCCGATGTGCGCCACAACCCACGCGGTGCATTGGTTGAAGAAGCCCGCGCCAAAGGTATTCGTATCCTCACCGGCAGCGCCGTGATCGAGGCCCGTGGCACCAAGCGCGTGACCGCTGCGCGTATCGCCGCGATCGACGTCAAGGCGCATAAAGTCACCAGCCCCGGCGAATGGCTGGACTGCGACCTGGTGGCCAGCTCCGGCGGCTACAGCCCGGTGGTCCACCTGGCCTCGCACCTGGGCGGCAAGCCGACCTGGCGCGAAGACATCCTCGGCTTTGTACCGGGTGAAGCCCCGCAGAAACGCGTGTGCGTCGGTGGCATCAACGGCGTCTACGGCCTTGGCGATTCCCTGGCCGATGGCTTTGAAGGCGGCGTGCGCGCCGCCAGCGACGCCGGTTTTGCCCCGGTGGAAGGTACGCTGCCAAAAGCCTTGAGTCGTCTGGAAGAGCCGACCCTGGCGCTGTTCCAGGTGCCTCACGAGAAAGCGACCGCACGGGCGCCGAAGCAATTTGTCGACCTGCAAAACGACGTCACCGCCGCCGCCATCGAACTGGCCACCCGCGAAGGTTTCGAGTCGGTGGAACACGTCAAGCGCTACACCGCGCTGGGCTTCGGCACCGACCAGGGCAAGCTCGGTAACGTCAACGGCCTGGCGATTGCCGCGCGCTCGCTGAACGTGACCATCCCGCAGATGGGCACCACCATGTTCCGCCCCAACTACACGCCGGTGACCTTCGGCGCGGTGGCGGGCCGGCACTGTGGGCACATCTTCGAGCCGGTGCGCTACACCGCCCTGCAAGCCTGGCACGTGCAAAACGGCGCCGAGTTCGAAGACGTCGGCCAATGGAAACGCCCATGGTACTTCCCACGCAACGGTGAAGACCTGCACGCTGCGGTAAAACGCGAATGCCTGGCCGTGCGCGACAGCGTCGGCCTGCTGGATGCGTCCACCCTCGGCAAGATCGATATCCAGGGCCCGGATGCCCGTGAGTTCCTCAACCGCATCTACACCAACGCCTGGACCAAGCTCGACGTGGGCAAGGCGCGCTACGGCCTGATGTGCAAGGAAGACGGCATGGTCTTCGACGACGGCGTTACCGCCTGCCTCGCCGACAACCACTTCCTGATGACCACCACCACCGGCGGCGCCGCCCGTGTGCTGCAGTGGCTGGAAATCTACCAACAGACCGAATGGCCGGACCTCAAGGTGTACTTCACCTCGGTCACCGACCATTGGGCGACCATGACCCTGTCCGGCCCCAACAGCCGCAAGCTGCTGGCGGAAGTCACCGACATCGACCTGGACAAGGACGGCTTCCCGTTCATGACCTGGAAAGAAGGCCTGGTGGGTGGCGTACCGGCGCGGGTGTTCCGTATCTCGTTTACCGGTGAGCTGTCGTACGAAGTCAACGTGCAGGCCGACTACGCCATGGGCGTGCTGGAACAGATCGTCGCGGCCGGCAAGAAGTACAACCTGACCCCGTACGGCACCGAAACCATGCACGTACTGCGGGCCGAGAAGGGCTTCATCATCGTCGGCCAGGACACTGACGGCTCGATGACCCCGGACGACCTGAACATGGGCTGGTGTGTCGGTCGCACCAAGCCGTTCTCGTGGATCGGCTGGCGCGGCATGAACCGGGAAGACTGTGTGCGTGAAGAGCGCAAGCAACTGGTGGGCTTGAAGCCGATCGACCCGAACGTGTGGCTGCCGGAAGGCGCGCAACTGGTGTTCGATCCGAAGCAGACGATCCCGATGAAGATGGTCGGTCACGTCACCTCCAGCTACGCGCACAACTCCCTGGGTTATTCGTTTGCCATGGGCGTGGTCAAGGGTGGCTTGAAGCGCATCGGTGAGCGGGTGTTCTCGCCCCAGGCGGATGGCAGCGTGATCGAGGCGGAGATTGTGTCTTCGGTGTTCTTTGATCCTAAGGGTGATCGGCAGAACATCTGATAGACCGCGGCGCGGCCATCGGGAGCAAGTCGAATCGTCGCACCGCCCCTCCCACATTTTGATGTGTGAATACTTTCAAATGTGGGAGAGGGCTTGCTCCCGATGAGGCCATCAGCCTCACAACAGAATTCAGGAAAGGTGCTCCATGACAGCAGCCAATGTTTACCAGCAACGCCCCACCTCCGGTGCCAAGGCCGAGTCGTCGCTGCACCATGCCGACCTCGCCAGCCTGGTCGGCAAGGGCCGCAAGAACGCCGGCGTGACCGTGCGCGAAAAGAAATTGCTTGGTCATCTCACGATCCGTGGCGACGGCCATGACGCGGCCTTCGCCGCCGGTGTGCACAAGGCCCTGGGCATCGAACTGCCCGGCGCCCTGCAGGTCATCGTCAAAGGTGAAACCAGCCTGCAATGGCTCGGCCCGGATGAGTGGTTGCTGATCGTGCCAGGCGGTGAGGAATTCGCCGCCGAACAAAACCTGCGCGCCGCCCTGGGTGACCTGCATATCCAAGTCGTCAACGTCAGCGGCGGCCAGCAGATCCTCGAACTCAGCGGCCCGAACGTGCGCGATGTGCTGATGAAGTCCACCAGCTATGACGTGCACCCCAACAACTTCCCGGTGGGCAAGGCGGTGGGCACGGTGTTCGCCAAGTCGCAGCTGGTGATTCGCCATACCGCTGAAGACACCTGGGAGCTGGTGATTCGTCGCAGCTTCTCGGATTACTGGTGGTTGTGGTTGCAGGACGCCTCGGCCGAATTTGGCCTGAGCGTTCAAGCCTGATATGACCCTGTAGGAGCGAGCTTGCTCGCGAAAAACGTCAACGATAACGCGCGCATCCTGAATGAACGCGGCGCCCTTGGATTTTTCGCGAGCAAGCTCGCTCCTACAGTAAGCAGCATCGCTGTATGAGGAGTTAACTGTAATGAGCCGCGCACCCGATACATGGATTTTGACCGCCGACTGCCCCAGCGTGCTCGGCACGGTGGACGCGGTCACCCGCTACCTGTTCGAGCAGGGCTGTTACGTCACCGAGCACCACTCGTTCGATGACCGCCTCTCGGGCCGGTTTTTTATTCGCGTGGAATTCCGTCAGCCGGATGGCTTCGATGAGCAGGCGTTCCGCGATGGCCTGGCCTCGCGGGGTGAAGCCTTTGGCATGATCTTCGAGCTGACGGCGCCGAACTACCGGCCAAAAGTGGTGATCATGGTCTCCAAGGCCGATCACTGCCTCAACGACCTGCTGTACCGCCAGCGTATCGGGCAACTGTCGATGGACGTGGTCGCGGTGGTGTCCAACCATCCCGATCTCAAACCTTTGGCCGACTGGCATCAAATTCCCTACTACCATTTCCCCCTCGACCCTAACGACAAACCGTCCCAGGAGCGTCAGGTGTGGCAAGTGGTGGAAGAGACCGGCGCCGAACTGGTGATCCTTGCGCGTTACATGCAAGTGCTGTCGCCGGAGCTGTGCCGCAAGCTGGACGGCAAGGCCATCAATATCCACCACTCGTTGCTGCCGGGGTTCAAGGGCGCCAAGCCGTATCACCAGGCGTACAACAAGGGGGTGAAACTGGTCGGTGCCACGGCGCATTACATCAACAACGACCTGGACGAAGGCCCGATCATCGCCCAAGGTGTGGAGGTGGTGGATCACAGTCACTATCCCGAGGATTTGATTGCGAAGGGGCGGGACATCGAAGGGTTGACCTTGGCCCGGGCCGTTGGGTATCACATTGAGCGACGGGTGTTTTTGAACGCCAATAGGACTGTGGTGCTCTGACTGCTCCCGATGAGGCCCTTACAAACAACGCAATAACAGCATCTGTACCCGAGCACTTAAACGCGCTGCCCACCCAAAAGGGCAACGCAGTTCCATAAAAACAACAGCGAGGTGAAAGCATGTCTGGTAATCGTGGTGTCGTGTATCTCGGCAACGGCCAGGTCGAAGTACAGAAAATCGACTATCCCAAAATGCAGGACCCCCGTGGCAGGAAGATTGAGCACGGCGTCATCCTGCGCGTGGTCTCCACCAACATCTGCGGCTCCGACCAACACATGGTGCGCGGCCGCACTACTGCCCAGACCGGACTGGTGCTCGGTCACGAGATCACCGGTGAAGTGATCGAGAAGGGCAGCGACGTCGAAAACCTGAAGATCGGCGACCTGGTTTCCGTGCCCTTCAACGTCGCCTGCGGCCGCTGCCGCTCGTGCAAAGAGCAACACACCGGCGTGTGCCTCACCGTTAACCCGGCCCGTGCCGGTGGTGCCTACGGCTACGTCGACATGGGCGACTGGACCGGCGGCCAGGCCGAATACGTGCTGGTGCCGTACGCCGACTTCAACCTGCTGAAACTGCCGGACCGTGACAAGGCCATGGAGAAAATCCGTGACCTGACCTGCCTCTCCGACATTCTCCCCACCGGCTACCACGGCGCCGTCACTGCCGGCGTTGGCCCTGGCAGCACCGTGTACATCGCCGGTGCCGGTCCGGTCGGCCTGGCGGCTGCCGCGTCTGCACGCCTGCTGGGTGCCGCGGTGGTGATCATCGGCGACGTCAACCCGATCCGCCTGGCCCACGCCAAGGCCCAGGGTTTTGAAATTGCCGACCTGTCCACCGACACCCCCCTGCACGAACAAATCGCCGCGCTGCTCGGCGAGCCCGAAGTGGACAGCGCCGTCGACTGCGTAGGCTTTGAAGCCCGCGGCCACGGCCACGACGGCGTCAAGGCCGAAGCCCCGGCCACAGTGCTCAACTCACTGATGGGCGTGGTGCGCGTGGCGGGCAAGATCGGTATCCCTGGCTTGTACGTCACCGAAGATCCAGGTGCTGTGGATGCCGCCGCGAAAATGGGCAGCCTGAGCATCCGCTTCGGCCTGGGCTGGGCAAAATCCCACAGCTTCCACACTGGGCAAACGCCGGTGATGAAGTACAACCGCCAACTGATGCAGGCGATCATGTGGGACCGTATCAACATTGCCGAGATCGTCGGCGTGCAGGTGATCAGCCTGGATGACGCGCCACGTGGGTATGGCGAGTTCGATGCGGGCGTGCCGAAGAAGTTTGTGATTGATCCGCATAAGTTGTTTAGTGCGGCGTAAATCCCAGGCATACGAAAACCCAAATGTGGGAGGGGGCTTGCTCCCGATAGCGTTCAGTCAGTTACCTATTTGCTGGCTGACTCAACGCCATCGGGAGCAAGCCCCCTCCCACAGTGGGTTGTGGTGTTTGGAACATCAGCGGTTGGCCAAAGCCCCCTGATAGACGGTCGGTCCCGTCGGTTGCTTGCTCACTGAGCCGCCTTTGCTCTCCGCACTCACCATCAATTCCACCGGTTTGCTGATCGAGGCCTGCTGCCTCGGGTTCAAGCCGATGATGCCCTCGCCATCCTTTGGTATCAGTCCAAGTGACACGGGCTTGCCGCCGTCGGGTATCGCCCACAGTTCCAGGCTCTGGTCCGGCGCGGGTGCGGTGATGGCGATGGGTTGCACTTCCAGGTAATCCTTGTGCGCCATGATCTGCGCCGCCGGCTGTTGGGTGGTGGTGATCAGGGTGGCGGCGGACTTGACGTTGTCCTGGGTGTAAAACGCGCCGCCGAGGCCGGCGACTATGGCCACGCACACACCGATAAACAGACGGGGGCGGCTCCAGAAGGGGGGCTTGGGCTCAATCACTTGGGGACGGGTCGCGCTCATAGGGCTGTTTCCTGGCAAGTTTTTGACGTTGTTTCATGGACTCTGACCTGGCCATTGGGTTCCTGGGGCGCCCGGAACAATGCGCCGGATACCCAGTCAAACGCCTGCTTTCACCCCCTACACCCAGAGGTTGTCTCGATGAAGATTTCACGCGGTTTCGCCCTTTCCTGCCTGATGAGCCTGGCCGCCACCCCGGTGTTTGCCGCAGGGTTCAGCCTTGGCGACGCGGCCAATGCCATTTCCGGCATGCAAGGGGGCAATAACAAGGCCGCAGCTGCTGCACCGTCGTCCGAGACGGCCGGCCTGCTCAGCGCCCTGACCTCGCAACTGAACATCACTCCCGAGCAGGCCGTCGGCGGTACCGGCGCGATGCTGGGCCTGGCCAAGAACAAACTCAGCGGCAACGACTATTCGCAGCTGGGCAACAGCGTGCCGGGCCTCGACCAACTGTCGGGTAACAATGCATTGGGCAGCCTCGGGGCCTTGAGCGGGATGCTCGGCCAGGCCGGCGGCAGCAAGACCAGCGGCCTGGACGGCCTGCTGGGTAACGTGAAGAACACCAGCGACCTGAACACCGCGTTCAGCGCGCTGGGGATGGACAGTGGCATGGTCGGCCAGTTTGCCCCGGTGATCCTGCAATACCTGGGCGGGCAGGGTGCCAACAGCTCGCTGCTGGGTAAACTGGCCCAGGCCTGGGGCACCGGTAGCTAAATACGCTCCGCGCGCAGTTGTTCGATGCGCGCATCCTTCTGCGTCCAGAGCTGGTTGACCCAGTTCTGGACGGTCTGGCGAAACGCCGGATCATTCTCGTAATCCCCCTGCCACAACGCCGGGTCCAGCTCACGGGTCTGGATGTCGATGATCACCTTGGGCACCGCGCCGCTGATCAAATCCCAGAACCCCGGAATCTTTTGCTGCGGATAGACCACGGTTACGTCGAGCACCGCGTCCAGCTGTTCGCCCATTGCCGCCAGCACAAACGCCACGCCGCCCGCCTTGGGCTTGAGCAAGTGAGTGAATGGCGAAGCCTGCTGCTTGCGCTTGGCCTCGCTGAACCGCGTGCCTTCGAGGTAATTGACCACGGTCACCGGCTGGCGCTTGAACAGCTCGCACGCCTCCTTGGTGATCTTTAAATCCTGCCCTGCCAGCTCCGGGTGTTTGGCCAGGAACACCTTGGTGTAGCGTTTCATGAATGGGTAATCCAGTGCCCACCAGGCCAGGCCCAGGAAGGGCACCCAGATCAGTTCTTTTTTCAGGAAGAATTTGAAGAACGGTGTGCGGCGGTTGAGGGCCTGGATCAGCGCCGGGATGTCCACCCAGGATTGGTGGTTGCTGATCACCAGGTAGCTGGTGTCGCCGCGCAGCTCGTCGCCGCCGCGAATGTCCCATTGGGTGGGGATGCACAAGGCGAAAATAAGCTTGTCGATCTCGGCCCAGGTCTCGGCAATCCACATCACCGCCCATGAGGCGTAGTCCCGATAGCGCCCGGGCGCCACCAGTTTGAGCAGGGCAAACACCAGCAGCGGCCCGATCAGGACCAGAGTGTTGAGCAACAGCAGCAGTGAAACCAAACAGCCGGTGAGCAGGCGGCGCATAAGTAACTCTTGGAATCTTGTGGGCGGGCCATCATAAGCAAGCTGAGTCTAGAGGCCAAATCGCAAATGGCCGTACGAATGTTTCACAATGTGCCAGTTATGGTGGGCGTGACTAACTAAGTGCTGTCTTTGCGGTCTAGAATCCGCCTACTTCTTTCCGAGGAAATCACTTCGTGAAACTGCTTCTTGCCTCTCTCGCCCTGGTTGCCCTGCCTGTCATGGCCGCCGAGCCGACCCTTTACGGTCGCTACGAATACATCCAGTTGCCGGAGATCGGCGAAACCTTCAAGGCCAAAATGGACACCGGCGCGCTGACCGCCTCGCTGTCGGCCCGTGACATCGAGACCTTCACCCGTGACGGTGACGACTGGGTGCGCTTCCGCCTCGGCGGCAAGGACGCTACCAACAAGGTCTACGAGCACAAGGTCTCGCGCATCAGCAAGATCAAGAGCCGCGCCGACGAAGACGACGAAAAAGACGAAGCCTCTGTGACCAAGCGCCCGGTGATCGACCTGGAAATGTGCCTGGGCAACGTCAAGCGTACCGTCGAGGTCAACCTCACCGACCGCAGCAGCTTCAATTACCCGTTGCTGATCGGCGCCAAGGCCTTGCGTGAATTTGGCGCAGCAGTAAACCCGGCCCGTCGCTACACTGCCGACAAACCGGACTGCTGATTTGAACCCATGCCCCACATCCTGATTGTCGAAGACGAAGCGGCGATAGCCGACACGCTGATATTCGCCCTGCAAGGCGAGGGCTTTACCACCACTTGGCTGAGCCTCGGCCAGGAGGCGTTGGCCCATCAGCGCCAGACCCCCGCCGACCTGATCATCCTCGACATCGGCCTGCCGGACATCAGCGGTTTTGAAACCTGCAAGCAATTGCGCCGTTTCAGTGAAGTGCCGGTGATGTTCCTCAGCGCGCGGGATGGCGAGATCGACCGCGTGGTGGGGCTGGAGATCGGCGCCGACGATTATGTGGTCAAGCCGTTCAGCCCACGGGAAGTGGCGGCGCGGGTACGGGCGATCCTCAAGCGCGTCGGCCCTGGTGTGGCGCCGGCGCTGTTCCAGGTCGATCTGGAGCGCATGCAAATCAGCTATCGCGGCCAACCCCTGAGCCTGACCCGGCATGAATTCCGCCTGCTGCAAAGCCTGCTGGAGCAACCCGAGCGGGTGTTCAGCCGCGAGCAGTTGCTGGACGCGGTGGGCGTGGCGGCCGACGCCGGTTACGAGCGCAATATCGACAGCCACATCAAGAGCCTGCGCAGCAAGTTACGCAGCGTGGCCGCCGATGCCGAGCCGATCCAGACCCATCGCGGCCTCGGCTACAGCTACAGCCCGAGCAACAGCTGATGCGCCTGGGGCTGCGGATTTTCCTGGTGTATGCGCTGTTTATCGGCCTCACCGGTTACTTCGTGCTCAGCACGGTGATGAAGGAAATCCGCCCCGGCGTGCGCCAGTCCACTGAAGAAACCCTGGTGGACACCGCCAACCTGCTGGCCGAAATCCTGCGCGATGACGTGAAGCACGGCACCCTCGGCCAGAGCCACTGGCCCGAATTACTCAAGGCCTATGGCAACCGCCAGCCCGGCGCGACCATCTGGGGGCTGGCGAAAAACCAGGTCAACCACCGTATCTACGTGACCGACGCCAAAGGCACCGTGCTGCTCGACTCCACGGGCGAAGCCGTGGGCCAGGACTACTCGAAGTGGAACGACGTCTACCTGACCCTGCGCGGCGAATACGGCGCGCGCTCCACCCGTAGCGCAGCGGATGACCCCACCTCATCGGTGATGCACGTCGGCGCACCGATCCGTGATAACGGGCAGATCATCGGCGTGGTCACCGTGGCCAAGCCCAACAGCTCGTTGCAGCCGTATGTCGACCGCACTGAGCGCCGCCTGCTGTGGTACGGCGCGGGCCTGGTCATCCTCGGCCTGTTGCTCGGTGCGTTGCTGTCGTGGTGGCTGAGCGTTGCACTGCGTCGCCTGACCGCCTACGCCGAAGCCGTCAGTGAAGGCCGAAGGGCAGAGCTGCCGCATTATCGCGGCGGCGAGCTGAAGCAGCTGTCCACCGCCGTCGAGCACATGCGCACGCAACTGGAGGGCAAGGCCTACGTCGAACATTACGTGCACACCCTGACCCATGAATTGAAAAGCCCGCTGGCAGCGATTCGCGGCGCGGCCGAGCTGTTGCAGGGCGAGATGAGCCGCGAACAGCAGCAGCGCTTCGTCGGCAATATCGACAGCGAAAGCGCGCGCCTGCAGCAGTTGATCGAACGTCTGCTGAACCTGGCGCAGGTGGAGCAACGCCAGGGGTTGGAGGCGCAGGCGAGTATCCCGCTGGCGGCCTTGGTCGATGACGTACTCAACGCCCAATGTGCGCGAATCGAAGGCGCCGGGCTGCACGTCGAGCAAGGGATTGCGGCGGATGTGAAGGTGTTTGGCGAGCCCTTCCTGTTGCGCCAGGCACTGGGCAACTTGCTGGACAACGCGCTGGACTTCACACCGCCCGGTGGCGTGTTGAGATTCAGCGCACAGACGCTGCACAACGACGTGCAGGTGAGCCTGTTCAATCAGGCCGCGCCTATCCCCGACTATGCCCTGCCGCGCCTCAGCGAGCGCTTCTATTCCTTGCCGCGTCCCGTAAGCGGACGCAAGAGCACCGGCCTGGGCCTCAACTTTGTCGAGGAAGTCATGAAGCTGCACGGCGGCACCTTGCAGATCGGCAATGTGCCGGGCGGCGTGCACGTGGTGCTGCATCTCCACACAGTCTCCACATTGCCCTCATAAATCCCCCACACGGGCTGCCCAGACTCTCCCCCATCAAAACAGGGAGAGACCCATGAACCGCAGCCTGCTTTTCAAACTTGGCGCGATTGCGCTGCTGATCCTGCTGTTGCTGATTCCATTGCTGATGATCAACGGCATCATCAGTGACCGCCAGCAACTGCGCGACGGCGTCCTGATGGACATCGCCCGAAGTTCCAGCTACGCCCAGCGCCTCACCGGCCCGGTGATGGTGGTGCCGTATCGCAAGACCGTGCGCGAGTGGAAGCTCAATGAAAAGCTCAACAAGCGCTACGAGGTCACCCGTGAAGAGCGGGGGCGCCTGTATTTCCTGCCGGACCGTTTTGAGCTCGACGGCAAGGTGCAGACCGAACTGCGCGCACGGGGGATTTACCAGGCGCGGCTGTTCCATGCCGACAACCGTATCAGTGGGCGTTTCGAGCTGCCGGCACAGTTGGGCATCACCGAAGACTTTGCCGATTACCGCTTCGAACCGGCGTTTCTGGCGGTGGGGATAAGCGATATTCGCGGCATCGAAAATGCGCTGAAGCTGGAGCTGGGCAGCCAGCGCCTGGAGTTCGAGCCGGGCTCCCAAGTGGACTGGCTGGGGGAGGGCGTGCATGTGGCATTGCCGGAGCAGGACAGCAAGAAACCGGCTGTAGTGGACTTCGCCTTCGACCTGCGCCTGCAAGGCACCGAGCAACTGCAAGTGGTGCCGGTGGGCAAGACCAGTCAGGTGTCCCTGGCCTCCAACTGGCCGCACCCCAGTTTTATCGGCAACTTCCTGCCGGCCCAGCGCGAAGTGACTGACAACGGCTTCACGGCCAACTGGCAGACCTCATTCTTTTCCACCAACCTCGAACAGGCCCTGCAAACGTGCCTGGACGGCCAGGGCTGCAACGACTTCAACAACCGCAGCTTCGGCGTGAACTTCATCGACCCGGTGGACCAGTACCTCAAGAGCGACCGCGCGATCAAATACGCGCTGCTGTTTATCGCCCTGACCTTTGCCGGTTTCTTCCTGTTCGAAGTGCTCAAGAGCCTGGCGGTGCACCCCGTCCAGTACGCATTGGTGGGCGTTGCCCTGGCGTTCTTCTACCTGCTGTTGTTGTCGTTGTCCGAGCACCTGGGCTTTGCCTTGGCCTACCTGATTTCGGCGAGTGCCTGCGTGCTGTTGATCGGGTTCTACGTGTGCCACGTGCTGCGCAGCGTTGCCCATGGCCTGGGGTTTTCGGCGGGGCTGGCGGCGCTGTATGGCTTGCTGTACGGGCTGTTGAGTGCCGAGGACTACGCGCTGCTGATGGGCTCGCTGCTGCTGTTCGGGCTGCTGGGGACGGTGATGGTGCTGACGCGTAAGCTGGATTGGTACGGCGTGGGCAAGCGCAAGGCGGCCGAGCCGCTGCAGTTCGACCTGGAGGCAGTGCAATGATCGGGTTGCGCGAGGATCAGCAGGCGCGGGTGCTGTTGGTGGGCAAAATCAATGCGCTATTTCCAGTGTGGCGAAGTGCTGTTGTGGTGAGCGGGCTTGCCCCGCGCTGGGGCGCGAAGCGGCCCCATTCCAGGCAATGAGTTTCTCCCGATGGACCGCCATTGCAGGTTTTGGGGCGGCTTCGCCACCCAGCGCGGGGCAAGCCCGCTCACTACAACAGGCCCGCTAGGGCGGCGGCTGGGTCTGCTGCATCGAAGGCCGCTGGCTGACCTCGAGGTACCAGGCGGCAAGCTTGGGGTTATCCAAGCGCCATTGCATGTCGGGATGACGAAAGTCGAGGTAACCCAGGGCGCAGGCCACGCTGATCGAAGCGATATCGAAGTGGCTGGTCAGTTCGGCAATGGCGTCCTGTTCCAGCTCGGCGAGGGCGCGGCGGATCTTGTTGCGCTGTTCGTCGAGCCACTGCGCCCAGTGTTTTTCCACCGGGCGCAGGGCGGTCTCGTAGCGCACCAGCACGGCGGCATCCATGATGCCGTCGGCCATCGAAGCCAGGGTCAGGCGGCGCCAGCGGGCCGAGCCATCGCGGGGGATCAGCGGGTTGCCGACGTGCTGGTGGTCGAAGTAATCGAGGATCACCCGGCTGTCGTGCAGCACGCTGCCGTCGGCCAGGCGCAGGGCCGGGATCTTGCCCACGGGGTTGTCTTGCACCAGCTGCGCATCGGGGTTGACCGGGGTCGGCATGCAGCCATGCAGGGCGACGCGGTCCTGCTGGCCGGTCTCGGCCAGCAGCACGCGGACTTTACGCACGAACGGTGACGCGGGGTTGTGGAACAAGGTCATGCTGGGCGCAGACATGGGCTTTCCTCTGTAGGAGCGAGCTTGCTCGCGAAGAACGTTAACGATAACGCAGCGCGTCTGCTTTGACGCGGTGCTCTCTGGTTTTTCGCCGGCAAGCCGGCTCCTACAGGAGGGCCCATGCGCCGATCAACGCGGGGATGCCCAACCCCACCCAACTCAACGAATCCCACAGCCCATCCCCCAGCAACGCCGCAAACAACCCGGCGGCGCTGAGCAGGCCAATCCCCAGGGGAATGCCAAATACCCTCCAGAAACTTGACTGCCTTGGCTTCATGCCTTGCCCGCCTTGCGCCGCACGATCCACAAGTAAATCCCGCTCACCAGCACGATGATGGTCAGCACATCCAGCGCCGCCCAGAGGATCTTCATCGGCATGCCGCCGTAGTCGCCGAAGTGCAGTGGTTGCGACATGCCCATGGCGTCCATGTACCACGGCCGTTCGGCGATGGCGGTGACGGCCAGGGTGCCGGCGTCGATCAGGACCGGCGTGAGCAGGTGCGAGGTCAGGTGTGTGCTGCCCTTCATGAACACTGCGTAATGGTGCTCGCTGGAAAAGCGTGTGCCGGGGAAGGCGATAAAGTCCGGCTGCATGCCGGGCGCGGCCTTGGCGGCGATGCTCAGCAGCTCGCTCGCGGGGGCGCGTTGGGTCAGGGGCGGGGCGTTTTTGTAGGGTTCGATCATCGCGCTGAGGCTGTCTGTGCGCCAGGCGGCGATGATCAAATCGGCACAGGCGCTGATCACGCCGGTCACGCCCACCACCAGCGCCCAGGTCAGGGTGACCACGCCGATCAGGTTATGCAGGTCGAGCCAGCGCAGGCGCCTGGACTTGTCCTGGCGCACCGTGGCGAACTTCAAGCGGCGCATGAATGGCAGGTACAGCACCGTGCCCGAGACAATCGCGAGCACAAACAGAATGCCCATGAACGCCAGCAGCAACTTGCCCGGCAGGCCGGCGAACATATCCACATGCAGGCGCAGCAGGAACAGGGTGAAGCCGCCATTGGCCGAAGGCATCTCGACCGCGTCGCCGGTGCGCGCATCGAGCATGAAGGTGTGGGACGAGTTGGGCTCGGTGCCCGCTGTGGCGGCCATGATCGCGATCACGCCGTTCTTGTCATCTTCATCCCACGCCAGGTATTGCATGGCCTCGCCCGGGCGATGGGCTTGGGCCTTGCTCACCAGTTGCTCGAGGTCGAGTTGTGGCGTATCGGCGGGCATCTGCGCCAGCTGGGGCTCGTTGCCCAGCAGGTGGTCGATCTCGTGGTGAAACACCAGCGGCAGGCCGGTGAGGGCGAGCAGCAGCAGGAACACCGTGCAGATCAGGCTGGTCCAGGTGTGGATGAAGGACCAGCGGCGGATGGTTTTGCTTTTCATTTTCTAGCCTTGTAGCAGCTGACGAGCGCAAGCGAGGCTGCGTTTGCGTTATGCCTGACACACCGCAAACGCAGCCTCGCCAAGGCTCGACAGCTGCTACGCATTAGCCTATTGAAGTTGTGTAGAGACTCATGCTTCAAACACGCCAAAGCCGCCCACATAAGCGGTCGATTACCACTGGTAGGTGGCGCTGGCGACGACGCTGCGCTGGTCGCCGAAGTAGCAGTAGTTGCCATCACAGGTCGACAGGTAGTCCTTGTTGAACAGGTTGGTGGCGTTCAACTTGACCGATGCACCCTTGAGGCTGTTGTCCAGGCGGCCCAGGTCGTAATGCACCGCACCGTCAAACACGGTATAGGCGTTGGCCTTTCCCAGCCAGGTGTTGGCCTGGTCGCCATAGGTGTTGCCGGTGTAACGGGCGCCAAAGCCGATGCCGAAACCGTCAAGCACACCGGTGTGCCAGGTGTAGTCGGTCCACAGCGAGGCTTGCTGGTTGGGCATCAGTGTCAGGCGGTTGCCTTTGTAGATGCCTTTCTGCACTTCGGATTTTGCCAAGGTATAGGCGGCGATGACCTTAAGGTTCTCGGTCACATCGGACACGGCTTCCAACTCCAGGCCCTTGACCTTCACTTCGCCGGTCTGGCTGTTGATCTGCTGGCCCCCAGCGCCGAGGGTGGTCACCTGCACATTCTTCTGGGTCAGGTCGTAGACCGCTGCACTGAGCAACGTATTGGAGCCGGGCGGCTGATACTTGACCCCCATTTCCCACTGCTTGCCTTCGGTGGGCTTGAACGTCTTGAGCGCGTTTGTATCGGCGTTGCTCGCCGGTTGAAACGACTCGGCGTAGGACAAGTAGGGTACGAAGCCCGAGTCGAATACATAGCTCAGCGCCGCGTTGCCGCTGAAGTGTTTGATGCGGTCAGTGTTGGTCGCATCGCTGTCGTTGAAGTAGGTGGTGCCCTGATGCACCCAATCTTCACGCCCGCCCAGGGTCAGGCGCCACTTGTCCAGGGCCATCTGGTCCTGCACGTAGAGACCGGTCTGCACGGTTTTCTGGTTGTAGTCGTAAAAAGGTCGGACATCGGTCGGGCGCAGTGTTGGCTGGGTATTGATCGGGTTGAAAATATTGGTGCCCGAGGCCGTCCCGAATATCGCGCGATAGGAGGTATCGGTGCGCTGGTGGTCCAGGCCGAGCAGCAGGGTGTGGATGACATCGCCAGTGACAAAGTCTGCCTGGAAGTTGTTATCCACTGCGAACTGGCCGATGTCCTCGTCGACGTTGGTGGTCGAGCGGCTGATATTGCCCGCTGCATCCGCGGGGGAGAACGCGTAGGAACCCACGGTCAGTTGCTGGAACGACAGATCCGACTTGGTATAGCGCAGGTTTTGCTTGAACTGCCAGGTGTCGTTGAAACGATGCTCGAAGGCATAGCCCAGCGCGTAGTAGGTGCGATCATAGAACTCGTAGTCCGGGTCGCCCAGGTTCTTGTGGTGGGAGACCTCGCCCAGCGGCGATTTGATCTTGGTGCCCTGGATCGGCATGAACTGGCTGGTGGTCCCGGTATCGTCACGGGTGAACTGCGAGAGCAGGGTCAGCTTGGTGTCGGTATCGATGTTCCAGGTCAGGCTCGGCGCAATGTTGTAGCGCTTGTTGTCGATGTGATCGACCTGGGTGCCGGCATCGCGTACCACGCCGCTGAGGCCATAGAGGAATTGGCCTTCATCATCGATCTTGCCGGTGCTGGCGAAGTTGATCTGGCGGTAGTTGTCGCTGCCGTATTGCACCTGGATGGCGTTGCTCGACTCTGCGCTGGGGCGTCGGCTGACCATGTCCAGCAGGCCGCCCGGTGGGGTCTGGCCGTACACCGACGAGGCCGGGCCACGCAGCAGGGCGAGGCGGTCGAGGTTCCAGGTTTCCGCTTTGGGGTTGGCGTACACGCCGCGCGGCAATGGCAGGCCGTCGAGGAACTGGGTGGGCTCGAAGCCGCGCACGCGCATCCAGTCGTAGCGGGTGTCGCTGCCATAGCTGGCGGACACGATGCCGGGCATGTATTTGACCGCGTCGTCCAGGTTCTGCACGTTGCGATCCTGCATTTGCTCGCGGGTGGCCACGGAGATCGAACGCGGGGCTTCCACCAGGGCGGTGTCGGTCTTGGTGCCGGCGGCGGTGCGTGTGGCCAGGTAGCCTTGGACCGGACCCCAGGCACTTTCCTGGTTGCCATCTTGCCCTGTGATGTTAGTCACCGGCAGCGCCATCACCCCCTCCGGAACCGCCACCAGCGTGTACGTGCCCGCGCTGCTCTGCTCCAGCTGCAACCCGGTGCCACGCAAGGCTTCACGCAGTGCACCCGGTGCATCGAACTGGCCCTGGACCGGGGCCGAGGTCTTGCCCGAGGCCAACGCTGGGTTGAGGGTCAGTGCCAGGCCGGCCTGGCTGGCGATCTGGTTCAGGGTGCTGGTCAAGGGCGCGGCCGGCAGGTTGTAGGCGCGCACGCTGGAGGCTTGTTCGGCGGCAATCAGCGCAGTGCTGGCCAGCGGGGTGCTGAGGGCAATGGCCACGGCTAACAGGCTGGGGCGCAACAAGGTGTCTAGCGTGCGGGACATAGGGCGGCTCCTGAATGGAAGTAATTCGCAATTGCCTATGTGCCGAGCGAGATTTCAAAAGTGATAGGGCCGGTGGAAAATATTTTTTATTTGGCCTCAGGTGTCTTGGCGACCACTGTCACCCACCACGGCGTGTGCTGTTCGATCTGCACCGGCAGGGTCGGCAGCAGCGCGTTGAGCGCCAGGGTGGTGTCGTGCAGCGGGAAGCTGCCGGTGATGCGCAGGTCGGCCACGTCTTTATCCACCCCGAGATGGCCTGTACGGTAGCGGCTGAGTTCCTGCACCACATCGCCCAGGCGGACGTTGTCGACCACCAGCATGCCGCGCGTCCAGGCATCGGTGGCGGGCGTGACGGCCAGGGCAGGGCCGAGGCCGTCGCTGCGCATCAGCACTTGCTGGCCTGCCTTGAACACCTGTTCCTGCGCCAGCGCTTCGGGCTGGGCGCCCACCGCCGATTGCAGCACGCTCAGGCGCGTGGCGTCGTCTTCGCGCTTGACGATAAACCGCGTGCCCAGCGCGCGCAGGCTGCCGTCGCGGGTTTGCACATAAAACGGGCGCGCATCGTTGTGGCCGGTTTCGACGAGGATTTCGCCTTCCTGCAACACGATCAGCCGGCGCTTCTCATCGAAGCGCACGTCGATGGCGCTGTGGGTGTTGAGGTTGATCAACGTACCGTCCGCCAGTTTCAGCGTGCGCTGCTCGCCGGTGGCGGTGCGCTGGTCGGCGAGCCAATAGTGGATCGGCACGTAGCGCTCGCCGGCAAACAACGCCAGGCCGCACACCAGCGCAATGCTCGCCAGGCCGCTGCCGAGCTTGCGCACGCGCTGGCGAATGCCCTCGCGCGACTGTAACAACGCCGCCCGCGCCGGGCCCGAGGCCACGCTGAAACGCTGGTCGAGCATGCCCAGTTGGCGCCAGGCACGGGCGTGCTCTTCATCGCTGGCCAGCCATTTGTTGAATTCTTCGCGCTCCACCGCGCTGCCATCACCCGAATCGAGGGACAACTGCCAGGCAATCGCCGCATCCAGGACACGGGCCGACACGGGCTTGGAGCTGATCACGTTCACAGCGGCTCGCCATACAGGGCGATGTAGCACTGGCGAATGCCCTGGGCCAGGTACTGGCGCACACGCGGCACCGACACGCCCAGGCGCTGGGCGATTTCGGCGTGGCCCAGGCCGTCGAGGCGGTTATAGAGGAAGGCGGCGCGGGCCTTGCTCGACAGCTTGCCGAGCAGGCGGTCGATGGCCTTGAGGTCTTCGAGGATCAGTTGCTGTTCTTCCGGCGACGGGTGTTCGCTTTCCGGGATCAGCATCAGTTCGCTGAGGTAGGCCTGTTCGAGGGCCGCGCGCCGGAAGTAGTCGAACAGCAAGCCCTTGGCGATGGCCACCAGAAACGCCCGTGGCTCGCGGGGCTCGCGCAACTCGTCACGGCCGAGCAGGCGCATGAAGGTGTCCTGGCTCAGGTCTTCGGCACGGCTCGGGCAGGCCACATTGCGCCGCAGCCAGGCCAGCAGCCAGCCACGATGGTCGCGGTACAACGCGCCAACAAGCTCACTGTGTGGGTTCTGGACCGACGACAAGGCATCACCGAATAAACAAGAGGTTTAAACTAACGAGAATTATTCGCGATTGTGTCAGAGGCGTGGGGCGGGCGCAATTGGCGTCTGTCGGGAGATCACATTAAAACGATGGCGCGTGTTTACGCCGTTTCCATTGGCTCAAGCGCTCTTGCAGCGCCTGAGGCGTATCGATCTGCTGCTGACGCGCGCGGCTGAACAGGATCAGCATCAGCTCCGCCGTGGCCAGGGCATCGGCGCTGGCGTGATGGCGTTCGCCCACGTGCAGGTTGAAGTGGTTGACCCAGTCGTCCAACCCGGCTTCGCGGATATGCGCCTCGGGGCACAACAGCGGGGCGATGTCGGCCACATCGAGGAAAGTGTGGGCCAGTCGATACCCCAGGCTGTCCTTGAGCGCGCGGCCCAGCATGTGTTGATCGAATGGGGCGTGGAAGGCGAGCAGCGGGCTGTCGCCGACGAACTCCATGAAGTCCAGCAGGGCCTCGGCCGGGTCGCTGCCCGCCGCGATGGCGCTGGGGCCGAGGCCGTGGATCAGCACACTGGGGCTGAGTTTGGTGTCGGCGCGGTGCAGGGTGCGCTCGAACAGTTGGGAAAAATCCACCGCGCCGTCCTCGATCACCACCGCGCCGATGGACAGCACCTGGTCACGGTTGAGATTCAGGCCGCTGGTCTCCAGGTCCACCACTACCCAGCGTTGGCTGCGCAACGTGCTGTCGCCCAACACCGCGGGCTTGGAGAGTTGTTCCAGGCGCTGTTGTTGCGCGGTATCCAGTCTGGGCTTGGCTGTGCGCAGCCAGTCAAACAAGCTCACAGCTGATACCGCAAGGTCAGGCTGCTTTGCAGGCGCTGGGCCTGGCGCAGGGATTCGCGCAGGATGCGGCGGTCCAGGTGGTTGAGGCTGTCGGGGTCGACGCGGTTGGAGTACGGCTGGTTCTCGCGGGTCTGCAACTGATGCTGCTGCATGCGGGTTTGCTGGATAAAGTGATAGGCCTCTTCATAGGCGGCGCCGTCCAGGGGCTCGATCACTTCCTTGACCACCAGCTGGCGCAGGCGCTCCAGGGTGTTATTGGCGTGGATGCCGTTGGCCAGGGCCAACAGGCGTGCGCCGTCGACAAAGGGGGTAAGCCCCTGCACCTTGAGGTCGAGGGTGGCCTTTTCCCCGCCTTTACGCGTCAGCACAAAATCGCGAAAGCGTCCTACGGGCGGGCGCTGGCGCAAGGCGTTCTCGGCCAGCATGCGCTGGAACAGCCGGTTATCCCCGACCTGGTCGAGAATGCCCTGGCGCAGTTGCTCGCAGCCGCGCTCATCGCCCCACACCACGCGCAGGTCAAAATAGATACTCGAGCCCAGCAGGTTTTCCGGCGTCGCCTCGCGAATAAACGCCGCAAACCGCCGCGCCCATTCCGCCCGCGAGAGGCACAGCTCGGGATTACCGGCCATGATGTTGCCCTTGCACAGGCTGAACCCGCACAGCGCCAGGCTCTGGTTGATCTGCTGCGCCAGAGGCAGCAGCCGCCCGCGAATCTCGGCGGCCTCCACGGCGTCCTTGGCCTCGAACAGGATGCCGTTGTCCTGGTCGGTGTACAGCGTCTGCTCGCGCCGGCCTTCGCTGCCGAAACACAGCCAACTGAACGGTACGCCGGGATCGCCTTTTTCGGCCAGGGTCAACTCGATCACCCGGCACACGGTGTGATCGTTGAGCAGGGTAATGATGTGGGTGATCTGGGTAGACGACGCCCCATGGGCGAGCATGCGCTCCACCAGTTGGCCGATCTCGCCACGCAGCGCTACCAGGTTCTCCACCCGTGGCGCATTGCGGATGGTGCGGGCCAGGTGCACCAGGTCGACCCGTTGCAGGGAAAACAGGTCGCGCTCGGACACCACCCCGCACAGGCGCTGGTCCTTGACCAGGCAGACGTGGGCGATATGCCGCTCGGTCATGGCGATGGCCGCGTCGAAGGCGCTGTGGTCCGGCGTTAAAAAGAACGGCGCCTGGGTCATATGGCCTTCAATACCCTGGCTGAAGTCGCCGGTACCGTCGGCCACCACTTGGCGCAGGTCGCGCAGGGTGAAAATGCCCAGGGGCGCCTTGTGTTCATCGACAATCACAATGCTGCCCACCTGCTGCTCATGCATCAGCGTTACCGCTTCGCGCAACGGTGTCTGCGGGCTGCAGGTGACCGGATGGCGCATGGCCAATTCGCCCAGGCGGGTATTCAGGGAATATTGGGTGCCGAGGGTTTCCACGGCTTTTTGCTGCACTTGCTGGTTGACCTGGTCGAGCAGGCTGCTGACACCGCGCAGGGCGAAGTCGCGGAACGGGCTGGACAGCGCGAACAGCTTGATAAAGGCCGGTTTGTTCAGTTGCAGGCAGAAGGTGTCTTCAGCGGCCTTGTGTTCGGTGCGGGTGGCGCGCTCACCCAACAGCGCCGCGAGGGGGAAACACTCGCCGGTGGTGATTTCGAAGGTGGCTTGCGTGGCGTCCGGCCGTTCACCCACGACGCGGCCCTGCTTGACGATGTAGAAGTGTTCCACCGGCCCGCCCGACGGCTTGAGGATGCTCTCGCCGGGGCCGAAGAAGCGCAGTTGGCACTGTTCCACCAGAAACGCCAGGTGCGCGTTTTCCATCTGGTTGAACGGTGGGAAGCGTTGCAGGAACTGCAGGGTGCCGTGGATGTTCTGCAATACAGCAGTTTTTCCCGCCTGGGCGAAGGCATCAGCTTTACTCATAACCATGACCGCAATTTTTTTGTCGTTATCGTCCTGCATGGTCGACTCCTGAGCGGCGGGTGCCCATTGGACGTAAGTCTAGGTCGATGAAAACGCCGCAGAACTAGGGAAAAACCTTACACGACTATCGTCCAAACCCCGTAGAACACCCACTAGGCAAACTTTCCGACGAAGTGCACATTGAACGCCCTTCCGCAGATGTCTGACGAGTGTGCTGGAAGATTGTCGAAAACCGCTGAGAAACGTATGTCCGACCACGATATTTTGAGTGATGCCGAGCGCGAGGCGCTGAGCGCCGTGATGCTGGAGCCTGATTTACCGCCACAACGCGTGTTGATTGTTGATGACGACAAGGACGCGCGTGAACTGTTGGCGGAGATCCTGGGCTTGGACGGTATTCGCTGCATGACGGCCGACAGTGGCGAGGCCGCGTGGGATTTATTGAAGTCCAGCAGTTCCATCGGCTTGCTGATCACCGATCTGCGCATGAAACCCAGCAATGGTCTGGAGTTGATCAAGCAAGTGCGCGAATCCACCCGCGCGGCGTTGCCGATCATCATCATGTCGGGGGATGCCGAAGCGCCGGATGTGATTGATGCGATGCATTTGAGCGTGGTGGATTTTTTGCTCAAGCCGATCGACAGCGTGAAGTTGGCGAAGTTGGTCAAGCGGGAGTTGGGGATGGCTTCCTGATTTTTGCAGTGTCTGTACGGGCCTCATCGGGAGCAAGCCCCCTCCCACAGTTGACCGGGTACATCCACACCACAGCCCCAAAGAAAAAGCCCTGATCTCACGATCAGGGCTTTTTCATTTACAGGCCGTTTTTAGCCTTGAACTCCCGACGCCTGCGGTGCAACACCGGCTCGGTATAGCCATTGGGCTGTTTGGTCCCTTCAATCACCAACTCCACCGCTGCCTGGAACGCGATATTGCTGTCGAAATCCGGCGCCAGCGGACGGTACAGCGCATCCCCGGCATTCTGGCGGTCCACCACCGGCGCCATGCGCTTGAGGCTTTCCATCACCTGGGTTTCGTTGACGATGCCGTGGCGCAGCCAGTTGGCAATGTGCTGGCTGGAGATGCGCAGGGTGGCGCGGTCTTCCATCAGGCCGACGTCGTTGATGTCCGGCACTTTCGAGCAGCCCACGCCCTGGTCGATCCAGCGGACCACATAGCCGAGGATGCCCTGGGCGTTGTTGTCCAGTTCGTTGCGGATTTCTTCGTCGGACCAATCGGTATTGCTGGCCACGGGAATGGTGAGGATGTCGTCCACCGACGCGCGTTCGCGCTTGGCCAGTTCGGCCTGGCGTGCGAACACGTCGACCTTGTGGTAGTGCAGCGCGTGCAGTGCGGCGGCCGTCGGCGATGGCACCCAGGCGGTGTTGGCGCCGGCCAGTGGGTGGGCGATTTTCTGTTCGAGCATCGCCGCCATCAGGTCGGGCATCGCCCACATGCCTTTACCGATCTGCGCACGGCCTTGCAGGCCGGTGCTCAAGCCGATATCGACGTTCCAGTTCTCGTAGGCGCCGATCCATTTTTCCGCCTTCATCGCCGCCTTACGCACCATCGCACCGGCTTCCATGGAGGTGTGGATCTCGTCGCCGGTGCGGTCGAGGAAGCCGGTGTTGATAAACACCACGCGCTCGCTGGCGGCCTTGATGCAGGCCTTGAGGTTGACCGTGGTGCGGCGCTCCTCGTCCATGATCCCGACCTTGAGGGTGTTGCGCGGCAGGTTCAGCACGTCTTCGATGCGGCCGAACAGCTCGTTGGTGAACGCGGCTTCTTCAGGGCCGTGCATCTTCGGCTTCACGATGTAGACCGAGCCGGTACGGCTGTTCTTGCGTGTGTTGTTGCCGTTGAGGCTGTGGATCGCGGCCAGGCTGGTGAGCAGGCCGTCGAGGATGCCTTCCGGTACTTCGTTGCCGTGTTTGTCGAGGATCGCGTCGATGGTCATCAGGTGGCCAACGTTGCGCACGAACAGCAGCGAACGGCCGTGCAGCGTCACGTCCTGGCCGTCGACGCCGGTGTAGACGCGGTCGGCATTCATGGTGCGGGTGAAGGTCTTGCCGCCCTTGGCCACTTCTTCGGCCAGGTCGCCCTTCATCAGGCCGAGCCAGTTGCGGTAGATCACCACCTTGTCATCGGCATCGACGGCGGCGACGGAGTCTTCGCAGTCCATGATGGTGGTGAGTGCGGCTTCCATCAGCACGTCTTTGACACCGGCGGCATCGGTCTGGCCAACCGGGGTGCTGGCGTCGATCTGGATTTCGAAGTGCAGGCCGTTGTGTTTCAGCAGGATCGCGATCGGCTCGGCCGCAGGGCCCTGGAAACCAATCAACTGGGCGTCGTCACGCAGGCCGCTGTTGCTGCCGCCCTTGAGGCTGACGATCAGCTTGCCGTCGACGATCTTGTAGCCGGTGGAATCGACGTGGCTGCCGGCGCTCAGCGGCGCGGCTTCGTCGAGGAAGGCGCGGGCGAAGGCAATCACCTTGTCGCCACGCACTTTGTTGTAGCCCTTGCCCTTTTCGGCGCCGTCGGCTTCGCTGATGGCGTCGGTGCCATACAGGGCGTCGTACAGCGAGCCCCAACGCGCGTTGGACGCGTTGAGGGCGAAGCGGGCGTTCATCACCGGCACCACCAGTTGCGGGCCGGCCATGCGGGCGATCTCGTCATCGACGTTTTGGGTCGAGGCCTGGAAGTCTGCGGCTTCTGGCAGCAGGTATCCGATGTCTTGCAGGAAGGCTTTGTAGGCCACCGGGTCGTGGGCCTGGCCGGCGTGAGTCTGGTGCCAGGTATCGATCCGCGCCTGGAAATCGTCGCGTTTGGCGAGCAGGGCTTTGTTCTTCGGTGCCAGGTCGTGGATGACCTTGTCGGCACCGGCCCAGAACTGGTCGGCAGTGATGCCGGTACCGGGAATGGCTTCGTTGTTCACGAAGTCGAACAGGACTTTGGCGACCTGCAGGCCACCGACTTGAACGTGTTCAGTCATTGCTTGCCTCACTCTGCGGAGCTAATGCGCTGTTTCGGATTTTCATTATGTAGTGCGCGGGAGGGCATACTACATGATGACTTGCGGTTGTGAAAATTAGACTAAATACGTCGTTTAGCGACCCACTTTGGTCGTACGGTCACAGCGGAGAACCGGATGTTCTCAAAAAACTATTGGATTGTTCCAGATAAATATAAAAATGGTACACGATTTGTTTTCGCGGGCCCCCGGGTCCACCTTGTAGATTGAATTCAGAGGGCTTCGCCATGGACCATCTTGTACTCACTATTATCGCCGCCGACAAACCCGGCCTGGTGGAACGCATCGCGCAGAACATTGCGGCCCACGGCGGCAATTGGCTGGAAAGCCGAATGGCGCATATGGCCGGGCAGTTCGCCGGGATCCTGCGGGTCAGCGTGCCTGCCGAGAGTCGTCAGGCCTTGGTGGGGGCTTTGGATGATTTATCCACACACGGTATTCGCGTGCTGGTGGGCGAGGGCAGCAGTGGCCAGGCATCGGCGTCCAAGTCGATTGTGATGACGCTGCTGGGCAACGACCGTTCGGGCATCGTGCGCGAGATCACGGCGCTGTTGAGCAAACAGGGTGTCAACCTGGAGCGCTTGAGCACCGATGTACGCCCGGCACCGATGAGCGGTGATCCGCTGTTCAGCGCCGAGGCGTTGTTGCAGGTGCCATCGAGCTTGTCCTTGGAGGCGTTGCAGGAATCCCTGGAAACCCTGGCGGATGATCTGATGGTGGAACTGCACAGCGAGGAATAACCACCCTCAAGGTTATGCATGGAAATCTTGCATGGACCTGTGGATAACCTGTAGAGACCCGGCGCCAGGCCACGTCCACCGGGCTTCTCCGCCAGCTGAGCAAAAAACGAGCAGTTTCAAGGGCTTGTGCACAAATGACGGGGACCAGGTTGTGGGTAACCTTGGGATGGATCTCTGCAAGCCAGGCCGGCTGGGGCTTGCAGAGGTTTGTACGTTATTTGATCAGCGTTTGCGCACGCTCAACCAGGCATCGACGCTGTAGACCACCAGCCCGGCCCAGATAAAGGCAAAGGCGATCAGCGTGCTCGATGCCAGGTGCTCACCGAACAGCAGCACCGCTTCCAGCAACACCAGGGTCGGTGCCACATACTGTAAAAAGCCCAAGGCGGTGTAAGGCAAATGCCGTGCGGCGGCGTTGAAGCACACCAACGGGATCAACGTCACCGGACCGGCCGCCACCAGCCACCAGGCTTCGGATGTGCTCCAGAACGCCAGTTGCGCACTGTGGGCCGACGGGTTGAACAACAACCAGGCCACCGCAATCGGCACCAGCATCCAAGTCTCCACCACCAGCCCCGGCAGCGCCTTGACCGGCGCCTGCTTGCGGATCAGGCCGTAGAAACCGAAGGTCAGCGCCAGTACCAACGATACCCACGGCAAGCTGCCCACCTGCCAGACCTGTTGCGCCACACCCACTGCGGCCAGCCCCACGGCCACCCATTGCAGGCGACGCAGGCGCTCGCCGAGCAACAGCATGCCCAGCAGCACATTCACCAGTGGGTTGATGTAGTAACCCAGGCTGGCTTCAAGCATTCGCCCGCTGTTCACCGACCACACATAGGTCAGCCAGTTACCGGCGATCAACGAACCGCTGAGGGCCAGGATTGCCAGGCGCTGGGGGTTGTCGCGCAGTTCGCGAAACCAGCCGGGGTGCTTCCACACCATCAGCAGCAAACCACCGAACAGCGCCGACCACAGCACCCGGTGCACGATGATTTCGGCGGCGGGCACACTGGCGATGGCTTTGAAGTAGAGCGGGAACAGACCCCAGATGACATAGGCGCTCAGGCCCAGGATGTACCCCTTGCGGGGGTTGGCGGCTTGCATGCGTAATCCTTGCTTAGGCAGCTAACAAAGCGCGATTGTAAGGATATTTGTCAACCAATGGGATTACCCTTCTGTAGGAGCGAGCTTGCTCGCGAAGATCGTTAACGATAACGCGGGCATCCTGACTGCACGCGGCGCCCTCAGGGTTTTCGCGAGCAAGCTCGCTCCTACAGGAGCGAGCGGCGATTTCAGAAGAGTTTGAGGGGTTCTTCGTTGAGCGCTGAGAGTTGCTCGCGCAGCGCCAGCACCTGGTCGCCCCAATACCGCTCGCTGCCGAACCACGGGAAGCTGTGGGGGAACGCCGGGTCATCCCAGCGCCGTGCCAGCCACGCGCTGTAGTGCATCAGGCGCAACGCGCGCAGCGGCTCGATCAGCGCCAGTTCACGCGGGTCGAAGTCGTGGAATTCCTGGTAGCCGTCCATCAGTTCCGACAGCTGGCCCAGGCATTCCTGGCGATCACCGGCGAGCATCATCCATAAGTCCTGCACCGCCGGGCCCATGCGGCAGTCGTCGAGGTCGACGATGTGGAACATCTCATCGCGGCACATCATGTTGCCGGGGTGGCAATCGCCGTGCATGCGGATGTTCTTGTGCGGCGTGGCTTTGTACACCTCTTCCACGCGCTTGAGCAGGTCGCGGGCCACGGACTCGTAGGCTGGCAGCAGGCTCTTGGGAATGAAATTGCCTTCGAGCAGGGTAGTGAGGGAGTCGTGGCCGAAGTTCTTCACACCCAAGGCTTCGCGGTGTTCGAACGGGCGGGTAGACCCCACGGCGTGCAAACGGCCGAGTAGCTGACCCAGACGATACAGCTGGTCAAGGTTGCCCGGCTCCGGCGCACGGCCGCCACGGCGGGGGAACAGGGTGAAGCGGAAACCTTCGTGTTCGAACAGGCTTTTGCCGTTATGAATCATCGGCGCGACGACCGGCACTTCGCATTCGGCCAGTTCGAAGGTGAAGCGGTGTTCTTCAAGGATCGCGTCGTTGGTCCAGCGCTGGGGGCGATAGAACTTGGCGATCAGCGGCTCGGAGTCTTCGATGCCCACCTGATACACGCGGTTTTCGTAGCTGTTGAGCGCCAGGACGCGAGCATCGCTGAGGAAACCGATGCTTTCGACGGCATCGAGCACCAGATCAGGGGTGAGGGTTTCAAACGGATGGGCCATGGGAACTCCTGCGGGCAGCAGGGCGCCGCTTCCGGCCGGGTATGGTAACGCTGTAGGAGCGAGCTTGCTCGCGAAAAACCTGAGCGCGCAGTGGAGTGTCAGGTTCCGCTGCGTTATCGCTGACGATCTTCGCGGGCAAGCCCGCTCCTACAGTGGGGCGGTCTATCAGGCACCGACAATCCCGCCATCATCCCGCCGAATCGCCATCACCGAGGAGCGCGGCTTGCCGTTAGGCAGATGTTCCGGCCAAGTCGAACCCCCGGTTTCCCCCGGATGCTGAATCCCTACAAACAGCGTCTTCTGATCCGGCGAAAAGCTGATCCCCGTCACTTCACAGGCCACCGGCCCAACCATGAAGCGGCGGATTTCGCCGGTCGCCGGGTCGGCGCAGAGCATCTGGTTGTTGCCCATGCCGGCGAAGTCGCCCGCGTTGCTGTAGTCGCCGTCGGTGAGGATCCACAGGCGCCCGGCCTTGTCGAAACCCAGGCCATCGGGGCTGTTGAACATGTTCTGCGGGTTGATGTTGGACGATCCGCCCTTGGGCTTGCCGGCGTGCACGCCAGGGTTGCCGGCCACCACAAACAGGTCCCAGCTGAAGTCCGCGGCGCCATGGTCATCGGCGTTGGCCTTCCAGCGCAGGATCTGGCCGTAGACGTTTTTCTCACGCGGGTTGGGCCCGCCCACCGGTTGGCCGTCTTCGCCGCGCTTGGCGTTGTTGGTCAGGGTGCAGTAGACCTGGCCGTCGGTGGGGCTGACCACGATCCATTCCGGGCGGTCCATGCGCGTGGCTTTGACCACACTGGCGGCCAGGCGCGCGTGGATCAGCACTTCGGCCTGGCTGGCGAAGCCGGTGCTGGCGTCGATGCCGTTTTTGCCATGGGTCAGCTCGACCCATTGCCCTTTGCCCTTCGGATGATCGGCGTTGCCATCGCCCGCATCGAAGATAGCCACGTACAAGGTGCCGTGGTCGAGCAGGTCTTTGTTGGCCTTGGGGCTCTTGTGGTTGATCTGGTCGCGGCTGACGAACTTGTAGATGAACTCGCCGCGCTCGTCGTCGCCCATGTACACCACGGCGCGGCCGTCACGGGTTTGCGCCAGGGCGGCGTTCTCGTGCTTGAAGCGGCCCAGGGCGGTGCGTTTTGCCGGGGTGGATTGCGGGTCGAACGGGTCGATTTCCACGACCCAGCCGTGGCGGTTGAGTTCATTGGGGTTCTTGGCCAGGTCGAAGCGCGGGTCGTGCAGGTGCCAGTTGATCTCTTTGCTGGCGGCCACCACGCCGTAGCGTTTCTGCCCGGCATCGAACGCTTGCTGGGGGTTGCTGCTGCCAAAGCAGTCGGTGAAGTTCTCTTCGCAGGTCAGGTAAGTGCCCCATGGGGTCTGGCCGTTGGCGCAGTTCTGGAAGGTGCCGAGGGCTTTTTTGCCGGACTTGTCGGCGCTGGTTTTCAACCATTCGTGGCCGGCGGCGGGGCCGCTCAGGCGGATCGGCGAGTTGCCGTGGATGCGCCGGTTGTAGCGCGAGTCCTGGACGAACTGCCAGGTATCGCCCTTGCGCCGTACTTCGATCACCGACACACCTTCACTGGCCTGGGCCTTGTGCACGTCTTCGGCCGATTGCGGCGCGCCGCCGTGGGCGAAGAGGTAGCGGTAGTTGGTGTATTCGTTGTTGATTGCCATCAGCGCGCGGTTGTCGTCGCCGGGGAAGGCGAACAGGCTCATGCCGTCGTTGTTGTCGCCGAACTGTTGTTCCTGGGCTTTGGCGGTGCCGTTGCCGGACGGGTCGAAGGCCGGCGCGCTCTTGTGCAGCGGCTGGCCCCAGCTGATCAGCACCGAAGCGCTGTAGCCCGGCGGCAGGGTGATGGTGTCGCTGGTGGCCGCAGCGATGCTGGTAAAGCCCAGCAGCGGGCTGGCGGAGGCGGCGTTGACGGCCAGGGCGCTGCGGCTCAGCAGGTTGCCACCGAGGAACATCGCGGCACCGCACAGGGCGCCGGCACCGATGAAGCGGCGGCGGGTGAGGCCGACCATCTGTTCGAGGTCGGTGGCTTGGTTTTCTTCTAATAGGTTCATGTCAGGCTCCCTGCGGTTTTTGCAGACACCATAAGGAGCGGGCGTGACGAAATTGTTGCAGTTTGAAGAGCTACTCGGCTCAGACCGGCGTGCCGAGCAGCACATTGCTGGCGGCAAATTGCACTTGGAGCGTCCTGCCAGCGGCGGCGCCCAGGGCCTCGAGCGCGGCGGGCTGCGCCAAGGCGCATAAAACCTGGCCATTGGGCAGGGCGATGCGCACTTCGCTGGGGCCGTCCTCGGCGGCGAGAATCGCGTCTACGGTCCCGCTCATGCAATTGTGTCCAGGTGTTGCAGGTTTGTCGGGCGCCAGCAATTCCAGCCAGCCGGCCTTGATCAGCGCAACGACTTCCACGCCGACTTCCAGCTCCAGCCGTTGCGTACTGTCATGGGTGATTTGCGCCGCCAGGGTCAGCCCTCCGGCGAGCTGCAAGTGAATCAGGTCGTTGCGGCCACGCTGTTCAATCGCAATGACCTGACCATGCAACTGGTTACGGGCGCTGGTGCGCAGCATCAAGCGGCCGAGCAGGTTGAAGTCGCTGGCGGCCTCGTCCGAGCCGAGCACTTCGGCCTGCAACACTTGCAGGCGCTGGTAGAGGCGCAACACCCGTTCACCCTCGGCCGTGAGTTTGGCGCCGCCGCCGCCCTTGCCGCCGACACTGCGTTCGACCAAGGGTTTTTGCGCCAGGTTGTTCAGCTCGTCGATGGCGTCCCAGGCGGCCTTGTAGCTCAAGCCCGCACTTTTGGCGGCGCGGGTGATGGAGCCCTGCTCGGCGATATGCCCCAGCAGGGCGATACGCTGGGGGCGGCGGACAATATGTTGGCTGAGCAGCGTCGGTAGGGACATGGGCATTCGCTGTGGTGGGATGAGCGGACGTTGCGGCCGCGAGGCATGAGAGTCAAGTGCCAGGCTTTGGCGTGCGGGCCAGGCAGTACACGTCTACCTGTCGCGCGCCGGCGTTGATCAATAACCGCGCCAGGCTGTGGGCGGTGGCGCCGGTGGTGAGCACGTCGTCCACCAGTGCCAGGTGGCGGCCGCGCACCTCGGCACCCGGGGCCAGGGCGAAGGCGTTGAGCAGGTTGCGCTTGCGCGTCTTGGCGTCGAGGGCTTGCTGCGCGACGGTTTCATAAGGGCGTAGCAATAGATGTTCATCGTGGGGAAGGTCGAGGTCGACGCTGAGCCAGCGCGCCAGCATCAGCGCCTGGTTATAGCCCCGTTCACGCAGGCGCCTGCGGGCCATGGGCACTGGCAGCAGCATGTCCGGGCGGGTGAGTGAGTGGTTGTCGAAGCGATGTTGCAAGTAGTGCCCCAGCAAGCGCCCCAGCATATGCCCGAGGGGCCAGCGTGCCTGGTGCTTGAAGCGACTGATCAGGGTGTCCACCGGAAAGCTGTAGGTCCAGGGGGCGATCACGTGTTTAAAGGCGGGCGGTTGTCTCAGGCACTGGCCGCAGACCAGGCCGTCCATCGCCAAAGGCAGGGCGCAGATTTCGCAATGCTCCATCAGCCAGGGCAGCTCGGTTTCGCAGACGTTGCAGACACAGTCGGCGGTTTCAGTCGTCTCGTCGCAGATTAAACATGTCTGTATGTTTTTTGACCAGATGTAAACTTCGTGTTTGTAGCTTGGTTGACAGTGCATGAATCTTCCTTAAATATGCCGAGCATCCGTGTCGTGCCTGTGGATATCGCCCCTTCCCGCAGCGCTTGCCAAAGCATAATCAAGGAATCGCCCATGAGCGCCAGCACCACCGCCACCTTGCGTCACGATTGGTCCTTAGCCGAAGTCAAAGCGTTGTTCGTGCAGCCGTTCAATGACCTGTTGTTCCAGGCGCAGACCGTGCACCGCGCGCATTTCGATGCCAACCGTGTACAGGTGTCGACCCTGCTGTCGATCAAGACCGGTGCCTGCCCGGAAGATTGCAAATATTGTCCGCAGTCGGGCCACTACAACACGGGCCTGGAAAAAGAAAAGCTGATGGAGGTGCAGAAGGTCCTCGAAGAGGCCGCTCGCGCCAAGGCCATCGGTTCGACCCGTTTCTGCATGGGCGCCGCCTGGAAACACCCGTCGGCCAAAGACATGCCTTATGTGCTGCAGATGGTCAAAGGCGTGAAGGCCATGGGCCTGGAAACCTGCATGACCCTCGGCCGTCTCGACCAGGACCAGACGGCAGCCCTGGCCCAGGCCGGCCTGGATTACTACAACCACAACCTGGATACGTCGCCGGAGTTCTACGGCAGTATCATCACCACCCGTACCTACAGCGAGCGCCTGCAAACCCTGGCCTATGTGCGTGAGTCGGGGATGAAGATCTGCTCCGGCGGCATCCTTGGCATGGGCGAGTCCCTTGATGACCGCGCCAACCTGCTGATCCAGTTGGCCAACCTGCCGGAGCATCCGGAGTCGGTGCCGATCAACATGCTGGTGAAAGTCGCCGGCACACCGTTGGAAAATGCCGAGGACATCGACCCGTTCGATTTCATCCGCATGCTGGCCGTGGCGCGCATCCTGATGCCGCAATCCCATGTGCGCCTGTCGGCGGGGCGCGAAGCGATGAACGAGCAGATGCAGGCCCTGGCGTTCTTTGCCGGTGCCAACTCGATCTTCTACGGCGACAAACTGCTGACCACCGCCAACCCTCAGGCCGACAAGGACATGCAACTGTTCTCGCGCCTGGGCATCCTGCCGGAAGCCCGTGAAGAGCATGCGGATGAAGTGCACCAGGCGGCCATCGAACAGGCGTTGGTGGAGCAGAAGAGCAGCGAGCAGTTCTATAACGCCGTTGTTTGATTCCCATATGTTTTGACCGAGTTGCACCTGCCACCCCGAGGCCTGCATGTCTTTTGATCTCTCCGCGCGCCTCGCTGCCCGCCGTGCCGAACACCTTTACCGTCAACGCCCGCTGCTCCAGAGCCCCCAAGGCCCGGCGGTGGTGGTTGACGGTCAACCCCTCCTGGCATTCTGCAATAACGATTACCTGGGCCTGGCCAATCACCCGCAAGTGATCGAGGCCTGGCGCGCCGGGGCGTCCCATTGGGGCGTGGGCGGCGGTGCCTCGCACTTGGTGGTGGGCCATTCCACGCCGCACCATGAACTGGAGGAGGCGCTGGCCGATCTCACTGGCCGCCCGCGTGCGCTGCTGTTTACCACCGGCTACATGGCCAACCTCGGTGCGGTCACGGCGTTGGTGGGGCAGGGCGATACGGTGCTGGAAGACCGTCTCAACCATGCCTCGCTGCTGGATGCCGGCTTGCTGTCCGGTGCGCGCTTCAATCGCTACCTGCACAACGACGCGATCAGCCTGGCCAAGCGCCTGGAGAAAGCCACCGGTAATACGCTGGTGGTCACCGATGGTGTGTTCAGCATGGACGGCGACCTGGCCGACCTGCCGGCACTGGCCCGTGCAGCCAGGGCCAAAGGCGCCTGGTTGATGGTGGATGATGCCCATGGCTTTGGTCCGCTCGGCGCTAATGGCGGCGGGATCGTCGAGCATTTCGGCTTGAGCCAGGACGACGTGCCGGTATTGGTCGGCACCCTGGGCAAAGCGTTCGGCACGGCGGGCGCGTTTGTCGCGGGCAGTGAGGACCTGATCGAAAGCCTGATCCAGTTTGCCCGGCCGTATATCTACACCACCAGCCAACCGCCGGCGCTGGCCTGCGCCACCCTGAAAAGCCTGGAGCTGCTACGCACCGAACATTGGCGGCGCGAGCACCTCGACCGCCTGATTCGTCAGTTTCGCCAGGGCGCCGAGCAGCTTGGCCTGGACTTGATGGACAGCTTTACACCGATCCAGCCGATCCTGATCGGCGACAGTGCCAAGGCCGTGCGACTGTCGCAGATGCTGCGTGAGCGGGGCCTGATGGTCACGGCGATCCGCCCGCCCACCGTACCCGCCGGCAGCGCGCGTTTGCGCGTGACCTTGACCGCAGCCCACAGCGAGGCGCAGGTACAGCTATTGTTAAACGCATTGGAAGAGTGTTTCCGCTTGTCTGGTGCCACGGAGCCCGACCATGCGTGATCGACTGATCCTGCTGCCCGGCTGGGGTCTCGGCGTATCGCCGCTGGAGCCTTTGGCCGCCGCCTTGCGTGGCCTGGACGCACACCTGCAGGTGCAGGTCGAGCCATTGCCGGCGCTTGCTTCCAGCGACCTCGATGAATGGCTCGACGAACTCGACGCTACCCTGCCCGACAACGCCTGGCTGGGCGGCTGGTCCCTGGGCGGCATGCTCGCTGCCGAACTGGCGGCGCGGCGCGGCGAGCGTTGCTGCGGCTTGCTGACCCTGGCGAGCAACCCGTGCTTCGTCGCACACGACGGCTGGCCCCATGGGATGCCCGCCGCGACCTTCGATGCGTTCCTGGCCGGCTGCCATGCCGACTCCCAAGTCACCCTCAAGCGCTTCGGCCTGTTGTGCGCCAAGGGCGCCGAGGACCCGCGGGGGCTGTCGCGCCTGCTGGTCAGTGGCGCGCCGCATTCAGCGTCCAGCGTGTTGATGCCCGGTCTGGAACTGCTGGCCCAACTGGATACCCGCGAAGCCTTGCTGGCTTATCGCGGCCCACAGTTGCACCTGTTCGCCGGCATGGACGGATTGGTGCCCGCCGAAGCCGCCAGCGACCTGCTGAGGCTGCTGCCGGATGTGGAAATCGGCCTGATTGAACAGGCTGGTCACGCTTTTCTTCTGGAAGACCCCCACGGTGTGGCGGGGGCCATCCAGGCTTTTTTGCATGAGTGCGTCGATGACTGATTTATCCCATCCCTCCCTGCCGGGCGCCTTGCCGGACAAACGTCAGGTGGCGGCGTCGTTTTCCCGTGCGGCGGCCAGTTACGACAGCGTCGCCGAGTTGCAGCGCGCCGTAGGGCATGGGCTGCTGGCCCGCCTGCCATCAGCGTGTGCGCCACGGCACTGGCTGGATATGGGCTGCGGCACGGGTTATTTCAGCCGTGTGCTGGGCGAGTTGTTGCCCGCCAGCCAAGGTGTGGCGCTGGATATTGCCGAGGGCATGCTTAACCATGCCCGGCCTTTGGGTGGCGCACATCATTTTGTCGCGGGTGATGCAGAACGCTTGCCGCTGAAAGCCGAGAGCTTCGAGCTGCTCTTCTCCAGCCTGGCGGTGCAGTGGTGTGCGAACTTCGAGGCGGTGCTCAGCGAGGCCTATCGCGTGCTGCAGCCGGGTGGCGTGCTGGCGTTCGCCAGTTTGTGCGTCGGGACGCTGGATGAGTTGCGCGAAAGCTGGCGGGCGGCGGATGGCCTGGTGCACGTCAATCGCTTCCGCACTTTCGAGGCGTACCAGCAGTTGTGCGCGGCCAGCGGTTTGCGCGTGGTCAGCCTGGAGCGACGTGCCCATGTGCTGCATTATCCGGATGTGCGCAGCCTGACCCATGAGCTCAAGGCGCTCGGTGCGCACAATCTCAATCCGGGCCGCCCGGGAGGGTTGACGGGCCGTGCGCGGATTGTTGCACTGGTAGACGCCTACGAGCAGTTCCGTCAGGCCGAGGGACTGCCGGCCACTTATCAAGTGGTGTACGCCGTCCTGGAGAAGCCCCTATGAGCGCCGCCTATTTCATCACCGGCACCGATACGGATGTCGGCAAGACCACTATCGCCGCCGGCCTGTTGCACGCCGCTCGGCTAGCCGGCAAAAGTACTGCCGCGGGAAAACCCGTGGCTTCCGGCTGCCAGGTCACGGCCAAGGGCTTGCGCAACGCCGATGCCCTGGCGCTGCTGGCCGAATGTTCATTGCCGTTGAGTTATGCCGAGGTCAACCCGGTGGCGTTCGAACCCGCCATCGCGCCCCATCTGGCCGCGCGGGAGGCCGGCGTCGCGCTGACGGTGCAGTCGTTGTTGAAACCCATGCAGCAGATTCTGGCGCGTCAGGCGGATTTCACCCTCATCGAAGGCGCAGGCGGTTGGCGTGTGCCGTTGGCTGACCAGGACAACCTGTCGGACCTGGCCATGGCGCTGCAACTGCCGGTGATCCTGGTGGTGGGCGTGCGCCTGGGATGCATCAGCCATGCCTTGCTCACCGCCGAAGCCATCGCCCGGGACGGTTTGCCCTTGGCCGGTTGGGTGGCGAATATCATCGACCCCAAGACCTCTCGTCTGGAAGAAAACCTCGCCACCCTGGCCGAGCGTTTGCCCGCGCCATGCCTTGGACGAGTGCCCAAGCTCAAGCACGCCGGCGCCGAGGCGGTAGCTGAGTACCTGCAACTGGACCTGCTTGACTGATTCTGGCTATCGGCAAGGCATTATGCCATTAGTGTTTTTAACGGGCTTTTTGCCAGTATGTCTGCTTCAATTCAACTTCACGATTCTCTAAAGGCAGGTTGAAGCCATGGACATCTCTGGCAGCAGCGCGTTTTACTCGGGGCTGAGCACCATTCAGGCCGGGCAGAGCCGTGTCGACCAGGCCGCCGGCAGGATTGCCAGCGCCGCGACCACCCAGCCGTCGGACGCACAGCGCGACCGGTTGCAAGCCAATGACCGCGCCCAGCCGACGAACTCGGCGAGCAATATGGTTGAAATGGCCCAAGGCAAGTTTCAAGTGGAGTTGGGCGCCAAGGTCGCCAAGGCTTCAGACGAAATGCTCGGTACCCTGATCGACACCTTCGCTTAACCCCTCTTTCGTACGACCGGCTTCTTCCTGGGGCTGGTCGCCTTTGCGCAATCCTCCATTTTCTTCTGAACACCTTGTGGCATCCCGCCGCAGGCCTCGCCATGCCTGCCATTGACCCGCGTCATGACAAACGGTGTCTGGACGACGCTTGACATCCCTAGGTCGTAAACGTATGTTTCAAACACCTGTTTGACCGCCATAACAAATCCACGCGGTTGTTCATTCCAGATACATCAGCAGAGGTTTATCGCTATGCCTGACTACAAGGCCCCCTTGCGTGATATTCGCTTCGTTCGTGACGAACTGCTCGGCTATGAAGCGCACTATCAAAGCCTGCCGGCTTGCCAGGACGCTACCCCGGACATGGTTGACGCCATTCTCGAAGAAGGCGCCAAGTTTTGTGAGCAAGTGCTGGCACCGTTGAACCGCGTGGGTGACATCGAAGGGTGCACCTGGAGTGAGTCTGGCGTAAAAACCCCTGCTGGTTTCAAAGAAGCCTACAAGCAATTTGTCGAAGGCGGCTGGCCAAGCCTGGCCCACGACGTGGAGCACGGTGGCCAAGGCCTGCCGGAATCCCTGGGCCTGGCCGTGAGCGAAATGGTCGGCGAAGCCAACTGGTCGTGGGGCATGTACCCGGGCCTGTCCCATGGTGCGATGAACACCATTTCCGAGCATGGCACCCCCGAGCAGCAAGAGGCTTACCTGACCAAGCTGGTGTCGGGCGAGTGGACCGGCACCATGTGCCTGACCGAGCCACACTGCGGTACCGACCTGGGCATGCTGCGCACCAAGGCCGAGCCTCAGGCCGATGGTTCCTACAAAGTCTCCGGTACCAAGATCTTCATCTCGGCCGGTGAACACGACATGGCCGACAACATCGTCCACATCGTGCTGGCCCGCCTGCCGGACGCACCGGCGGGTACCAAAGGCATCTCGCTGTTCATCGTGCCCAAGTTCCTGCCCAACGCCGACGGCTCGATCGGTGCGCGCAACGCCGTGAGCTGTGGTTCCCTGGAACACAAGATGGGTATCCACGGTAACGCCACCTGTGTGATGAACTTCGACGCGGCCACCGGTTTCCTGATCGGCCCGGCGAACAAAGGCCTGAACTGCATGTTCACCTTTATGAACACCGCTCGCCTGGGCACCGCGCTGCAAGGCCTGGCCCACGCCGAGATCGGCTTCCAGGGCGGCCTGAAATACGCCCGCGATCGCTTGCAGATGCGTTCCCTGACTGGCCCGAAAGCGCCGGAAAAGGCCGCTGACCCGATCATCGTGCACCCTGACGTGCGCCGCATGCTGCTGACCATGAAAGCCTTCGCCGAAGGTAACCGTGCGATGGTGTACTTCACCGCCAAGCAAGTGGACATCGTCAAGTACGGCACCGACGACGAGGCCAAGAAACAGGCCGACGGCCTGCTGGCATTCATGACTCCGATTGCCAAGGCGTTCATGACCGAAGTCGGTTTTGAATCCGCCAACCACGGCGTGCAGATCTATGGCGGCCACGGCTTTATCGCCGAGTGGGGCATGGAGCAGAACGTTCGCGACAGCCGTATCTCCATGCTGTACGAAGGCACCACCGGCATCCAGGCACTGGACCTGCTCGGCCGTAAAGTGCTGATGACCCAGGGCGAAGCGCTCAAGGGCTTCACCAAGATCGTGCACAAGTTCTGCCAGGCCAACGAAGGCAACGACGCGGTCAAGGAATTCGTGGCACCGCTGGCTGCGCTGAACAAAGAGTGGGGCGAGTTGACCATGAAGGTCGGCATGGCCGCGATGAAAGACCGCGAAGAGGTGGGGGCCGCTTCGGTGGATTACCTGATGTACTCCGGTTACGCGTGCCTGGCTTACTTCTGGGCCGACATGGCGCGCCTGGCTGCCGAAAAACTCGCCGCCGGTACCAGCGAAGAAGCGTTCTACACCGCCAAGCTGCAAACCGCGCGCTTCTACTTCCAGCGCATCCTGCCGCGGACCCGTACCCACGTGGCCACCATGCTGTCGGGCGCCAGTAACCTGATGGACATGAAAGAAGAAGACTTCGGCCTGGCTTACTAAGCCTTACCGGGTTCATTTGAAACCGTCGCTTCCCTTGGGAGCGGCGGTTTTTTCATTGGGGGATAAAAAACACAGTGCAGCGCTCAGGGATTTTCTCCGGCTGCCGTTACAGTGATGGCAATGTGATACATGACGGGCAGGGTGTGCTTAACTGTTCGCATCAAGGCACAGTGCCACTACTTTTTGCGGGTCGGAGTTTTACCCTTGTCACGCGTGTCTGCTTTACGTTTCAGTCACTTTCTTCCTTCGTTGCTGCTGTTGCTGGCCGGGCTCTCGGCTGCGTACGTCAAGGACCTCAGCGTCTTCTTCACCTCGCTGTTCAATGTGTTGCCGACCCTGGTGCTGTTGCTGGGCGGTTCGTACTGCGCGGTTTATCGCCGTCAGCGTGAATTGTTCCTGATGATCACGGTGTACATCGCCTACTTCCTGCTCGATACCCAGACCGATTTCTATCGCGACAATGGCCGCGTGCGCGAAGACGCGGCCGTGGTGTTTCACCTGTGTTGCCTGTTATTGCCGTTGCTGTTCAGCATCTACGCGCTGTGGCAGGAGAAGACCCACCTGTTTCGCGACTTCGTTGCCCGTTGTGCGGTGCTGCTGGCAATCGGCAGCGTGGCGCTGGCCCTGGAGCAAAGTTATCCCCAGGCACTGCTGAACTGGCTGGCGGAGATCCGCTGGCCCGCTCTGCATGGGACCTGGATGAGCCTGATCCAGTTGTCTTACCCGATGTTCCTGGTCGGCTTCCTCGCCCTGGCGGCGCAATACTGGTACCAGCCGCGCCCGCTGCATGCAGCGCAACTGGTGGGCTTGCTGGGGATGTTCTGGATGTTGCCGCAGACCTTCATCCTGCCGTTCACGCTGAATATCATGTGCAGCCAGGTCATGCTGATGATCGCCGCCGGCGTGGCCCACGAGGCTTATCAAATGGCGTTCCGCGACGAACTGACCGGCCTGCCGGGGCGCCGTGCCCTGAACGAACGCATGCAGCGGCTGGGGCGCAACTATGTGCTGGCAATGACCGACGTCGATCACTTCAAGCGCTTCAATGACACCCATGGTCACGATGTGGGCGACCAGGTGCTGCGCCTGGTCGCGAGCAAGCTGTCCAAGGTCAATGGGGGTGGACGTGCCTACCGCTACGGCGGTGAAGAGTTCGCCGTGGTGTTCGCCGGCAAGACCCTGGATGAGTGCATGCCGCACCTGGAGGAAATCCGCGAGATCGTCGCCAACTATGACATTAAGCTGCGTAATTCGGACCGGCCCCAGGATGATCAACAAGGCCGTCAACGCCGGGCGGGCAGCGGCGCGTCGAGTGTGTCTGTGACGGTCAGCATCGGCGTGGCCGAACGCCAGATCGACCAGCGCACGGCGGAAGAAGTGCTCAAGTCCGCCGACCAGGCGCTGTACGCCGCCAAGGGCGCGGGGCGTAACTGTGTGGTTGCGGCCGGGCAGACCCGCCGTGGCGCGGTGCGCATGCAGAGCGCTGCCGGTTGAGTGATGGCGCTGTATTCAGCGGTTCTACAATGATTGTCCGAGGCGCTGGCCGGCAGTAGGTTGAAAGGATCTGCTGCCGGAGACATCGCCATGCCTGAGTACAAAGCTCCACTGCGCGACATGCGCTTTCTGATCGACAACGTGTTTGATTTCCACGGCCACTACGCTGCCCTGGGCGCCACGGACGCCAGTCCGGACATGGTCAGTGCAATCCTGGAAGAAGGTGCCAAATTCTGCGAGAACGTGCTTTCGCCACTCAACCGCAGTGGTGATGAGGAGGGCTGCCATTTCGACAACGGCGTGGTGACGACGCCCAAGGGCTTCAAGGAAGCCTTCGCCCAGTACGTCGAGGGCGGCTGGCACGGTGTGGCGGCAGACCCGGCCTACGGCGGCCAGGGCCTGCCGCAATCGTTGGGCCTGGTGCTCAGCGAGATGATCGGCTCCAGCAACACCTCGTGGGGCATGTATCCGGGCCTGACCCACGGCGCGATGTCGGCGATCCACGCCCACGGCACCGAAGAGCTGAAGGCCACGTTCCTGAGCAAACTCACCGCAGGCGAATGGACCGGCACCATGTGCCTGACCGAAGCCCATTGCGGCACCGACCTGGGCCTGATCAAGACCCGTGCCGTGCCCCAGGCGGATGGCAGCTACGCGATCACCGGGAGCAAGATCTTCATCTCGGCCGGTGAGCACGACATGAGCGCCAATATCATCCATCTGGTGCTGGCCAAGCTGCCGGATGCGCCGGCGGGCACCAAGGGTATCTCGCTGTTTATCGTGCCCAAGTTCCATGTGGATTCGGCTGAGCGCAATGCGGTGCACTGCGGCTCTATCGAGCACAAGATGGGCATCAAGGCCTCGGCCACGTGCGTGCTCAACTTCGACGGCGCCAAGGGCTTTTTGATTGGCGAGGCGAACAAGGGCCTCAACTGCATGTTCACCATGATGAACCACGCCCGCCTGGGCACCGGCATGCAGGGCCTGTGCAATGGCGAGGCGAGCTTCCAGGGCGCGATCAAGTACGCCAACGACCGCCTGCAAATGCGCGCGCTGACCGGCGCCAAGGCCCCGGAGAAAGCCGCCGACCCGATCATCGTGCATCCCGATGTGCGCCGTATGCTGCTGACCATGAAAGCCTTCAACGAAGGCAACCGCGCACTGACCTATTTCACCGCGCAGTTGCTCGACACCGCGCACCTTTGCAGCGACGCCGGCCAGCGCCAGGAGGCCGAAGACCTGTTGGCGTTCCTCACTCCCATCTGCAAAGCCTTTATGACCGACACCGGGCTGGAGGTGACCAACCACGGCATGCAGATATTCGGCGGCCATGGCTACATTCGTGAGTGGGGCATGGAACAACTGGCGCGCGATGCGCGGATTGCGCCGATCTACGAAGGCACCAACGGCATCCAGGCCCTCGACCTGCTGGGGCGCAAGGTGTTGGGCAGCCAGGGCAAGCTGCTGCGCGGCTTTACCAAAATCGTGCATAAGTTTTGCGCGGCGAATGCCGAACATGCGCAGCTCAAGGGCTATGTGGTGCAGCTTAATCAACTGAATCAGGAATGGGGCGAGCTGACTACCCAGGTCGGTATGGCCGCGATGAAAAACCCGGATGAGGTGGGCGCAGCGGCGGTGGATTACTTGATGTACAGCGGTTACATCATCCTCGCCTACCTGTGGCTTCGGATGGCCATTGCAGCGCTGGCGCACGATGACACTGACTTCGCCAAGGCCAAGCTGGCGACCTGCGACTTTTACTTCAAGCGCCTGTTGCCACGTACCGCAACCCACCGCGCCGCCGTGGAAGCGGGCAGCGAATGCCTGATGAGTCTGCCTGCGGAGTCGTTTGCGCTGTGATGACTTAAAAATACCAGTCAGTCACAAGTGGACCCTATGTGTCTGAAAAGTTGTTCGGGTACACTCGGAGCCTGTAAAACCGATCCTATCGAATCACTTTTCACGTTCTCACGAGGTTTGCCATGGCTGATTACAAAGCGCCGCTGCGTGATATGCGCTTCGTCCTCAACGAAGTCTTTGAGGTCGCCACCACTTGGGCCCAATTGCCGGCATTGGCAGACAGCGTTGACGCCGAAACCGTAGAGGCCATCCTCGAAGAAGCCGGCAAGGTCACCGCCAAATCCATCGCCCCGCTCAGCCGTGGCGGCGATGAACAGGGCTGCCGCTGGGATAACACGGCGGTGTTTACTCCGGATGGTTATCCACAGGCCTACAAGACCTACGCTGAAGGTGGCTGGGTCGGCGTAGGCGGCGACCCCGTGTTTGGCGGCATGGGCATGCCCAAGGCGGTATCGGCCCAGGTCGAGGAGATGATCAACTCGTCAAGCCTGGCGTTCGGCCTGTACCCGATGCTGACCTCCGGCGCCTGCGTGTCGATCAACACCCATGCCAGCGAGGAACTCAAGGCCATCTACCTGCCGAAGATGTATTCCGGCGAGTGGGCAGGCTCCATGTGCCTGACGGAAGCACACGCGGGTACCGACCTGGGGATTATCCGCACCAAGGCCGAGCCGCAGGCAGACGGTTCCTACAGGATCAGCGGAACCAAGATCTTTATCACTGGCGGTGAACACGACCTCACCGAGAACATCATTCACCTGGTGCTGGCCAAACTGCCGGACGCACCGGCCGGTCCCAAGGGGATTTCGCTGTTCCTGGTGCCGAAGTTCATGGTCAACGCCGACGGCAGCCTGGGCGCGCGCAACCCGGTGAGCTGCGGCTCCATCGAACACAAGATGGGTATCCAGGCATCCGCCACCTGCGTGATGAACTTCGACGAAGCCGTTGGCTACCTGGTGGGCGAACCCAACCGTGGGTTGGCGGCGATGTTCACCATGATGAACTATGAGCGCCTTGGCGTGGGTATCCAGGGCCTGGCGTCCGGCGAGCGCTCCTACCAGAACGCGATTGAATATGCGCGGGACCGCCTGCAAAGCCGTGCGCCGACCGGTGCCCAGGCCAAAGACAAAGTGGCCGACCCGATCATCGTCCACCCCGACGTGCGCCGTATGCTGTTGACCATGAAAGCCTCCAACGAAGGCGGACGCGCGTTTTCCACCTATGTGGCGACGCAGCTGGACATCGCCAAGTTCAGTGAAGATGCCGCTGCCCGCGAGCGGGCCGATAACCTGGTGGCCTTGTTGACGCCGGTCGCCAAGGCGTTCCTCAGCGACCTGGGCCTGGAAACCACCGTGCTCGGCCAGCAAGTGTTTGGTGGCCACGGTTACATTCGTGAGTGGGGCCAGGAGCAACTGGTGCGTGATGTACGTATCACCCAGATCTACGAAGGCACCAACGGCATCCAGGCACTGGATTTGATGGGACGCAAGATCGTCGGCAGCGGCGGTGCGTTCTACACCTTGTTCGCCGACGAGATTCGCCAGTTCATCGCCTCGGCGGGGCCCGAATTGGCGGAGTTCACCCAGCCACTGGGCGCAGCGGTGGATAACCTGGACGAATTGACCGCCTGGGTGCTGGATCGTGCCAGGACCAATCCGAACGAGATCGGCGCAGCCTCGGTGGAGTATTTGCATGCATTTGGTTACATGGCCTACGCCTATATGTGGGCGCGCATGGCCAAGGCCGCGTTGGGCAAAGAGACTGAGGAAGACTTCTACGCCAGCAAGCTGGGCACCGCGCGCTTCTACTTTGCGCGTCTGTTGCCACGTATTCACTCGCTGAGTGCGTCGGTAAAAGCCGGTAGCGAATCACTGTTTTTGCTGGATGAGGCACTGTTCTAACGGCTTGGAGGGCGTGTAAGCATTCTCTTACATGACGTACTGCTAATCGTCCTCTATCGCCAAATTGGATCCACGGATAATCTACTTCACATGGACGTCGCGCAGGAAGCGCAAAGCAACAACACGGACACGTAGGATTCTGCCAGGATGGCGGAGTGAAATGGATGTCAGGGAAACAGTCTGCAAAGCCCCGCTTCGGCGGGGTTTTCTTTTGCCCGCGAAAAAGTCAGGCGCCGAATTTCAGGGCAGGGCCTGCGGCGCATTCATCACGTCTTCCAGCAAGGTGCGCAGCAGCGCCATGGTTGCCTGCTGGCGCTGTACATCGCGACACACCAAACCTACCTTTAACGGCACCCTGGGTTCACTCAAGGGTTTCCAGAGCAGCGACTGGCTGTTGTGTTCGTCCTGGGAGCGTCCCGGCAGCACCGTGGCCAATTTGGTGTTAGGCAAGCTGTCGAGAATCCCCACCATGGTATTCAACTCCGCCTGTACCTGCGGCCGGCGTCCGAGGTTGGATAACTGACCCTGCCAGATCTGTCGAACCTGGAACTCTTCCCCCAGCAACAACATCGGCAGTTCGGCGGCCTGTTTCAGCGAGACTTTCTTGAATTCGCGCAGGGAATGGCCCTCGGGGATGACTATCTTCAATTCATCTTCGTACAACAACACACCGTGCAGCCCCGGCTGGCGTGGTGGCAGATAGCTGATGCCGATGTCCAGCGAGCCGTTAAGCAACCGCCGTTCAATCTCGATCCCGGTCAATTCGTAGATCTGCACCACCAGGTGCGGCTGGGCCTTGCGCACGCGCTCGAGCATTTGCGGGACCAGGCTGGTGTGCACGGTTTGCAGCACGCCGATGGCCAGGGTGCGCATGGCCTGGCCCTTGAAGTTACGCAAGGCTTCGACGGCTTGCTGCATGCCATCGATCAGCGGCAAGGCATGGTTGTACAGCGTATGGGCGGCCAGGGTGGGCAGCAGGCGTTTGCTGCTGCGTTCGAACAGGCTCACATCGAGGTTGCGCTCCAACTGGCGGATCTGTTGTGAGAGCGCTGGCTGTGAGATCGACAGGCGTTCAGCGGCACGGCCCACATGGCCTTCTTCATACACCGCGACGAAATAACGCAGTTGCTTAAAATCCATAAGGTTTGCTTATCGAAAAAGCTGGAAAAACGAAATGGCCGGTGGCCCCCGAGGCGCCTAGTCTAGCGCCTATTCGCAGGGCTTACAGGGCCGGATCGGGCAATGAACAGCGTTTATGTTGATGGCGTTTACATAGGCAAGGCAACACACCCTCAGACAGTGATTGCAGGGAAAACCGACCAAGGTCCGGTTGCCACTGGGGGCAAGCTGTGAATCTCTTCAATATGCGTCGCCCCGTGCCCAGCCTGGACGACCTGGTGCTGGAGGCTTCACCCGATACGCTGTCCAGTGAGGCGCTGATGCCCACCGTGGCGAGGCCGCCTCAGGTTTTCGTTCGTGGCCAGGGCTCGTGGCTGTGGGACAGCGACGAGCGTGCCTACCTGGATTTCAGCCAGGGCAACGCTGCCAACAGCCTCGGCCACAGCCCGCAGGTCTTGATCAAAGCCCTTGCCGACCAGACCCAGGCCCTGATCAATCCAGGCCTGGGGCTGCATAACCGCGCTCAACTCAATCTTGTCGACCGCCTGTGCCATCGTACCGGCAGCGACCAGGCCTACCTGCTCAACAGTGGCGCCGAGGCCTGCGAAGCGGCGATCAAGCTGGCGCGCAAGTGGGGCCAACTGCATCGCGGCGAGGCCTACCGCATTATCAGTGCGAGCAATGGTTGCCATGGTCGCAGTTTCGCGGCACTGGCGGCGTCGGCCGGCAATCTGGAAAACCGCTTTGAACCGCAATTGCCCGGCTTCAGCCATGTGCCCTTCAACGACCTTCCGGCCCTGCATGCTGCGGTCGATGCACAGACAGTCGCCATCCTGCTGGAGCCGGTCCAGAGCGAAGCCGGTGTGATCCCCGCGACGGAACATTACCTCAAGGGGGTTGAACGGCTGTGCCGCGAGCTGGGGATCCTGCTGATCCTCGACGAAGTGCAAACCGGCCTCGGCCGTTGCGGCACCTTGCTTGCCGAACAGCAATACGGTGTGCGAGCCGACATCATCACCCTCGGCAAAGGCCTGGGCGGCGGCGTGCCGTTGGCTGCGCTGCTGGCGCGAGGCAACGCCTGTTGCTTTGAAGTGGGTGAGCTGGAAGGCACCCATCATGGCAACGCATTGATGGCAGCGGCCGGGCTGGCGGTACTCGATACGGTGCTGGAGCACGGCTTCCTGGAACACGTACGTGAATCCGGCCTTTACCTGGGCGAAGGCCTTGCCCGACTGGCCTACCGCTACGACCAGGGCCCATTGCGCGGCCACGGCCTGATGTGGGGCCTGACGCTGTCGGATGATTCTGCAGATGCAGTGGTAAAAGCCGCCCTGCACGAAGGCCTGATCCTCAACGCCCCGCAACCTGACTGCCTGCGCTTCACCCCGGCGCTTACGGTGAGCAAAAGCAACATCGACGAAATGCTCCTGCGCCTGGCCCGCGCTTTTTCCCGGGTGCGCACCGCCCAGTTGCAATGCCGCAAGGGCATCGCCGTTTAACCCACATTCCTGAACCGTCTCGCGGTATACGCGGCGCCTCCAGCCTGATTTTTTCGGCTGGGGGCGTTTTTTTGCGTGTGAAATTTTTGGATTGAAAGCGTTGATTGATCGCCTGTGAAAACAATGGCTTTTTAGCGTGCGTCGATAAGGACTGTCGACGGAGCATTGGTTGCTCCACTTCTAATCTATGCCACTGGGTGGTATGTTTATGGGAAGGGATATCCCTGAGGCTTAGGTTGTTTAAAACCAGGAATTTTGCTGAGGCGGCCAGAAAGGCGTGGATCTGTGATTCGGAGTTGAGGGAGGCGTTCGGCCAATTGCTCAGGGGGCAAGCTGACAATTTGGGAGGTGGTGTCTGGAAGAAACGCCTCAAAGAGAACCGACATCGATCTATTGTCTTGGCCAAGGGCAGGCATTACTGGGTTTATAACTCTCTTTTTGACAAGTAGAGGCGAAGCAATATCAGCCATAAGGAACTCAGCGCGTTGCGAGCACTGGCTAAGGTTTATGAAGGGTTAAACGAGGTACAGGTTCAACACCTTCTGGATAGTGGGGAATTTGTGGAGATGCACCATGACCAAAAAATATGAAAGCGAAATTCTTGAGTCTGTTCACCAATCTGCCAAAGCGCTTTATGCAATTGGCGCCATCAACAAAACTACTCTTCGTGAGTTCGACGAGGCATGCCTTGCAAAGATCCCGGCGCAAATCCCTGCCGAACAGATCAAGCAGCTACGTGAAAGTAGCCATGTCAGCCAACCGGTGTTTGCTCGTTACCTGAATACCAGCGCCTCCACGGTGAAGAAATGGGAATCTGGCGAGAAGCAACCCAGCGGCATGGCGCTCAAACTTCTTAGCATCGTGCAAAAGCATGGGTTAGAAATTCTGGCCTGAAGGATGGCCCGGTGCCAGATCCCACTGAACCCTCACGAACGCCCAAGGTCGATTAGCTACACGGCTCACACGAGCCGATTTTCTGGAGCTGACCCATGGACATCATTCGTATCATCATCGCCATTCTGCTGCCGCCACTGGGTGTGTTCCTGCAAGTGGGTTTCGCCGGCGCGTTCTGGCTGAATATTCTGCTGACCTTGTGCGGTTACTTCCCAGGCATCATTCACGCCGTGTACATCATCGCCAAGCGCTGAGCCCGTCAGCCTTTTGCGATGATCCGTGAATTGCGCTCATTGCGAAAGGCCAGTTGCTCGATGGTCTGGGTAGCGTGCTCGGCTTCTTCACGCGCCTTGAGGATGATGCCGTGCTGCTCGGACTTACTGCACACCGGGTCGGCATTGCTCGCATCCCCCGTGAGCATGAAGGCCTGGCAACGGCAGCCACCGAAATCCTTTTCCTTTTCATCGCACGAACGACACGGCTCGGGCATCCAGTCGTAGCCGCGAAAGCGGTTGAACCCGAAAGAGTCGTACCAGATGTGCTGCATGCTGTGGTCGCGCACATTGGGAAACTGCACCGGCATTTGTCGGGCACCGTGGCAGGGCAGGGCGGTGCCGTCCGGCGTCACGGTCAGAAAGATACTGCCCCAGCCGTTCATACAGGCCTTCGGGCGCTCCTCGTAGTAGTCCGGTGTCACGAAGATCAGCTTGCACGGATGGCCTTCGGCTTCGAGCTTGGCACGGTATTCGTTGGTGATGCGTTCGGCGCGCACCAGTTGTTCCTTCGTCGGCAATAAACCCACGCGATTGAGTTGTGCCCAGCCATAGAACTGGCAGGTGGCAAGCTCGACAAAATCCGCCTCCAGCGCAATACACAGCTCGATGATGCGGTCGATCTTGTCGATATTGTGCCGATGGGTGACGAAGTTCAGCACCATCGGGTAGCCATGCGCCTTCACGGCGCGGGCCATTTCCAGTTTTTGCGCAAAGGCTTTTTTCGAACCGGCCAGCAGGTTGTTCACCTGTTCGTCGCTGGCCTGGAAGCTGATCTGGATATGGTCCAGGCCGGCTTTCTTGAAGTCGCTGATCTTCTGCTCGGTCAGGCCGATGCCTGAGGTGATCAGGTTGGTGTAGAACCCCAGCTTGCGCGCCTCGGCGATCAACTCGGCGAGGTCCTGGCGCACCAGCGGCTCACCGCCGGAAAACCCCAGTTGCGCCGCGCCCATCTCGCGGGCCTCGCGAAATACCTTGATCCACTGCTCGGTGCTCAGCTCCTTGCCCTGCTCGGCAAAGTCCAGCGGGTTGGAGCAATACGGGCATTGCAGCGGGCAGCGATAGGTCAGCTCGGCGAGCAACCACAGCGGCAGGCCGATGGCGGGTTTTTCAGGCAAGGGTGATCCAGTGCTCAGCACGGGCGACCTCCATGAATTGCTCGATGTCGTCACCCAGCTCAGGTACGCCGGGGAACTGTTCTTCGAGGGCGGTAATGATCGCCGCCACGTCGCGCTCACCGTCAATCAGGCCACCAATCAGCGCGGCGCTGTCGTTGAGCTTGATCATGCCTTCGGGGTAGAGCAACACATGGCCTTTTTGCGCGGGTTCGTACTGGTAACGGTAGCCCTGGCGCCAGGTCGGTTTTCTGCTGCGATCAAAGCTCATAGGGTGATCCCTTTATGCCACACCCGCTGCTCGGTCACGCTGTGATACGGCGGGCGTTTCAGTTCGTAGGCCATGCTCATGGCATCCAGCATGCTCCACAGGATGTCGAGTTTGAACTGGAGGATTTCCAGCATGCGCTCCTGGCCTTCTCGGGTGGTGTAGTGCTGCAAGGTGATTGCCAGCCCATGCTCCACGTCGCGCCGCGCCTGGCCCAGGCGGGTGCGGAAATATTCGTAGCCGGTGGGGTCGATCCACGGGTAGTGCTGCGGCCAGCTGTCGAGGCGCGATTGGTGGATCTGCGGCGCGAACAGCTCGGTGAGCGAGCTGCTGGCGGCTTCCTGCCAGCTGGCGCGGCGCGCAAAGTTGACGTAGGCGTCTACCGCAAAGCGTACGCCGGGCAATACCAATTCCTGGGAGCGCAACTGGTCGGGGTCGAGGCCGACCGCTTGGCCCAAACGCAGCCAGGCTTCGATACCGCCGTCCTCACCCGGTGCGCCATCGTGGTCGAGCAGGCGCTGAATCCACTCGCGACGGATCTCGCGGTCCGGGCAGTTGGCCAGGATCGCCGCGTCTTTCAGCGGGATGTTCACCTGGTAATAGAAACGGTTGGCGACCCAGCCCTGGATCTGCTCGCGGGTGGCACGGCCTTCATACATCGCCACGTGGTACGGGTGATGGATATGGTAGAAGGCGCCTTTGGCCCGCAAGGCGGCTTCGAATTCGGCGGTGTTCATCGGTCTATCAGTCATAAGAGGTCTCCTGTAGGAGCGAGCTTGCTCGCGAAGGTCGTTAACGATGACGTGGGCGTTCTGAATGAGCACGGTGCCCTTGGGTTTTTCGCGGGCAAGCCCGCTCCTACAGTTCGATGCTCATGCCGTCGTAAGCGACTTCGACATTGCGCCGCACCAGTTCCGCGCGCTCGGGAGAATCTTCATCGAGGATCGGGTTGGTGTTGTTGATGTGGATAAGCACCTTGCGCTGCTTGGGCAACTGCTCCAGCACTTCGAGCATGCCGCCGGGGCCATTTTGCGCCAGGTGGCCCATCTCGCGGCCGGTGCGGGTGCCGACGCCACGGCGCTGCATTTCATCGTCGTCCCACATCGTACCGTCCACCAGCAGGCAATCGCTGCCGGCCATGATCTCCAGCAACGGCGCGTCGACCTTGCCCAGGCCCGGGGCGTAGAACAGTTTGCCGCCGGTGCGCAGGTCTTCGACGATCAGGCCGATGTTATCGCCTGGGTGCGGGTCGAAGCGGTGCGGCGAGTACGGTGGGGCGGCGCTACGCAGGGGCAACGGGGTGAAGCGCAGGTTGGGGCAGGCCGGGATGGTGAAGCTGGCATCCAGCTCGATGCGGTTCCAGGCCAGGCCGCCGTTCCAGTGGGTGAGCATGGTGAACAGCGGGAAGCCGGTGCTCAGGTCTTCATGGACCATGTCGGTGCACCACACCTGGTGCGGGCAACCTTCGCGCAGGCTCAACAGGCCGGTGGTGTGGTCGATCTGGCTGTCCATCAGGATGATGGCACTGATGCCGGTGTCGCGCAGTGCGCGGCCGGGCTGCATCGGCGCAAAACCCTGGAGTTGCGCGCGGATATCCGGTGAGGCATTGCACAGTACCCAGTTCACGCCATCGTCGGAAATGGCGATGGACGACTGGGTCCGCGCCTGCGCCCGCAGGCTGCCGTCACGAAAACCTGCGCAGTTCACGCAGTTGCAGTTCCACTGCGGGAAGCCGCCGCCAGCGGCGGAACCTAGAATCTGGACAAACATGGCCGCTCCATCAAGCAAAGCTCAAAACAAAAACGCCCCGGGCGAACCGAGGCGTTGTATTACCCAGCGGCTTAGCGGCTGGCGAAGTACATGGTGACTTCGAAGCCGATACGCAGATCAGTGTAAGCAGGTTTGGACCAGGTCATATTCTTACTCCTACGAAGGGATGGGACGTTTACTACCAAGTAATACATATAGTCCACCTCCAGTCGGAGATGTTCAGATGTGTGCGTGGGAATGTTACGCAATTCTTCTCAAGTTAGCGCTGTCTTGGTGGAAAAAGCCTGTTGCAGGGTTGGCAATGATCAGCTCGCCGGTTGCCAGCTCTCGTCGACAGGTGGGCCGTTGGCGATGCAGCGCCAGCCGCCGGTCGCGTCCTGCAGCTGTTGGGCCGCGTGTTGCAGGTCCTCCCGTGTGCGGGCCTGGATCAGCTGTTGAAGCCGGTACAGATAATCCGACGGATGGCCCGCCAGGCGCGCGTGCCAAAGCAGTTCGGCGCTTTGGGTGATCGGTAACGTCGCGGCGCAGAACTGCTGTGCCAAGGCGTGATTGCCCACGTCAACGCTGCCGTCGATCAACACCGGTAGGTGTTTCAGGAAGGTTTGCAGGTGATCGACGATACCTGCCAGTGAAACGCTGGGTGATTGCACACCCAACAGCAGGCCGGTTTGCCCGTTGATCTGTCGGACACCGCTGAATACGGCGTAGCCCAATTGCAACTCGACCCTCAGGCGTTGGTAGAACGGCCCTTGGAGCAGGTGCCCAAGCAGCCGCCATGAGGCTTCATCGGCCAGGGATTGGCTGGGTGCCGGGCAAAACAGCAGCACCGCGGCTTCGGTTGAGGCAGTTTTAACCGTATGCCACACACGTTGACCACCGAGGTGTTGAAGAGACGGTTCGAAGTGTGCAGGTTGCCCGGGCAGACGGGCGGCGGCGGCCTTTATCAACGTTTCACATGCGGCGGGCAGACTCAGCCCCAGGCCGAGCCAGCGTGCAGTGGCCCAGGATCCAGGCTGTTCGCTGGCGTCGGCATGGCCGGTGGCGCAGCACGCGGGCAGGGCCTGGAGCAGTTCCCGGATAGCGATCATGGGCGCAGGTGCCGGGGCAGTTTCCTGCGGCAGGTTCAGGCGCTGCCCCAACGCCTCCAGCACGGCCGGCATCGGCTCGTGCAGCCCGGTTATCTTCACCAACCAATCATGGCCGGTGGCTTCGAGAGATAATTCGACGCCCGCCTGGCGCGCATGTTCACGCAACGGCTGCAAGGTGTTTTCCAGCCCGGCAGGCGCTGGCGCGTCGAAGCGCCACTGCACGTACAGCGCGCCTTCATCGCCGTCATCCGCCAAGGCCTGGCTGAAGGTCAGCGCCGATACGTCCCTTCGCCCCCGTGAACGATCCTGGGCAAACGTGCGCAAGCCTCGGTGAGCGCTGGTTTGGCCACGGATCAGGCCGGCGCGTTCTTCTTTGGCCGGTGGGCGCAGGAACGGGTTGTTCGGCGGCAGTTGCCAACGGTGTTCGGCGGGCGGCAAGTGCAGTGAATCAAGCAGGGCCTTGAGCGCGGCGACGCCCTGTTCACTGAGGTCTTCGCTGTCGTTTCGAGCCAATGCCAGGGCGCCCTGGACCTGTTGTTGGCGAGCGTTCAGCAGGGCGAACTCTTCGCGCAGTGGCGTCCAATCGCTGTGGGCGAAAAAGCTCAGCCAGTCGTGCAGCAGCGTCTCAATGTGTGTGGGCGGTTCGTCCTTGCTGTCGAGTGTAAAGTCGATGTCCAGCACGGCTTGACCGGCGAAGTGGTACAGCACCGATGCCTGCAGGACGCTGGCCAAGTGTCGGGTTTTCAACTCGGCGAGCAGCCCGCCCGGCGCAGAGGCATTGAGCCAGGTGCAGAGGAAATCCAGGGCTTCACGGGGCGCGTCACAGGTGATGACGTGGTGCAAGTGGTTGTTGTCGATGTGTTGATAGCGCCGAGCCTGGCCTTGCATCAAGGCCGGTGGTGAGGCCTGCGGATGCAAGGGGCCAGCGATCAGTTGCGCGCTGAAACGCTGCGCCAGGGCTTCCAGTTCTTGCAGCGGCTCCGGGCCGGCGAGGCTCAGCGTCATCTGTCCGCTTTGATAGAAATGCGTGTGGAATTCCCGCAGTGCTTGCTGAAACGCCTCGCGCTCCACCGGCAGGCTGTCGCGGTTGCCCGCGTGAAAGCCGCGCAGTGGATGATCCGCTGCCAAGCCTTCTAGCAGCGCCACCTGCTGCTGTGCCTTGGCATCCTGGGACCAGGCGACGTACTCGGCGTGCAGCACTTCGCGCTCGCGCCGTTGATCTTTCAGGGTCAGGCGCGGATGGGTCAGCATGTCCGCCAGTCGCTCCAGCCCGTGCGCATAGACTGAAACCGGTAGTTCAAAGAAGAAGTCCGTGGTGCGTTCGCGGGTGCTTGCATTCACTTGGCCGCCGTGGCGCTGTACGTAGGCCATCAGCCCTTCGCCTGCAGGAAATCGCTCGGTTCCCAGAAACAACAAATGCTCAAGAAAATGCGCCAGCCCCGGCCAGGCCAACGGCACGTCGTGGCTACCGGCAGCCACCCGCAGCGCCGCCGCGCAACGTTTTAAGCGCGGTGCATGGCGCAGGGAAACCCGCAGGCCATTGGCCAGGGTCAGGTGAACGGGATAAAGGTGGGCCGGGGCGGGCATGGGCACTTCCAGAACGGGCAAGTGCCTATGCTAACAAACCCATTCAGTCAGGGCTTGTACAGCGGGCCGTAAAGCTCGGGACGCCGGTCTTGCAGGTAATGGTTGGCGGCGCGGGCGTCGAGGATCGATTGCCGGTCCACTGTCCCGACAATCAAGGCTTCATCCAGGCCGGCCTGGGCGATTCGCTGACCATCTGGTGCGGCAATGCTGCTTTGCCCGCAGTACTGGATATCGCCTTCGTGCCCGCAGTAATTGGCGTGGGCCACGTAGCACTGGTTCTCGAAGGCCCGCGCCCGCACGGTGACATCGGCGACGAAGTCGAACGGCACCATATTGGCGGTGGGCACCAGGATCAGCTCGGCACCGGCCAGGGCCAGGCGTCGGGTGTTTTCCGGGAACTCCAGGTCATAGCAGATCAGGAACCCCAACTTCCATCCGTTGAGTTCCACCAGCGGGAAATCATCGTCGCCGGCACTGAACATCGAGTGATCCAGATCGCCGAACAGATGGGTCTTGCGGTAGTTGCACAGGCGCTGGCCGTGGGCGTCGATCAACTGCACGGCGTTGTAGATCTGCCCGTCTTCGGCCCGCTCCGGGTAGCCGTACAGAATCGCCAGCCCGGCGCTCTGCGCGATTTCGGCAACGGCTTGGGCAGACTCCCCGTCCTGGGCTTCGGCCAAGGCACCCACGGCTTCGGCACCGATGTTGTAACCGGTGAGGAACATCTCCGGCAGCACCAGCACATCGGCACCGGATGCTTCATGCGCCAGTTGGTGCAGACGCTTGAGGTTGCCTGCGACATCCAGCGGCAGCGGTGGGCATTGGTACAGGGCGACGCGCATGTTCAACTCCTTAGTCAGCCAGGGCAATCGGCCCGATCTCATCGAACACATCACCCGGCCCCGGGTTCTCGGGGTGAGTGCTGCCGCCAAAGTGGGTCATGATGCCCCACACCGCGTTCAATGAGGTTTGTACCGCGCCCTCCACCCATGCTGGAGTCCAGGACACGTCGTCACCGGCGATAAAAATCCCACGCTGTTCAGCGGGCATGTCCTTCTGCATGAAGTGCGCATACATACGTTGGTTGTAGCGGTAGTGACCCGGCAGCGCGCCTTTGAAGGCCCCGAGGAAATGCGGGTCGGCTTCCCAGGACACGGTGATCGGGTCGCCGATGATGCGCGCCTTGATGTCGACTTTCGGGTAGATCTTGTTCAAGGCGTCCAGCGCCAGTTTCACCCGTTTGTCGATGGGCTGCGGGAGCATTTTCAGCGCGTCGCTCATCCACGAGTACGACAGGCAGATCACCCCTGGCTTGTCGTCGCCGTTGTCGAAAAGGTAAGTGCCGCGCGTGAGGCGATCGGTGAGGGTCATGCTCATCAGGTCGCGGCCGGTCTCCGGGTCTTTGTCTTTCCAGAACGGGCGGTCGACCATCACGAAGGTCTTTGACGATTGCATGTAGCGCGTGCGGTCGAGGGCCATCCACATCTTTTGCGAGAACAGTGTTTCATCGCACTCGATCTGGGTAGTCAGCAGCCAGCTTTGGCAGGTGGTGAGCACGGCCGCGTATTCGCGGGTATCGCCGTAGTTGTCGGTCACCGCGAAACGGCCATCGGCAGCATGGGCGATGCGTTTTACCCCGGCCCGTGGTGCACCGCGGTGCAGCGAGCTCAGGCTGGTACCGGCGGGCCAATGGGCGCAACGCTCCGGCACATGGCGCCAGATGCCCATCGGCACCTGGGCTACGCCGCCGACCACCAGGTGCTGGTGATCGTCACAGTTGGTCATGACCACGCGGAATATTTCCAGCATGGAGTTGGGGAAATCCGAGTCCCAGCCACCGGTGCCGAAACCTACCTGGCCAAACACCTCGCGGTGGTGGAACGACAACTTGGCGAAGGCCTTGGAGGTGGCTACGAAGTCGTAGAAGGTGCGGTCGTCCCACAAGGGCACCAACTTGTTCCACAGCGCTTTGAGGCGCGGCACATCACGGTCGCGGATGGCTTGCTGGATATCGCCGAACTGCGAGCCGGCTTCCAGGGCGTCGGCCCAGGCGTCAGCCACTTCCTGGAACAGCGCAGGCAGATCGGACAGCTTTTGTGCGTAGTGGGTCTGGCCTTCGAGATCGATCACCGTACTGCCGGAAGCCGGCGTCAGCGGGTTGGGGAAGGGTTTGGTTTCCAGACCCAGCTTGTCGACGTAGTGATAGAACGCGGTAGAGGACACCGGAAAACGCATGCCGCCCAACTCGGCGATGATGCCTTCGGCGCCTTCGAAGGCCTGGGAACGCAAACGGCCGCCCATCTTCGAGGCCTCATACACCACGGGCTTGAGGCCCAGCTTCATCAGCTCGTAGGCGGCGACCAGCCCGGCGATACCGGCGCCGACGATGGCCACTTCGGCGCCATGATTGGCGGCGGGGATACTGCCGAGTCCGGCGGGGTGTTCGATCCAGTCATCGAAGGCGAACGGGAAATCCGGGCCAAAGATGGTGATGGGTTTTTTACCGTCGGCAGGGTGGCGATGGGTCTTGCTGATAGTGCTGGACGGAATGCTCATGGCGGGCCCTTGCTGACGACTCGGCGGGAAGTGACCCGCTGAGTATAGGAAAAGATGGCAGCCAGTTTAGGGAGCGTTGCGTTCGTTAATAAGACGCAAAGTGTCGTCGGAATGAATTGTTTTTAGTCATAGTGACGAATTAGGTGGTCAGATTGGTTGGCCGCGATCCAATTTGTTACTGAGGATGATCGATGTGGTGGTTTTCTCCACGCCATCGACACTGCCGATCTGGTCCAGTAACTGATCGAGCTGTTCCGGCGAATCGGTGCGCAACCAGGCCACGTAATCGAACTCGCCGCTGACCGCGCACAATTGTTGAACCTGGGCCATGGCGCTCAGCCTGCGCAGCACTTCTTTGCCCGAGCGCGGTTGCACGGTGATCCCCACATAGGCCTGCAAGCCGCCATCTGCCACGCGTTGACCCAGGCGCACACCATAACCGGTGATCACCTGGGTTTTCTCCAGGCGCGCAAGGCGCGACGTCACCGTGGTGCGCGCAATGCCCAACTGCCGGGCAAGCATGGCCACGCTTTCGCGGGCGTTGATCTGCAAGGCGGCGATCAACTGGCGATCGATTTCATCTAGAACAGGCACGTGGGGCTCCGTGACGGGCGGCAATGGGAACGCATGTTACAGGCTTGGATCGGCCAGCAGGCAGCGGGCAAACAGTTGTGGTACCGGCAGGTGACGTTGGCTGTAGCGGCCCAGCAGGATGATCTCGCGGAAAAAAGTCAGCTTGCCCAGCGGGATTATTCTTACTTGGGGCGAGCGCTCCAGCCACAAGCCTGCCTTTGGAATCAACGATACGCCCAGGCCACACTCCACCATCCTGACGATGGCTTCGAGTTCATCCAGCTCCAGCGCCACTTGCACCTCAAGCTTCTGCTCGCGCAGAAACCGGCTTACGAGTCGGCCGCCAAACGAAGCACGGTCATAGCGCACATGGGGCTGGGTGTTGAGTAGGTGCAAAGGGTCGTCGCCCACCAATGTGTTCGGCACGACCAACACGAACGGCTCCTTGCGCAGCACCTGCACATACAACTCCTTGGGCAGGTCGAAGGGCGGTCGAATGATGATTGCCGAATCCAACTCTCCAGCGTCGACCTGGTTCAACAGTTCCAGGGAGACACCAGGCACCAACTTGCACTCAACCGTTGGCGCGGCCTGGCGCAAGCGCACCAGCGCCTGGGGCAGCAAACCGGTTTGAGCCGTAGTGATAGCACCGACTTTCAACTCACCCCGGTATTCATTGGTATTCACCGGCACCGCCATGCGGTTGAAGGTCTCCAGAATCTCCTTGGCCAAGGGTAATGCGCGCAAACCGGCGGCATTCAGGGTGGCCTGGCGGCCGGTGCGGTCGAACAGCTGCACGCCCAGCGCTTGCTCCAACTGACGAATCTGGGCACTCACCGCTGACTGCGTCAGCCCGATATGCATGCCCGCTGACGCAAACGTCCCGTGGCGCGTTACCGCAATAAAGGTCTTCAATTCACGCAGCATCGATGTCTCGATTCATCAAAAATTTTTGAGCTCGACGCAAAAACTATCGTCTTTTCATCGTTGGGAGCAAGGCTAAACTCGGGTTACTAACGCCCATAGAGGTTTGAACTGATGACACTCGCGCCCTTTCACCTGGCAATTCCGGTATTCGATCTCGCCGCTGCACGGCACTTCTACGGCGACGTCTTTGGGTTGGAGGAGGGCCGCTCCAGCGAACACTGGGTCGACTTCAACTTCTTCGGCCATCAACTGGTGATCCACGAACACCCGAAAACCGCCTCCCAGGAAGCCGCCCACACCAACGCCGTCGACGGCCACGACGTGCCCGTGCCGCATTTTGGCGTGGTGCTGGGCTGGGAAGATTGGCACGCCCTGGCAGACCGTTTACAGGCGCGGCAGACGACGTTTGTGTTGGAACCGCATATTCGGTTCAAGGGACAGGTGGGTGAGCAGGCGACCTTGTTCCTGTTCGACCCGTGCGGCAATGCGTTGGAGTTCAAGGCATTCAGGGATATTGGGCAGTTGTTTGCGAAGTAAGGTTGTACGCAGCCCCCCACGCAAAACGTCTGTGCCAGACACACAAAAGCCGCGCAATGCGCGGCTTTCGAATTGGTGGGCCCACACGGACTTGAACCGTGGACCAAAGGATTATGAGTCCTCTGCTCTGACCAACTGAGCTATAGGCCCTCAGTAGGTCGCGGATTATAACGATGGTTTCTCCACTGTGCTATCCGAAAAATCCTCAATGCTCCTGCGAAGGAAGGTAGCCGCAAAAAGCTCGGGCGGTAGCGGCAGGCTGACGATGTAGCCCTGCATCTGTTCGCAGCCTTCAGCGGCCAGGAAGGCTTGCTGTGCGGGGTTCTCCACGCCTTCTGCGATGATGGTGAATTGCATGCTGTGGCCCAGGGCGATGATGGCGCGCACGATGGCGACGTCGTGGGGGTCGTCAGGCAGGCCGCGGACGAAGGACTGGTCGATCTTCAGGAAATCCAGTGGCAGGCGCTTGAGATAGCTGAGGGACGAATAGCCGGTGCCGAAATCGTCGATCGCCAGCTGTACGCCCAGGCGCTTGAGTTGGTGCAGGACTGCCAGCGCTTCTTCGGCCTGGCTCATGATGAAGTTTTCAGTGATCTCCAGTTGCAGGCAGCCCGGTTCGAGGCTGTAGTCGCGTAGTAGCTGTTCGATACGAGCCAGTAAACCAGGGTGGCGCAGTTGCGCGCCGGCGAGGTTGACCGATAGCGGGCCAAAACCATCGAAAGTGCTTTGCCAGGTGTGCATTTGCAGGCAGGCGTGCTCCAGCACCCAGTCGCCAATCTGCAGGATCATGCCGTTCTCTTCGGCCAGGGCAATGAAGTGTTCGGGCGAGACGTCGCCAAAGGTGGGGTGGTGCCAGCGGATCAAGGCTTCGGCGCCGATCAATTCTTGTGTCAGCAGGCTCAGTTTTGGCTGGTAATACAGGACCAACTCATCACGTTCGATGGCTCGCCGCAGTTCGTGCTCCAGTGCCACGCGCTCGTTGGCCTGAGCTGTCAGGTCGCGGGTGTAACTTTCGACCCGGTTACGCCCCTTGGCCTTGGAGCGGTACATCGCGGCGTCGGCGTTCTTGACCAGGGTGGCCACGTCGGTGCCGTCCTGGGGGTACAGGCTGGTGCCGATGCTGGCGCTGATGAAGAACTCGTGTTCGCCGGCCTGGAACGGTGGGGTGAAGCAGGCCAGCAGCTTATTGGCCAGTTGCTCGGCGTCGCTGGCGTGTTGCAGGCCGGGCAGCAGGATGATGAATTCATCGCCGCCCAGGCGCGCGACGGTGTCGATGTCACGCAGTTGCTCCTTGAGGCGTACGGCGATGTCTTTGAGCAGCAGGTCGCCGATCGGGTGGCCGAGGCTGTCATTGATGTGTTTGAAACGATCCAGGTCGAGAAACAGCACCGCGCCTTGTTTGCCGGTTTCCTGATGGCCGTTGAGGGCCGCCTGCAGCCGACTTTCAAACAGTGTGCGGTTCGGCAGGCCGGTCAGCGGGTCGTGGTGCGCCTGATAGTCGAGGCGCGCCTGGGCCAGCTTGAGGCTGGAGATGTCGGCAAACACCGCGACAAAATGCGTGATCAACTGGTCGCGATTGCGCACGGCGCTGATGGTCAGCCAGCTGGGGTACAACTCGCCGTTCTTGCGGCGGTTGGAGATTTCGCCCTGCCAATGACCTTGGGCCGTCAACTGGTGCCACATGGCGGCGTAGAAGGCGCTGTCATGCAGGCCGGAGGCGAGCAGGCGCGGTGTCTGGCCAAGGGCTTCGGCTTCGCTGTAGCCGGTGATCTCGCTGAAGGCGCGGTTGACGGCGCTGATGTTCTGGCGCGTGTCGGTGATCAATACGCCCTCGGCGGTACTCTCGAATACCGTGGCGGCCTGTTGCAGTTTTTCCTGCATCAGCTGGCGCTCGGTGATGTCCCGGGCGATGGTGAGCATGCAGTCTTCACCGGCAATTGGCAGTGGTCGGCTGGAGACTTCGCACAGCCGGATCTGCCCGTCGCTGCGGCGTATATGGCAGATGAAGTCACGCACGTATCCATCTTGATGCATCAACTCCAGCATGTGCTTGCGTTCGTTAAGATCGACCCAGATGCCCAGGTCAAGGGTCGATTGGTCGAGGGATGTCGTGCTGTTGAAGCCGGTGATGCGACTGAAACCATCGTTCACTTCAATCAGCAGGCCATCCCGCTGGCGGCTCAGCAGCAAGCCATCGGGAGAGGCGTGGAAGGCCTTGGCGAATTTCTCTTCGGAGATTTGCAGTTGTTGCTGGGTTTCCTTGAGCTGGGTGATGTCGCGGACCACCACCACAATGGCTTCAGTGGTGTCGAGTTGAAACGGCTCGGCGGAAATCAGCCCGATAAAGGCCTGGCCATTGCTGCGCAGAAAGGGCATTTCCAGGTTGCGAATGCTGGTGGTTTGCACGCGTTTCAACAGATCGGGGCCGATACCGGGGATGCCCCAGATATTCAGGGCGGTCGCGGTTTTTCCGATCACCTGCGCGGCTTTCAGGCCCACTTGGTCCTCAAATGCTTTGTTGACCTCAAGCAGGCAGCCATCGGACAGTCGCGCGATCACCAGGATGTCCGGGCATTGCTGAAACACGGAAGCAAATTTTTGCTCGGAAAGCTGCAGCGCCTCTTCAGTACGTTTGGCTTCGCTGATGTCGATCATCAAGCCCCGCAACACTGGCTCATGGCCGTGTTCGATCAGGCTCACAATGTCGCGCACCCAAAGGCAGCGGCCGTCCGCCGTGATCACCCGATAGTCGATGCTGTGGTCGCGGTTGGCGCGGGTTTCCCGGTAGCAATAGGCTTCGGCGCGGATGAGGTCGGCGGGGTGAATGATATTGCGCCAGAAGCCCGGAATCAGCCAATGGGCGCGCGGGTAACCGAGCAGATCCTCGGCGTGGGGTGACACATAGCTGTAGGTGAAATCGCTAACGCTGGCTTCCCAGGCGATGGCAGACAGGCTCTCCACCAGGCCGCGATAGTGGTATTCGCTGCTGCGCAGTTCCTGTTCGAGGGCGACGCGGCGGGAAATTTCCGAGCTCAGTCGGCGATTGATCCGAATGACGATGGCCAATACGGTGCTCAACAACAGCACGGCGGGCAGGCCGTACATCAGCAGGTCGGTCCAGAACGTACGGTGGTCGGTGAGGCTGCCCACCCAGTGTTGCTGGATGGCTTCGGTTTCGGCCGGGCTGAGGTCAGCGAGAACCTTGTCCAGGATGCCCACCAGTATTTTGTTGTCCCGTGGTACACCCATCGCCAATTGATAGCGGTACGGCGTTTCACCACTTACGTACAGGCCATCGAGCTTGAGCTGGCGCAGACTCCAGACGCTTGACGCGAGGTCGCCCACCACGGCGTCGACTTCGTCGGTGGCCAACGCCTGCAGCGTCGAACTGACATTGGGCAGGGCCACCAGGTTGAGGTCTGGATGGTGGGTGCGTAGCAGTTCATGGGGGGCATAATTTTCCACCACAGCAATCTTCAGCCCATAAAGGTCATTGAGGTTGCGTGGTCGGGCGCCGCCTTCATGGGCAAGGATGACAATGGGAAAGTCCAGGTAAGGGCGTGTGAATGCCATGAAGTCCTGGCGCTCGGGGGTAGACATGATGCCCGGCAGCAGGTCGAGTTGGTTGTGGCGTGCCCGCTCCAGCAAGGCACTCCAATTGACCGGCTCAATCAGTTTGATCCTGACCCCCAGGCGTTCCTGGATCAGGCGTACGTAGTCCGCCGCCAGGCCTTGGTAGCGGCCCTCTTCATCACGGTATTCGAAAGGTGGCCAGGAGGCGTCCACCCCCACGCGCAACTCCTGATGGTCCGCCAGCCAGCCACGCTCATCATCGCTAAGAGTCAACGCGCCAGCCGTTGCGGTCCAGGTCAGCAGCGACAGCAGTAACACAGTCGGCAATCTGGGCATAACGGTCTCGTTATGGCACGGGGAATGTTTCGAGTGTAGACGGGCATTGCGGGGGAGGGGATTTGCGCGGGATTTTATCTGTACAAAGCAAAACCCCCGGCCTGGGCCGGGGGTTCTGGTGTCACTCGTCGAGGAAGGAGCGCAGATGCTCGCTCCGCGTCGGGTGGCGCAACTTGCGCAACGCCTTGGCTTCGATCTGGCGGATCCGCTCGCGGGTCACGTCAAACTGCTTACCGACTTCCTCAAGGGTGTGGTCGGTATTCATGTCGATGCCGAAACGCATGCGCAGTACCTTGGCTTCACGGGCAGTGAGGCCGGACAGTACGTCGCGGGTCGCTTCTTTAAGGCTCTCAACAGTGGCGACATCGATTGGCGACTGCATGGTCGAGTCTTCGATGAAGTCACCCAGGTGGGAGTCTTCGTCATCACCGATCGGGGTTTCCATGGAGATCGGCTCTTTAGCGATCTTCAATACCTTGCGGATTTTATCCTCAGGCATTTCCATGCGTTCGCCCAGCTCTTCCGGGGTCGGTTCGCGACCCATTTCCTGCAACATCTGCCGGGAAATACGGTTGAGCTTGTTGATCGTCTCGATCATGTGCACCGGAATACGGATGGTGCGGGCCTGGTCGGCGATCGAGCGAGTGATCGCCTGACGGATCCACCAGGTGGCATAAGTCGAGAACTTGTAGCCGCGACGGTATTCGAACTTGTCCACAGCCTTCATCAAGCCGATGTTGCCTTCCTGGATCAGATCGAGGAATTGCAGGCCACGGTTGGTGTACTTCTTGGCGATGGAGATCACCAGGCGCAAGTTCGCTTCAACCATCTCTTTCTTCGCGCGGCGGGCCTTGGCCTCACCGATCGACATGCGACGGTTGATGTCCTTGATCTCGGCAATCGTCAGACCGGTTTCGGTCTCAAGCGCGGTCAGCTTCTGCTGGCAACGGATGATGTCCGGCTGCAGGCGACCAATGGCTTCAGCGTACTTCGCCTTACCTTTGGCCAGGGCGTCGCTCCAGCTTTCGTCAACTTCGTGGCCCGGGAACTGGCGCAGGAAGTCGGTACGCGGCATGCGCGCATCACGGACACAGAGCTGCATGATCGCACGCTCTTGTGCACGCAGACGCTCAAGGGCGCTACGAACGCGTTCAACCAGGCCTTCGAATTGCTTCGGGACCAGCTTGATCGGCATGAACAGCTCAGCCAGCGCCAGCAGCTCGGCAATTGCCAGCTTGTTGGAGCGACCGTGCTTTTTCAGGGCCTTGCGGGTGATTTCCATTTGATCGGAAACCGCGCCGAAACGCTGGGCAGCAATGATCGGGTCTGGGCCGCTTTCGACTTCGTCTTCGTCGTCGGTGCTGGCTTCAGCCTCGTCGTCTTCGGTGTCATCGTCCGCTTTCGCGGCTTTGGCATCGACAGGCGGCGGTACTTCGGCAGCAGGCGGCGCGATGCCGTCGTCCGGGTCGATATAACCGCTCAGGACGTCGGACAGGCGGCCACCTTCGGTGGTGACGCGAGTGTACTCGGAGAGAATGTGGTCAACCGTGCCAGGGAAGTGCGCGATTGCGCCCATCACTTCACGGATACCCTCTTCGATACGCTTGGCGATTTCGATCTCGCCTTCGCGCGTCAGCAACTCGACGGTACCCATTTCACGCATATACATGCGCACAGGGTCAGTCGTGCGACCGATGTCGGTCTCCACCGCGGCCAACGCGGCAGCGGCTTCTTCAGCGGCTGCCTCGTCGGTATCGGCGTCGGCCAACATAAGGGCGTCCGCATCCGGAGCACTCTCGTGTACGGGGATCCCCATGTCATTAATCATGCGGATGATGTCTTCCACCTGCTCTGGATCTGAAATATCCTCAGGCAGGTGATCGTTGACCTCTGCGTAAGTCAGATACTTCTGCTCACGACCAAGGGTGATCAACTCTTTGATACGAGACTGCTGTTGCGCTTTTCCGGACATAACACCCTATCCACTGAAGGTCTTGGCGGGCAAAAAACAAGCCGAGGATTATACCCGAGCTATGACCTCACACGCCAGCTGAGGTCGGGTTTGATGCGGAAACATTCTGTTTTAAGAGGTCGCGCATCTGTTTTGCTATCTGAATTTGCTCTTCAGCCGATAATCCCGGCTGTCTTGCTCTCTTGATCAGTTCATCGAGGGTCTGCGTGTGCTGGCCCGCGGATAACCTAGTAATGGTGTCTAAAAACTGTTGTTCAAGGTTATCGCCGTCAATTAGCCACTCCTTTTCCGCGAGTGCCTTCAACAAACGACCCTGTTCCGTGCCATGCCAGCGAGCCATCAGCTGAATGGAGTTTAGCTTAGGATTTTTCTGCACGGCCTCGATCAGTGCGATCAGCACCTGAGCGTAGGTATTGCTCGCGTTGGCAAAATGGTCGGCGCTTTCAACCTTGCTCGCTAATTGCGGGTGGTGGATAAGCGTGCGCAGGGCAATCAATGTGGGCGCTTCTACGGCGACCGGCGTGCGAGGTGCGTAGGCTTCATCGCGATCGCCGCGCTTGCCGTTTTTGCTCCAGGGTTTCTTGTCCCATTTCTTGCCGCCGGCACCGGGCTTCTTCGGCGTCCATTCCTGCTGGGGGGCATACGCCTCCTGGGGTTGATGGAAGTCGGCATAGTCCGGCATGGCGTCATAATCCATGCCTGGGTCGTAGGCAGGCGGCGCGTCCTGCGGCGCGCTGTGCACCAGCTGGCTGACGGCCTCGCCACTCAGTCCTGTAATTTCCAGCAGGCGTTGGCGCATCAGGGTGCGCAGGTTCGCGCCTGGAACCTTGTCGATCAAGGGTGCCGCGAGGGTGGCCATATGGGCCTTGCCTTCGAGGGAGCGTGGGTCGGCTTCTTCGGTCAGTTGCTGGAAGAAATAATCCGCCAACGGCTGCGCATGTTGATTGATGCGGGCGCGGAATGCGTCGGTGCCTTCGGAGCGCACCAGGGTATCCGGGTCTTCCCCTTCGGGCAGGAACAGGAAGCGCGCGCGGCGCCCATCCTGCAGGCTCGACAGGGTGGCTTCGAGCGCGCGCCAGGCGGCGTTGCGGCCGGCCTGGTCGCCGTCGAAGCAGAACAGCACGCTTGGCACGACGCGAAACAGGCGCTTCAAGTGTTCTTCGCTGGTGGCGGTGCCGAGGGTGGCCACGGCGTTGCGCAAACCTTGCTGGGCCAGGGCGATCACGTCCATATAGCCTTCGACCACGATGATTTCATCGAGGTTTCGATTGTTCTTGCGCGCTTCGAACAGGCCGTAGAGTTCCTGGCCCTTGTGGAATACCGGGGTTTCCGGGGAGTTCAGGTACTTGGGCTTGTCATCCCCCAGCACTCGGCCGCCGAAGGCGATGATGCGGCCACGGCTGTCGCGGATCGGGAACATTACGCGGTCGCGGAAGCGGTCGTAGCGCTTGCCGGTCTCGGCGTTCTCAACCAGAAGGCCGGCGTCGATCATGGCTTTTTGCTGCAGGGTATCGCTGCTCAGGTGTTTGTACAGGTTGTCCCAGCCAGGTGGAGCAAAGCCGAGGCCGAAGTCGCGGGCGATTTCGCCGGTCAGGCCGCGCCCCTTCAGGTAGTCGACGGCGGCCTTGCGCTGTGGATGGCTTTTAAGGGCCTGACGGTAGAAGTCGGCAGCGGCAGTCAGCAGCGGGTACAGAGGCGAGTCGGTGGGTTGCCGTGGTTTATGCGGGCGGCCACTTTCTTCGCGGGGGACTTCCATGCCGGCGGCTTTCGCCAGGTCCTCGATCGCCTGGGGGAAGTCCAGGTTGTCGTGGTCCATCAGGAAGCCGAGGGCGTTGCCGCCTGCGCCGCAGCCGAAGCAGTAGTAGAACTGCTTGTCGGGGCTGACGCTGAATGACGGGGTTTTTTCCTTGTGGAACGGGCAGCAGGCTGTGTAGTTTTTGCCGGCCTTCTTCAATTGCAGGCGCGAGCTGACAACATCGACAATGTCGGTGCGGTTCAGAAGGTCGTCAATAAAGCTCTGGGGAATCAGCCCGGCCATGGCGTTCTCGTCATCACTGCGTGTAAATGAGTGCCCGTGAAGTGCTCAAGCGCACGTATCGAATGGCTTGACCATCAATCGTCTGCTTGGGCTGTCAGGAAGTGTATCTGCCGAACATTCACTGACGTTAGTTTCAATCAGTGTGTCGGCCTGGAAATGTTGCCCTCGAGTCCGGCGCCGGCCAATCGTGGCCTCGGATGCTCGTCGCTGGGCACAGCCGATACAGTTGATCGCCTGCTTATAAAATGAGTGTGCTCGTCAATAGCCTTGTTAGGCTCGTCAGAAGAGACGTGCACCGCTGGCAAAAGAGCCAGTCCTGACGTTTGAAGCAGGTGTATCAGTCGCGTGTGCGGCGTCAACGATGAAGCATCAAGCGATATCCGCAAATGCCAACAGCCCGGCTGAGGGCCGGGCTTGGCAGAAGCTTGCTACGAACGTCCGTGTATTAGTACAGACGAACGGCGCGGCGCTGTTCGCGCTGAACTTTCTTGGCGTGACGCTTAACAGCGGCTGCTGCTTTACGCTTACGCTCAGAAGTTGGCTTCTCATAAAATTCGCGGCTACGAACTTCAGCCAGAACACCGGCTTTTTCGCAGGAGCGCTTGAAACGACGCAGAGCTACGTCGAAGGGTTCGTTCTCTTTTACTTTGACGGCTGGCATCCAGAGCTACCTTCTTTCATTACCGGGAATCAACGTTCTCGTCGCAAAAAATTCGCGGCTGAGGTCGTCGGTTTTTAAGGGTTGCGGATGTTAACCCCTCATTGGCAGGAATGCAAAGCCTCTGATCGAAAACCGCTAGTCGGGAGGGGGAGTGGCGACTATTATGCGCGCCTTCGAATTCAGCCTCTACAAGGCGCAAACCCATGCTAGTACTGGGACTTGAAACCTCCTGCGACGAAACCGGTGTCGCACTTTACGACAGTGAACGCGGGCTCTTGGCCGATGCACTGTTCAGTCAGATCGACTTGCATCGGGCCTATGGCGGCGTTGTGCCGGAGCTGGCCAGTCGTGATCACGTCAAACGTATGCTGCCGTTGATTCGCCAGGTGTTGGACGAGGCCGGTTGCGTGCCGACCGAGATCGATGCGATTGCCTATACGGCGGGCCCTGGATTGGTCGGAGCCCTTCTGGTTGGCGCCTCTTGTGCCCAGGCGCTGGCTTTTGCATGGGGCATTCCGGCCCTCGGCGTGCACCATATGGAAGGCCATTTACTGGCGCCGATGCTGGAAGAAAACCCGCCGCAGTTCCCGTTCGTCGCTTTGTTGGTTTCGGGCGGGCATACGCAGCTGGTCCAGGTCGACGGAATCGGTCAATACACGCTGTTGGGCGAGTCCTTGGACGACGCCGCCGGCGAAGCTTTCGACAAGACCGCGAAGATGATGGGCCTCAATTACCCGGGTGGGCCGGAAATCGCCCGCCTGGCCGAAAAAGGCGTTGTCGGTCGCTACACCTTCCCGCGCCCGATGTGCGATCGCCCTGGTCTGATGTTCAGCTTCAGCGGCTTGAAAACCTCCGCGTTGAATACCTGGCAGCACAGTGTCAGCGCCGGGGACGACAGTGAGCAAGCCCGTTGCGACATCGCGCTGGCGTTCCAGCAGGCCGTGGTGGAGACTTTGACCATCAAGTGCAAGCGCGCCCTGAAACAGGCCGGCATGAAGCGCCTGGTGATCGCCGGTGGCGTCAGCGCCAACAAGGCGTTGCGCAGTTCATTGGAAAAGATGCTTGGTGATATGAAGGGGGATGTGTTCTACGCCCGCCCTGAGTTCTGCACCGACAACGGCGCGATGATCGCCTATGCCGGTTGTCAGCGCCTGCAGGCGGGGCAGCACGAAAGCCTGGCGATCAGCGTGCAGGCGCGCTGGCCGATGGAGCAACTGCCGCCCTTGTAAGGGGGCAACGTGAGTCGGGCTCATTGGCGGTATTTAAAAATGCCGTTCGCGCCCGGCAAACAGGTCGCGTAGATTGCCCCGGTGTCGCCAGACGATCAGCAGTGTCAGCACGCTCATCGGCAGCAGCGCCGCCGGTTCCTGCCAGGCCAGCAACGGCAGGGTGAGCGGTGTGGCGATCAGAGCTGCCAGCGAGCTGGTGCGGGTCAGGTAGAACGTCAGCAGCCAGGCGAGCACGGCCAGCAACGCCGCTGGCGGGTAGATCCCCAGCAGCATGCCGGCTGCCGTGGCGACACCTTTACCGCCGCGAAAACGGAAGTACAGGGGAAACAGATGGCCGAGGACGGCGCACACGCCCACCCAGGCCTGCTGCTGCAGGGTCAGGCCGGCGAGGCTGGCGATCAGTACGGGCAACAGGCCCTTGCATACGTCGCCCAGCAGCGTCAGTACGGCGAGCTTCTTGCCGGCCAGGCGCAACATATTGGTGGCGCCGGCATTGCCTGAACCACTCATTCGCGGGTCGGGATTTCCCGTCAGGCGGCTGAGCAAAATGGCGAAGGACAGCGAGCCGAGCAGGTAGGCGAGAATCGCCAGTGACCAAAACATGCTAACTATTCCGGGCGAGGATGCCCTGATTCTAACGGGGCATCGCGCCCTTGTCGTGCTGCGGAGAAGAGCTTGGACAGAGTGTTTATCGAAGGCCTGGAAGTCGACACCGTGATCGGGGCCTACGACTGGGAGCGCGGGATCCGCCAATGCCTGCGCCTGGACCTGAGCTTCGCTTGGGATAACCGCCCGGCTGCGGCTGGCGACGACCTGGCCCTGGCACTGGATTACGCCAGTGTGTCCGCGCGGATCCAGGCCTTTGCCGAGCAGTCCCAGTACCAGCTGGTCGAGACCTTTGCCGAACGCCTGGCCGAACTGCTGATGAGCGAGTTCCAGATTCCCTGGCTGCACCTCAAGCTGACCAAGCCCGGCGCAGTGCCGGCTGCCAAGGGTGTAGGCGTGGAGATTGAGCGCGGATGTCGCTGACTCAGGTTTACCTTGGCCTCGGTAGTAATATCGAGCGCGAGCCCCACCTGCGCGCCGGTCTCGACGCGTTGGCGAGTTTCCTTACGGATATGCGCTGCTCGGCGGTGTTCGAGAGCCAGCCGGTGGGCATCAAAAGCGGGCCATTCTTCAATCTGGTGGTGTCGGCCTATACCGACCTGTCATTGATGGAGTTGGATCGTCGGTTGAAATCCATCGAGGCTGACAATGGCCGCTATGCGCCGGATCGCAAAGGCCTGCCGCTGGATATCGACGTGCTGCTGTACGGCGAGTTGGTGGGTGACTTCGATGGTTTGATCCTGCCGCGGGCGGAGATCCTGAAAAATGCCTTTGTGCTGTGGCCGCTGTCGATGATGGCGCCGGACCGGGTGCACCCTGAAGCGGGCAAGACGATGGCTGCGTTGTGGCGTGATGCTCAGATTGATCAGGTGCTGGCGCCTGTCGGGTTTGAATGGCAGGGCCAGCAACTCACCCCGGACTCGCTCCTACAAGGGTTTGTGTAGTTCCTTGTAGGCTTTGAGTGCCCTGAGTCGTTCACGCTTGAGTGCCTCGCCCAACTCCGGCCCCTTGAATCCCCGCTCAAGCAGTGGCGCAACTGCAACCTCGCGCGCTGCTTTCGCCGCGCCGCGTAAGTAATCCGCCTGTGGATAACTTCTTCGCTCCAGCCCCTTGCGGCCCCGGGCATCCATTTCGCAGGCGACCACAAACTCCTCAAAGCGCTGTGGCCTGCGGTATACGTCAAAACTTTGCAGCAACTCCAGCAACGTCGAGGCTTTCAGCTCCAGCGCGCGATGACCGTGGGTGTGATACTGGCCCACCAACAGCGCCAATTCCTGGCAATCCCTTGGCACTTTGAAGCGCTCATTGGCGGCCTTGATCAGCTTCAAGCCTCGATGCTCATGAGCGATGTGCTGCGGTAACTTATCCACAGGCGTCAGGCCCTTGCCCAGGTCATGCAGCAGGCAGGCCCAGCGTACGGTCAGGGGCTGTTTGTGCTCGGCAGCTTGTTCCAGCACGCTCAAGGTGTGCACACCCGTGTCGATCTCGGGGTGATGGGCCTCGGGTTGTGGCACGCCAAAGAGTGCGTCCACTTCCGGCATCAAGGTTTTCAGCGCATTACAGTCCCGAAGTACCTGGATAAACACCTGGGGCTGATCTTCCATCAACGCCCTGGAGATTTCTTTCCAACTGCGCTCTGGGGTCAGGGCTTCCAATTCACCGGACTCGCTGAGTTGACGCATCAGCTCCAGTGTCTCCGGTGCTACCGTAAAACCCAGGTGTGCGTAGCGCGCGGCAAAACGGGCGACACGCAGAACTCTGAGTGGATCTTCGGCGAATGCGGGGGAAACGTGACGAAGTATGCGGGACTCAAGGTCGCGCTGGCCGTGATACGGATCAGTCAGGTTGCCGTCGTCGTCTTCGGCGATGGCGTTGATGGTCAGGTCGCGACGGATCAGGTCTTCTTCCAGCGTCACCTCGGGGCTGGCGTGAAACACAAAACCACCGTAACCCCGACCACTCTTGCGCTCGGTGCGGGCCAGGGCGTACTCATCGCCGTTTTTCGGGTCCAGGAACACCGGGAAGTCCGAACCCACTGGCTTGAAGCCCTTGGCGAGCATCTCTTCGGTGCTCGCGCCGACGACCACGCGGTCGACATCGGTGACCTTGATGCCCAGCAGGCGGTCACGCACGGCGCCGCCGACTTTGTAGATTTTCATGAAAAAGCCTCCATTAGCGGCACAGGATACCGCCTGTGCCTGGCCAATGGAGGCTTTGCTGTTTCAGAGATGAACGACGGCCAGGTCCAGGCGGCCGTAGTCGTTGTCGTTGTGATCGTTGCGCGGTGGTACATGGTGGGTCTTCATCACTTGGTCGCCCTGCAGGGTTTCCAGGTGGATGTCGAAGCCCCAGAGCCGATGCAGGTGCTTGAGCACTTCTTCGGTGGATTCGCCCAGGGGTTTGCGGTCGTGCTGCTGGTGGCGCAGGGTCAGCGAGCGGTCGCCGCGCACATCGATACTGTAGATCTGCACGTTGGGCTCACGGTTGCCCAGGTTGTATTGTGCCGCCAGGGTTTCACGGATGGTGCGGTAGCCGGGTTCATCGTGGATGGCCGGCACCACCAGGTCATCCTTGAGGTCATCATCCAGGATGCTGAACAGTTTGAGGTCGCGGATCACCTGGGGTGAGAGGTACTGCAGGATAAAGCTCTCATCCTTGAAGCTGCTCATGGCGAACTTGATCGTCGACAGCCAGTCACTGCCGGCGATTTCCGGGAACCAGCGGCGGTCCTCATCGGTGGGGTGTTCGCACATGCGCCGAATATCGCGGTACATGGCAAAACCCAGCGCGTAAGGGTTGATCCCGCTGTAATACGGGCTGTCGAAGCCGGGTTGGAACACCACGCTGGTGTGGGACGTCAGGAACTCCATCATGAAGCCGTCGGTGACCAGGCCTTCGTCGTACAGGTCGTTCATCAGCGTGTAGTGCCAGAACGTCGCCCAACCTTCGTTCATCACCTGGGTCTGGCGCTGTGGGTAAAAGTACTGGGCGATCTTGCGTACGATACGCACGATTTCCCGTTGCCACGGCTCCAGCAGCGGTGCGTGCTTTTCCAGGAAGTACAGGATGTTTTCCTGTGGTTCGGAGGGGAATCGCGCGTTGTCCTTGTCGCTGTTCTTGCCGGCGCGTTTGGGAATGGTGCGCCACAGGTCGTTGATCTGCTTCTGCAGGTGCTCTTCGCGCTCCTTCTGGCGCAGGCGCTCTTCCTCGGCAGAAATAGGGTACGGGCGCTTGTAGCGGTCGACGCCATAGTTCATCAGGGCATGGCAGGAGTCGAGCAAGTCCTCCACGGCGTCGATACCGTGGCGCTCCTCGCACTGCATGATGTACTGCTTGGCAAACACCAGGTAATCGATGATCGAGCTGGCGTCGGTCCAGGTGCGGAACAGGTAGTTGCCCTTGAAGAAGCTGTTGTGCCCATAGCAGGCATGGGCCACCACCAGCGCCTGCATGCAGATGGTGTTTTCTTCCATCAGGTAGGCGATGCACGGGTCGGAGTTGATCACGATCTCGTAGGCCAGCCCCATCTGCCCCCGGGTGTACGACTTTTCGGTACTGAGGAAGTGTTTGCCGTACGACCAGTGGTGGTAACCCAGGGGCATGCCGACGGAAGCATAGGCATCCATCATCTGTTCGGCCGTGATCACTTCGATCTGGTTGGGGTAGGTGTCCAGGGCATAACCCGCCGCGATGCGGCTGATTTCCCGGTCATAGGCCTGGATCAGTTCAAAGGTCCACTCGGAGCCGGTGGAAATGGGTTGGCGCTTAGTCTCTTTTTTGGCGGTCATGTCACTAACCTGCGCTGGAAGAGTTCACGGAAGACCGGATAGATATCGCCGGCCGAGACCAGTTGCTGCTGGGCGAACGTGTCGGCAAAGGCTTCGCCGATGCGCTCGTATTCAAACCACAGGGCCTGGTGCTCACGGGGGGTGATTTCGACGTAAGTGTAGTACTGCACAAACGGCATGATGTGGTTGATCAGGATGTCGCGGCAGATCGGCGAATCGTCGTTCCAGTTGTCGCCGTCGGAGGCCTGGGCCGCGTAGATATTCCACTCGTTGGCCGGGTAGCGCTCGGCCATGATCTCCTGCATCAGCTTCAAGGCGCTGGACACGATGGTGCCGCCGGTTTCCCTCGAGTAGAAGAACTCCTCCTCATCCACTTCCCGTGCGCTGGTGTGATGGCGGATGAACACCACGTCGATCTTGTCGTAGTTCCGCTTCAGGAACAGGTACAGCAGGATAAAGAAACGCTTGGCGATGTCCTTGGTCGCCTGGGTCATTGAGCCTGACACGTCCATCAGGCAGAACATCACGGCTTTTGAGCTGGGGTTGGGCTGCTTGACCAGCAGGTTGTACTTGAGGTCAAAGGTATCGAGGAACGGCACGCGGTGGATACGCGCGCTGAGTTTCTCTATTTCCGCCTCGATTTCCTGGATATCGCCGAAGTTGTCTGGCTCTTCGCGCTTTAAACGCGCCAACTCTTCCTTTGCCGTCCTCAATTTGGCGCGGCTGCTGCCCGACAGGGCGATACGCCGTGCATGGGCCGAGCGCAGCGTGCGGATGATGTTGATTCGAGAGGGGTTGCCTTCGTTGCTGATCCCGGCGCGTACGGTCTTGAAGGTATCGGTGCCGGTCAGGTTACGCTTCACCAGGTTGGGCAGTTCCAGGTCTTCGAACATGAACTCGAGGAATTCTTCCTGGGTGATCTGGAACACGAACTCGTCCATGCCTTCGCCGGAGTTACCGGCCTTGCCCGGGCCTTTGCCACCGCCACCGCCCTGCGGGCGCTGGATATGCTCGCCGGTGGTGAACTCTTTATTGCCGGGGTGTACGACGGTCTGCTTGCCGCCCCGGCCGTGGTGCAGCACCGGTTCGTCGATGTCGCGTCCGGGAATGCTGATTTGTTCGCCATGCTCCATGTCTGTAATGGAGCGGCGGCTGACGGCCTCTTCAACGGCCTTTTTGATGTGGTCACGGTAACGCCGCAGGAAACGCTGGCGGTTTACCGTGCTCTTGTTCTTGCCATTAAGGCGTCGGTCGATCACATAGCTCATGAGGAGCCCTCCGGGCAGCTTCACGTTACAAGCTTCAAGCGGCGAGCTGGAAGCTTAGAGACAAGCGGTCAACTGCCAGGCCCATGACCTGGCAGTTGACGCCCATCGCTGCCTTACTGCGATTTGCGTACCCGCAGGTACCACTCGGAGAGCAGTCGTACCTGTTTGTCGGTGTAGCCGCGCTCGACCATTCGTGTGACGAAGTCGTTGTGTTTTTGCTGGTCCTCCTTGCTGGCCTTGGCATTGAAGCTGATGACCGGCAGCAGATCCTCGGTGTTGGAGAACATTTTCTTCTCGATGACCACCCGCAGCTTCTCGTAGCTGAGCCAGGTAGGGTTCTTGCCGTTGTTGTTGGCGCGGGCACGCAGTACGAAGTTGACGATTTCGTTGCGGAAATCCTTCGGATTGCTGATGCCGGCGGGTTTCTCGATCTTCTCCAATTCTTCGTTGAGGGCTACGCGGTTGAGGATTTCGCCGGTTTCCGGGTCGCGGTATTCCTGGTCCTGGATCCAGAAGTCCGCATACAGCACGTAGCGGTCGAAGATGTTCTGGCCGTACTCGCTGTAGGACTCCAGGTACGCGGTCTGAATTTCCTTGCCGATAAACTCGATGTAGCGCGGCGCGAGGTATTCCTTGAGGAAGCGCAGGTAGCGTTCGCGGGTTTCGGCCTGGAATTGTTCCTGTTCGATCTGCTGCTCCAGCACATACAGCAGGTGCACCGGGTTGGCGGCGATCTCATGGGGGTCGAAATTGAAGACCTTGGACAGGATCTTGAACGCAAAGCGCGTCGACAGGCCGTTCATGCCTTCATCCACGCCCGCTGTGTCGCGATATTCCTGGATCGACTTGGCCTTGGGATCGGTGTCCTTGAGGTTCTCGCCGTCGTACACGCGCATCTTCGAATAGATATTCGAGTTTTCCGGCTCCTTGAGACGCGACAGCACGGTGAACTGGGCGAGCATCTTCAGTGTGTCGGGTGCGCAGTGGGCCTTGGCCAGGGAGCTGTTGAACAGCAGCTTGTCGTAGATCTTGATTTCATCGCTGACCCGCAGGCAGTACGGCACCTTGACGATGTAGATCCGGTCGATGAAGGCTTCATTGTTCTTGTTGTTGCGGAAGGTGTGCCATTCCGATTCGTTGGAGTGGGCCAGCAGGATCCCGGTGAACGGAATCGCGCCCAGGCCTTCGGTACTGTTGTAGTTGCCTTCCTGGGTGGCGGTGAGCAGTGGGTGCAGCACCTTGATCGGCGCCTTGAACATTTCCACGAATTCCATCAGGCCCTGGTTGGCCCGGCACAACGCGCCCGAGTAGCTGTAGGCGTCGGCGTCGTTCTGCGGGAATTCCTCCAGCTTGCGGATATCGACCTTGCCCACCAGCGCCGAGATGTCCTGGTTGTTCTCATCGCCCGGTTCGGTCTTGGCCACGCCGATTTGGTTGAGGATCGACGGGTAGAGTTTCACCACGCGGAACTGGCTGATGTCGCCGCCGAACTCGGCCAGGCGCTTGGTGGCCCAGGGCGACATGATGGTGTTGAGGTAGCGTCGTGGGATACCGAAGTCTTCTTCGAGGATCGCGCCATCTTCCGTGGCGTTGAACAGGCCCAGGGGCGATTCGAAGACCGGCGAGCCCTTGATGGCGTAGAAGGGCACCTTCTCGATCAGTTGCTTGAGTTTTTCGGCCAGGGACGATTTACCACCGCCAACGGGGCCGAGCAGGTAGAGGATCTGTTTCTTCTCTTCCAGGCCTTGGGCGGCGTGGCGGAAGTAGGAGACGATCTGGTCGATGCATTCTTCCATCCCATGGAAGTCTTCAAAGGCCGGATAGCGGCGGATCACCTTGTTGGAAAATATTCGCGACAGGCGCGAATTATTGGCGGTTTCCACCAGCTCCGGCTCGCCAATCGCCAATAACAGGCGTTCGGCGGCAGATGCGTAGGTGCTGCGGTCCTGCTTGCACAGCTCGAGATACTCTTGCAGCGTGAGTTCTTCCTGCTGTGTGGACGCGAAGCGTTGTTGGAAGTGGCTGAAAATACTCATGACGTCGTCACCTCGCTCGATACGTGGAGCCGACGCCGGATCTATCAGTCGATGCTGGCAGTCATTGGCGAACGCCAATGGCTGTTTTCCCCCCAGAACACCCTGAAACGCTACCGATGACCCGTACGCCGGTGTACCGGCTCTCCCCTGATTCGGATGGCCTGCGCTTAAGGATAGTCGGAATCGGAGAGGGCAAGGGATGATGAGCAATTAGTTTGGCTGCGCCGTTCGTCAGAAACGGCGCGAGCCCAAGCGTCACGCGGGGTAGCGGGGTGTGAAAAAAATTATTGCGAATCGCCGGAGGCAATTTCTGCAGGATACGTCGTACGCCACAGCTCAAAGCCGCCGTCCAGGCTGTAGACGTCGGAGAAGCCCTGGCTGACCAGGTAGGCGGCTGCGCTCTGGCTGGAATTGCCGTGGTAGCAGGCCACGATCAGCGGTGCATCAAGGTCGGCGGCACGGATGAAATCAGCGATGTTGACGTTGTCAAGATGCTGGGCGCCAGCGATATGGGCGGCGGCGTAAGTAGGCTGGTCGCGGATATCGACCACCACTGCACCTTGCTCGCGCAGGGCCTGGGCTTGTTCGGGAGGGATACGTTTGAATTCGCTCATGGCGGGCTCCTATGGCTTGGCTGCAGCCGGCAGGGTAACGGGAAGAGTGGGTTGGCACTGGCAGCCGTGGCGCTCGCCGGTGTCGATGTTCATCAGGGTCATGGCGCCGCCCCACACGCAGCCGGTGTCGAGGGCAAACACGCCAGGTTCGTCGCACTTGCCTTCAAGGGCGGCCCAGTGACCAAAGATGATCCTGGTGTCGCGGGTCTTGCGTTCCTTGTGGGCAAACCATGGTTTGTAGCCGGGCAGCGCCGTGTCGGCGCCTTCCTTGCTCTTGAGGTCCAGCTTGCCCTCGGCGGTGCAGAAGCGCATGCGTGTGAAATAGTTGGTAATCACCCGCAGGCGGGCGACGCCGGTAAGGTCGTTGTCCCACTTCACTGGCTCGTTGCCATACATGCCGTCGAGGTAGGCGGTGTACAGGCTGTCATCGGCCAGGGCGTTTTCGACTTCGGCGGCGCACTTGAGGGCTTTTTTCAGCGTCCACTGCGGCGGGATACCGGCATGGACCAAGGCCATATTGCGGCTTTCGTCGTAATGCATGATCTTTTGCCGACGCAGCCAGTCAAGCAGTTGTGCGCGATCTGGCGCTTCGAGGATTTCGCGCAGGGTATCGCCCTTTTTCAGGCGCTCGATGTTATTGCCGGCCGCCAGCAGGTGCAGGTCATGGTTGCCCAGTACGCACACCAGGGAATCCCGCAGGCTATACAGGTAACGTAGCGTTTCCAGGGACTCGGGGCCGCGATTGACCAGGTCGCCTACCAGCCACAGGCGATCGTTGGCCGGGTCGAAGGCCACCCGTTCAAGCAGGCACTTGAGAGGCTCCAGACAGCCTTGCAGGTCGCCGACCGCGTACGTTGCCATCAGTGCAGGGCGCCTGGTACGGCGAGGCGGAAAGGCTTGATGATGGCGTCGAACAGTTTGCCATCAGTGGCTTTCATCTGATACGAGCCTTGCATGGTGCCGACCTTGGAGGTCATTACCGTGCCGCTGCTGTAAGTGTGGCTGGCGCCAATGTCGATCAACGGTTGCTGGCCGACAACGCCTGCGCCGCGAACTTCCTCGACCTGACCGTCACCGTCGGTGATCACCCAGTGGCGTGACAGCAGCTTGGCCGGCACCTGCCCGTTGTTTTTCACCGTGATGGTGTAGGCAAAGGCGAAGCGGTTCTGTTCAGGTTGCGATTGGTCCGCGAGGAAGCGGGTGACGACGCTGACGTCGATCTGGTAGCGAGGATCGGACATGCAAGAGGCCTTAAAAGCAAAAGCGGAGGACAGCAGATGCGGATCAGTCTAGGCCAAGAGGTGGGCACTAGGCCAGACATGTGTCTGGCCATGCCTGGGGGTTTCAGTCGGCGACTGGCGCAGGCTGGATGGCAAGTTGGTCGGCCAGGCGCACGAACGCGGCGAGGTCCAGTTGCTCGGGACGCAGGCTGCCGTCGACGCCGGCTGCTTCGATCTCGGCGTTGCTCAGCAGGGCCTTGAGTGTGTTGCGCAGGGTCTTGCGGCGCTGGTTGAACGCCTCACGCACCACGCGTTCCAGCAATTTGTGATCCTTGGCCGGGTGTGGCAGCACGGCGTGAGGCACCAGGCGCACGATGGCCGAATCGACCTTCGGCGGCGGGTTGAATGCGCCCGGGCCGACATTGAACAGGTGTTCGACGCGGCAGTGGTACTGAACCATGATCGACAATCGGCCCCAATCACCACCACCAGGGCCGGCAGCCAGGCGTTCCACCACTTCTTTTTGCAGCATGAAGTGCATGTCGCGGATGATCCCGGCGTTGTTCAGCAGGTGGAAAATCAGCGGTGTGGAGATGTTGTACGGCAGGTTACCCACCACACGCAGGCTATTAGGCGCGGCGTTGAGGGTATTGAAGTCGAACTTCAGTGCATCGCCCTGATGCAGGTTGAAGTTGGGCTTGCCGGCGAACTGCTGGTTGAGGATCGGGATCAGGTCCTTGTCCAGTTCCACCACGTCCAGTTGGCCGCCACTGGCGAGCAAGCCTTGGGTCAGCGCGCCCTGGCCCGGGCCGATTTCCAGCAGGCGGTCTTCTGGCTTGGCATGGATGGAGCGCAGGATACGGTCGATCACGCCTGCGTCGTGCAGGAAGTTTTGCCCGAAGCGCTTGCGCGCCCGGTGTTGGTAATGCTCGGTCATATACGGGTCTCGGCCATCTGATAGGCGGTTTCCAGGGCCACGTGCAGGCTGCCGGTATCGATCTTGCCGCTGCCTGCCAGGTCCAGGGCGGTGCCATGGTCGACGGAGGTGCGGATGATCGGCAGGCCCAGTGTCACGTTGACTGCGGCGCCGAAGCCTTTGTACTTCAGCACGGGCAGCCCCTGGTCATGGTACATCGCCAGCACTGCGTCGCAGTGCTCCAGATATTTGGGGGTAAACAGAGTGTCTGCTGGCAGTGGGCCACGCAGGTCCATGCCTTCCAGGCGCAGACGCTCCAGGGTTGGTTCAATGATGTCGATTTCTTCATGGCCCAAGTGTCCGCCTTCGCCGGCGTGGGGGTTGAGCCCGCAGACCAGGATGCGCGGTTGGGCGATGCCGAATTTTTGTTGCAGGTCGGCATGCAGGATGCGCGTAACGCGCTCCAAACGCTCGGCGGTGATGGCGTCGGCAATGTCGCGCAATGGCAGGTGCGTGGTCACCAGGGCGACCCGCAGGCCGCGTGTGGCCAGCATCATGACGACTTGAGCGGTGTTGGTCAGCTCGGCCAGGAACTCGGTGTGGCCGGAAAACGCAATGCCCGATTCGTTGATCACGCCCTTGTGGACCGGCGCGGTGATCATGCCGGCGAAGTCGCCGTCGATGCAGCCTTGCCCCGCGCGGGTCAGGGTTTCCAGGACGAACGCCGCATTGGCCTTGTCGAGTTGACCGGCAACGACCTTGGCTTGCAGCGGGGTGTTCCACACATACAAGCTGCCGGCGGGCGCCGGCAGGTCGGGCCAGTTGCCCGGTGCCACGTCCAGCAGACTGACGACCACACCCAGCTGCGCGGCCCGCTCAAGGAGCAGGTCGCGGCTGGTAATGGCAATCAGGGGGTGCGGCTGGGGGTGCGAGGCGAGCAGCAGGCACAGGTCTGGACCAATGCCGGCCGGCTCGCCGGGTGTCACGGCGAAACGCTGGGGTTTCACGGAGCTGCCTGGTCGGTGCCTGTTTGCTCGGCGCCTGGCAGCTTGTTTTCCACGTAGGCTTCGTCACGGATCTGACGCAGCCAGGTCTGCAGCTCTTCGTCGTATTTGCGGTTACGCAGTACGTTCAACGCCTGCTGCTCGCGGGCCTGGCTGGTGTTGTCGGTGGCGCGACGACCAAGGACTTCCAGTACATGCCAGCCATATTGGGTCTTGAACGGCTTGGACAGTACGCCTTGCGGAGTATCGGCCATTACCTGCTGGAACTCAGGCACCAGGGCTTTCGGGTCGATCCAGTTCAGGTCGCCGCCGTTGAGGGCGGAACCTGGGTCTTCCGAGAAGCTCTTGGCCAGGGTGGCGAAGTCTTCACCGCTTTCGATGCGGTCATAGATCTTCTGGGCCAGTTCCTTGGTTTGGGCCTCGGTGCGGATTTCGCTTGGTTTGACCAGGATATGACGAACATGCACTTCGTCTTTCAGCGAGGTCTCGCCACCGCGACGTTCCAGCAACTTCAGGATGATGAAGCCGCCTGGGGTGCGGGCTGGCTGGGTGATGCCACCCACTTCCATGGCACTCAGTTCACGGTCGAACGGAGGTGGCAGTTGAGCAGCTTTACGCCAGCCCATATCACCACCTTCAAGGGCGTTGTCGCTGCCGGACTGGGCAATGGCCATCTGGGCAAAGTCAGCGCCGGCTTTCAGGCGATCATAGATAGCCTGGGTTTTCGCCGCCGCCGCATTCAGTTGCTCGGAGTTGGCACTGTCCGGCGTCGGAATCAGGATATTGGCCAGGTGCAGTTCTTCGGAAAGCTGCATCTTGCCCAGGTCCGAGGCCAGGAAGTTCTTCACTTCCTGCTCGGATACCTGGACCCGCTCGGCAACGCGACGCTGGCGCACACGGCTGATGATCATTTCGCGGCGGATCTGGTCACGGGCGTCTTCATACGAAAGACCATCGTGGGCCAGGGCCGCGCGGAATTGATCAATGCTCATATTGTTGCGCTGAGCGATGGTGCCGACCGCCTGGTTCAGTTCTTCGTCCGAAATGCGGATGCCGGAACGCTCGCCGATCTGCAGTTGCAGGTTTTCGACGATCAGGCGTTCCAGTACCTGCTGGTCCAGCACGCTGGTCGGTGGCACGCCACCGCCACGCTTGGCGATGGTTTGCTGCACTTCCTTGACGCGCTGGTCCAGTTGGCTTTGCATGATCACGTCGTTATCGACGATGGCCACTACTTTATCCAGTTGCTGAACCGCAGCGTGAGCCGATACGGTGCCCAGGAACAGCGCGCCCAGCACTAGCGGGCGCAGACAATCAGAAAGCTTGGTCTTCACGTTCACGATAACCTTCAATGCCTTTGTCGAGGAAGCTCTCTACCTTGGCGCCGGTCAGGCCGCCGAGTCCTTTGAGGACGATCTGCAGGAAGAGCCCGTGGTCACCCTTTTCGTTAAGCGGGGCGATCTGGCTGTATTCGTCGTTGGAAACCCAGTAACGGTTGATGACGCGCAGTTTCCAGCAGCAGTTGTCGTACTCGAAACCACCGAAGGCTTCCAGGGTACGGTTGCGAGCGTAGTCATACTGCCAGCGGGTGATCAGGTTCCACTGGGGAATGATCGGCCACATCATCGAGAAGTCGTGTTGTTGGATTTTGTAGTAATCCTTCACGTAGTTCGGATCGCCTGGTTGACCGTAGTCGCCACCGAACTGCCATTTGCCGGTCAACTGGTTGTAGACGACCTGGTCGTTACGATAGCGATAACCGACGTTGATGATCTTGTTCGGGTTGTCTTCCGGCTGGTAGTGAAGCATCGCGCTACCGGAACGAGGGCTGTGCTCCTCGGTGTCCCAGTTGTAGTCGGCAGTGGCGCGCCAGTCGCGGTTGAAGCGGAACTCGTAGTCCAGGGCAACGGGCGATACGTCGGACTGTGCATCGGCACGGTCGGCCGCCAGGATACCAGGCAGTTGTACTTCACGATCCTTGAAGTACAAAGCCTGTCCCACGGATACGCGTTGACGCTCGAAACCGTTTTCTTCGATCCACCGGCTGGTCAAGCCCAAGGACAGCTTGTTCTCGTCGCCGATACGGTCGGAGCCGCTGAAGCGGTTGTCGCGGAACAGTGACGCGTAGCTGAACGAGTATTCGCTGGTGTCGAAGACCGGGATATCGGCCTGGTCCTTGTTCGGCACGTACAGGTAGAACGCGCGCGGCTCGAGTGTCTGGCGATAATCCTTGCCAAACCAGTTGGTGTTGCGATCGAAATACAGGCCGCTGTCGACGCTGGCCACCGGAACCGCACGGTCCTGGGAGCTCTTGAAGGTGCCGCCCGCGTACTGGGTACCGGCTGCCACTGCTGCAGCCTGATCAACAAGGATCTGGTTCTTGCCGATGTTATCCAGGTCCAGGTCGTACTTGGTGTACACGTACTTGAGCTTCGGCGTTACAAAGCCGTAGGTCCAGTTCATCGGGTACTCGACAGCCGGCGCTACGTTCAGGCGCGTGCCATTGGCACGGGTAAGACCGCGGACATAAGTGTCGAGGCGGCGCTCGATGTCCCCGTTCTCATTGCTGAAATTGCCGTTTTCCAGGTCGCGATCAAAGCGTACGGCTTCGGTCTCATAACTGAAGTTCAAGCCACCCGGATGATAAGGCAGGGTACCGTTGAAGGTGATCTGCGGCAGGCGGTTATACGGCGTGACCTGGGAGATCGTTGCCAACTGGTAAGCCTGCAGGTTCAGGCGTGCCTGGAAGGTGTCACCGCGATAAGCCACGGAGCCCTGCTGGTTGACGTAGTCGCGGCTCTCGACACCTTCCTGGTAGGACTTGAGGTCCTGGAAGTAGTAAGGGTCACTGATCGTGGTGTAGTCGACCTGGGTCAGTACACGCGAATCCAGCCCGCCCTTGTGCTGCCAATTGAGCATGTAGCGGGTTTTTTCGTAGTCGGTCTGCTTCTTGCGTTCGTCGTTGTCGTCGTTCAGGTACGCGCCGCCGAACTGGCCTTCGCTGGACTTGGTGAGGTAGCGGAATTCGCCTTCCATCATCATGCCGCGCTTGGTCATGTATTGCGGGTACAACGTGGCGTCGTAGTTTGGCGCCAGGTTGAAGTAGTACGGCGTGACCAGGGTAAAGCCGGTTTCGCCGCCGGTGCTGAAGCTCGGAGGCAGGAAGCCGGACTGACGACGGTCGTCGATCGGGAAGTAGATGTAAGGGGTGTACAGGATCGGAATGTTCTTGATCCGCAGCGTCGCGTTGGTGGCCGTACCGAAACCGGTGGCCGGGTTCAACGTGATGTTGTTGCCCCTGAGCTGCCAGGCATTGCTGTCCGGCTCGCAGGTGGTGTACGTACCATCCTTGAGGCGGATGATCGCGTTTTCGGCGCGCTTGGCATACAGCGCGTTACCGCGGATACGCGACTTGTGCAGCACGTATTCGGCGTTGTCGATCTGCGCAGCGCCGGTATCCAGTTGAACCTGGGCGTGGTCGCCGACGATCAATGCACCGTTGTCGCGCAGTCGCACGTTACCGTTCAGCTCGCCACGGTTCTCGGCCTGGTACAGGCTGGCTTCTTCCGACTCCAGCTGCATGCTGCCCTGGCGCATGACGACGTCACCGGCCAGGGTTGCGACTTGTTGTTCCTGCTCGTAACGAGAGGCCTTGGCACCGATGAAGGTGGGCGCATCGCTCTTGTTCGTCTTGTCGTTCATGCCAGGACGAGTTGGCTCGATGTACGCGCCGCCGCAGTAAGGACCGGTTTCCGCCAGCTGGGCTGCGGTCAACTTTTCGCGAGGCACCCAGTCCAAGTGGCTGTAGTCGGCGCTGCGCGAACGCAGGCCACGGCCCTTGGACTCGGTGACCAGTGCGGTCTTCGGCTCGGCTTCGGCACTGCCGCCAGCGTCGGCCTGCGCCGTGCTGTTGGCCGAGCTGACGGCTGCGCCGTCATGCACCGGGCGCGGTGGCAATGGGGCTGCGGCGGTCTTCGGCGCGCAGTCCCAGGCACCCGAAGCAGAGACTGAGCAGTCATACTGTTCCGCGGCGACCACGAATGAGGTGGCGAAGGGTTGCATGACCAGCAGACTGCCGGTTACCAGCAACGGAAATTTTCTACGAAACGCGGGGGATTTCAATGCCATCTTATTAGTCCGGGCTTCCTGCGTGCCATCTGCCCGCGGTTTGGGCCGCACGCCTCTCGATGGTCTGAAAAAGATGCGTGATAATAAAGCATGACCCGCTTGACGGCTAGCGCCGTCGGAGACCCTTGTAATGCCCGAGCAAGATCTACGTTTACAGCAGCTGGAAGTCTGGCTGGATGAGCAGTTGCCGATCCTTTTCAACGCTCAAGGCTGGGGTGCCGTACCCCCGGCCACATTGACCGCGGCCAGCAGCGACGCGAGTTTCAGGCGCTATTTCCGTTGGGAAGGCGGCGGTCGGACTTTCGTGGTAATGGACGCGCCGCCGCCTCAGGAAAACTGCAAGCCTTTCGTCGATATCGCTTATTTGTTGTCGGCGTCGGGAATAAATGTTCCAAAAATTTATGCACAAGACTTGCCGCGAGGCTTTCTTTTGCTCAATGACCTGGGCAGAAAAACCTACCTGGACGTGATAAACGACGAAAACGCCGATCAATTGTTTGCCGATGCCATTGACGCCTTGCTGGCTTATCAGCAGTTGCCGATGGACGCACCACTGCCCAGCTATGACGTCGCCTTGCTGCGCCGTGAACTCGAATTGTTTCCCGAGTGGTACGTGCGCCGACACTTGGGTCTCGAGCTGGATACCCGGCAGCATGCACTTTGGCAGCGTGCCAGCGATCACTTGATCGACAGCGCCCTGGCGCAACCCAAAGTGCTGGTGCACCGCGACTATATGCCACGCAACCTGATGATCAGCGAGCCTAACCCTGGCGTGCTGGATTTCCAGGACGCGGTGTATGGTCCGGTCACCTACGACATCACCTGCCTGTTCAAGGACGCCTTTCTCAGTTGGCCCCAGGCCCGTGTGCGGGAATGGCAGCGCGACTACTGGGAGCGTGCGGGCCAGGCCGGCATTCCGGTACAACCGGATTTCGAAGACTTCCTGCGCGCCAGCGACCTGATGGGCGTGCAGCGCCACCTCAAGGTTATCGGCATCTTTGCGCGCATCTGCCATCGCGACGGCAAGCCACGCTACCTGGCCGACGTACCGCGCTTCTTTGCTTATATAGAGGCGGTGCTGGACGATCGCCCGGAGTTGAGCGAACTGGCTGAGTTACTGACCAGCCTGCGCCAGCCCGCAGAGGCCGGCGTATGAAGGCCATGATCCTGGCCGCCGGCAAAGGCGAGCGGATGCGTCCGCTCACCTTGCACACCCCCAAGCCGCTGGTGCAGGCCGGCGGCAAGCGCCTGATCGAGTACCACCTGGAGGCGCTGGCCAAGGCCGGCTTTACCGATGTGGTGATCAACCATGCCTGGCTCGGCCAGCAGATCGAGCGCTACCTGGGGGATGGCGCGCAGTTCGGCTTGCGTATCCGCTACTCCCCGGAGGGCGAACCGCTGGAAACCGGCGGCGGGATTTTCCAGGCGCTGCCGTTGCTGGGGGATGAGCCATTCCTGGTGGTCAACGGCGATATCTGGACCGACTACGACTTCACCCGACTCAAGCAGCCGCTTAAGGGCCTGGCTCATCTGGTGATGGTCGACAACCCGGCACATCACCCCTCGGGCGGTGATTTCTACCTTGATCAGGGCTTGCTTCATGATGCGGCGCCCGGTGCCGATAACCTGACCTTCAGTGGCATTTCAGTGCTCGACCCCCGGCTGTTCGAGGGTTGCAACGCCGGTGCCTTCAAGCTGGCGCCGCTGCTGCGTGCGGCCATGGCGAAAGGTTTGGTAACGGGGGAACACATGGCGGGACGCTGGATTGATGTCGGCACGCTGGAGCGCCTGGCGCACGTCGAAACCCTGCTGACAGCGGGGCAGTAGCATGTTGTGGCCAGGGACGCTGATCGGCGCCGGGGCTGGCTTTGCCATTGCCAGTATTCCGGGGGCCTTGTTGGGTGCGCTGTTGGGGCAGGCGCTGGATCGCCGCCTGCAACTGCACAGTTGGGCACAGTTGCGCGAGCGCTTGGGCGGGCGTCCGGCGTTACGCAATGACGAGTTATTGTTTGTGTTGCTCGGGCGCCTGGCCAAAAGCAACGGGCGTGTGGTGGACGGGCATATCCAGCAGGCGCGGCAGGAAATGCGCTCACTGGACATGACCGAATCGGCCCAGCGCCGCGCGATTGCGGCGTTCAACCGCGGCAAATCCGGTTCCGACCGGGTACGCCGCTACCTGCGTGTGCTCAAGGCCCAGCCCCATGCGGCGGAAGGGGTGTTGCGGGCGTGCTGGCGGATGGTCTGGGCGGACGGCAAGGCGGATGCCGCCGAGCGCGACTTGATCGACCTGTGGGGGAAGTGGTTGGGCTGGACACCGCAACAGCTCCAGGCGCTGGCGGCCGACTACACACCTGAGCGCAAGCCGCTGGTCAATCGTGGCACGACCTACCAGGAAGCGTTGCGCTTGCTCGGCGTGACAGCTACCACCGAGCCGTCGGTCATCAAGCGTGCCTATCGCCGCCTGCTGAGCCGTCACCACCCGGACAAGGTGGCCGGCAGTGGCGCCACCCCCGCGCAAGTGCGTGAAGCGACCGAGCGCACCCGTGAATTGCACAATGCCTATTCGTTGATTCGCGAGCGCCGGGATTTTCGTTAGAGGCCACTATTTCACGGATAACCACATTGGTTCTGTGCTGATCCTCAGTCGGCGCTGGCCTGCGGGCTCAACCAGCCGCGAACCCGGCGATACAACTGTTCCTGCTCGGCGGCGCTGTTGCCGGGCAGGGTCTTCAATGACACCTGCTTATAGCCGTCATTCTTCAAGCGCTTCGCGGCCTGGGCGCGCGCCAGGGCGTTTTTGCGTGCTTGAGCGTTGTCTTGATAGAAGACGTCGGCCGTCGGCAGTTTCAGCGCCGGCGCCAGTTGCTGCACGTCGGGATGACGCCCGGCAGGCGTCTGGGCGGCAACCATCACGAGCTTCTGCACCTGGGAGGGTTGTTTTTCAGTCAGGTAACGCGCCGCCCACCAGGCGCCAGTGCCATGGCCCACCAGCACCACCGTGCGTGCGCTCTGGGTCTGGGCAAAAGCCACGGCGGCATCGATGCGCGCAAAGATGCGCGAGGCGTCGGTCTTGTCCTGTTCGTCTGCACCCGGGACCACCGCCGGGTCGGTGCCTTCCGCCTCGGCGCTGGCGGCTTGCTCGATCGGCTTGTCGGCGGTGCTCGCGTCTTTACTGCTGGTGTCGACGGTGGCGTTGGGGGCTTCCATGACGCGCGGTGGCAGGGTGTCCATGCTCACGTCCGGTAACGACAGGCTGAGGCTGCCCCAATTGGCATCCGGCAATTTACGTCGCAACGGGCCGATTGCTTGCGGCCAGTCAGCATTTTCGCCGGCGCCCGGTACGATAATCACCACGCCTTCGGGTTCGGCGCTGTTGGCCGGTTTCCACAGGGCAAGGAATGAATCACTGCCGGCCTGCAACTGTTGCTGTTCCTGCTGCGGGATTTTGCGTTCCAGGGCGCTGGCCTCTTCCTGGCTACGCTCGGGCAGGGGTTGGCGTTCGACGGGTTTTTCGGCAGCCGGTGCCGGTGCGTCTTCAGCCTGCACAGAAAAGGCACTGGTAAACAGCAGTGACAGGCACAATGCTGGCAGTGCCGAACGGTTTCGATAGGACATCGTTGATTTCCGGCCAGAAGTGATTCCAGCAGCCTAATGGGTTGGTCAGTATTTGTCAGTGATGTGAGACGTGGATCATGGGTTTTCGCTGTCTGCTGGTTATCGGCTGTTTGTGCCTTGCCTTGATGGCAAACGCTTCCCCCGCGCCCGCCACACCGCAGGCGCAGCTGAATGCGCCGCAGCGCGAATGGCTGGCCCGGCACCCTGAGCTGCGGGTGGGCGTGGTCTTGCAGGCGCCTTACGCGCAATACGACCGACGCCTGCAGCGCTTGTCCGGGGCGAATGTCGAGTTGATGCAGTGGCTGGCCAAGGCACTGAATATCGAGCTGACCTGGCGCAACTTCCCTGATCAGGAGCAGTTGGAGGCGGCCGTACGCGACGACGAGGTGGACATTGCCCCTGGCCTGCAGCAAACCCCGGCCGGTTTGCGCCTGTGGCAGTTCACCGACCCGTATATGCGTGTGCCTCAACACATTGTCGGCATCCGCGAGGGTGGTGGTGCCGTGGAGTTGGAGAAGCTCGACGATCAATCCCGTGTTGCCGTGCGCATGCCCAGTGCTGTGGCCGATTACCTGCGTAGTACCTATCCCGGCCTCAACCTGCAAGGCGTGCCCATGGAGCGCCAGGCCTTGCAGTTGTTGGTCAGCCAGCAGGCGCGTTATGCCGTGGTGGATGAAGCGCAATTAAGCCGCTTGTCTGCAGAGGCGGAGTTCAGCGGGCTGGCGGTGGTCGGGGACATCGGCCTGCCGCAATTGCTGCGGGTCGCCACGCGGCGGGACTGGCCGGAACTGGCCGGCATCATGGAAAGTGCCCTGAGCGCGATCCCGGCCCGCGACCTGGATCAACTGCACAGTCGCTGGCTGCAACCCAAATACCCACGTTTATCCGAATCCAAAGGCCTTTGGCAGAACCTCAGCCTGCTGCTCGGCCTGTTGCTGCTCGCCAGCCTGGCCGTGGTGTTCTGGCAGCGCCGCCAGCAACGCGTGCTGGAGCACGACCTGCTGGCCGCCCGCGAAGAAAGCGCCGCCCGTGCCGCCGGTGCCGAAGCGTTGCGCTTGACGCAGTTTTCCATCGACCAGAGCACCGTCGGCATCCTCTGGGTCAACTGGGACAGCCACGTGCGCTACGCCAATCGTGCGGCCGAGAGCATGCTGGGTTACGAGCCCGGTGCACTGATCGAACGGCCGCTGGTCGACCTCGACCCGACCCTGGATATGGACCGCTGGCTCAACCTGTGGAAGCGCGCACGGGCCAGCGAAGAGGGGCCGCAGAACTTCGCCACCGATTGTTTGCGCGCCGATGGCAGCATCCTGCCGGCCAACGTGTCCTTGAGCTTTCTGCGATTTGCCGAGGCGGAATACCTGGTTGTCTACCTGAACGATGTCACCGAACTGCGCCGCACCCTGGCCGCCTTGATGCAGAGTGAAGCGCAACTGCGCGAGTTGTCCGCCCACCTGGAAACCGTGCGCGAAGAAGAAAAGGCCCGCATCGCCCGGGAAGTGCACGACGAACTCGGGCAAATGCTCACGGTGCTCAAGCTGGAAACCTCCATGTGCGAGCTGTCCTACGCGCAACTGGATCCTGGCCTGCACGAGCGCTTGAACAGCATGAAGCGCCTGATCGCCCAACTGTTCCAGTTGGTGCGGGACGTGGCGACGGCGCTGCGCCCGCCGATTCTCGATGCCGGGATTGCCTCGGCCATCGAATGGCAGGCGCGGCGTTTCGAAGCGCGCACGCAGATTCCCTGCCTGGTGCAAGTGCCGGATAACCTGCCGGCCTTGAGCGATGCCAAGGCCATCGGCCTGTTCCGTATCCTGCAAGAGGCGCTGACCAATGTGATGCGCCATGCCCAGGCGCATACTGTCGAACTGACCCTGGCGGTGGAAGGCACCGACCTGCGGCTGACCATCAGCGACGATGGCGTCGGTTTCGTCGAGGCCCAGGGGCGCCCGGTGTCGTTTGGCCTGGTGGGGATGCGCGAGCGGGTGCTGATCATGGGCGGGCAACTGAGCCTGGACAGTCAATTGGGCGAGGGCACCACCCTGAGTGTCACGGTGCCTTTGGATGCATAACGATAAGAGGAAGCCCTTGTGATCCGTGTACTGGTAGCCGAAGACCACACCATCGTTCGTGAAGGCATCAAGCAATTGATCGGCCTGGCCAAGGACCTGCTGGTGGTGGGGGAGGCGAGTAATGGCGAGCAGTTGCTCGAGACCTTGCGCCATGTGCCTTGCGAGGTGGTGTTGCTGGACATCTCGATGCCAGGCGTGAATGGCCTGGAAGCGATTGCGCGCATTCGTGCGCTGAGCAATCCGCCGGCGATCCTGGTGCTGTCGATGCACGATGAGGCGCAAATGGCCGCTCGCGCCCTCAAGGTGGGTGCTGCGGGTTACGCCACCAAGGACAGCGACCCCGCGCTGCTGCTGATGGCGATTCGCAAGGTCGCGGCCGGCGGGCGCTACATCGACCCGGACCTGGCGGACCGCATGGTCTTCGAGGTCGGCCTGACGGATTCAAGGCCTTTGCATTCGCTGCTGTCCGAGCGTGAATTCTCAGTGTTCGAGCGCCTGGCCCAGGGCGCCAACGTCAATGACATCGCCCAGCAACTGGCGTTGAGCAGCAAGACCATCAGCACTCACAAGGCGCGGCTGATGCAAAAGCTGAATATCACCTCCCTGGCCGAGCTGGTGAAGTACGCCATGGAGCACAAGCTCCTCTAACCACATATCCAATAACGACAACCCCAAAACACCGCCGAACCCATTCTTGCCGCTTGCAGCTCGCCTCTTGCCGCTGCCCTGTCCCATCCCCGCCATCCGTGTAGGGCGATCCCTACCCCAAACCTTCCATCCGGCTGATGCCATTCTCTCCTGGCCCCCGATTTCCGGGGTCTCGCGCCTGGACTACGCTTGTGCCACAGCAGTCCAAAACACAAAGGTGCGGGTATGAGCGAGGTGGATTCAAATGATGTGCTGGTCAGCTTTCGTGGCGTGCAGAAGAGCTACGACGGCGAGAACCTGATCGTCAAAGACCTCAACCTGGAGATTCGCAAGGGCGAGTTCCTCACCCTGCTCGGGCCTTCCGGTTCGGGCAAGACCACCAGCCTGATGATGCTGGCCGGCTTCGAAACGCCGACCGCCGGCGAAATCCAGCTGGCCGGGCGCTCGATCAACAACGTGCCGCCGCACAAGCGCGACATTGGCATGGTGTTCCAGAACTACGCGCTGTTCCCGCACATGACCGTTGCGGAGAACCTCGCGTTCCCGCTGTCGGTGCGGGGCTTGAGCAAGACCGATATCAGCGAGCGGGTCAAACGCGTGCTAAGCATGGTCCAGCTCGATGCCTTTGCCCAGCGTTACCCGGCGCAACTGTCCGGCGGCCAGCAACAGCGTGTGGCCTTGGCCCGGGCGTTGGTGTTTGAACCGCAACTGGTGTTGATGGACGAACCCCTCGGTGCCCTCGACAAGCAACTGCGCGAACACATGCAGATGGAGATCAAGCACCTGCACCAGCGCCTCGGCGTGACCGTGGTGTACGTGACCCACGACCAGGGCGAAGCCTTGACCATGTCCGACCGCGTGGCGGTGTTCCACCAGGGCGAGATCCAGCAGATCGCTGCGCCACGCACCTTGTATGAAGAGCCGAAGAACACCTTCGTCGCCAACTTCATCGGTGAAAACAACCGCCTCAATGGTCGCCTGCACAGCCATACCGGCGAGCGTTGCGTGGTGGAGCTGGCGCGCGGCGAGAAGGTCGAGGCGCTGGCGGTGAACGTCGGCCAGATCGGCGGTCCGGTGACCCTGTCGGTGCGCCCTGAGCGTGTCAGCCTCAATGGCTCCAGCGAAAGCTGCGTCAACCGTTTCTCCGGGCGGGTGGCGGAATTCATCTACCTGGGCGACCACGTGCGCGTGCGCCTGGAAGTCTGCGGCAAGGCCGATTTTTTTGTGAAACAACCGATCGCCGAGCTGGACCCGGCGTTGGCGGTCGGCGACGTGGTACCGATTGGCTGGCAAGTCGAGCACGTTCGCGCACTCGACCCACTTCTAGAGGCGAATTGATCGCCCCATGGCTTCACCAACCCTGCACGTGGAGAGAACAACAATGTTGAGATCCCTGAAATATTCCGTCCTGGCCCTGAGCTTGATGGGCGCGACACAGGCCATGGCTGGCCCGGACCTGACCGTCGTGTCCTTTGGCGGTGCGAACAAGGCTGCACAGGTCAAGGCTTTCTATGCGCCTTGGGAAAGCGCGGGCAACGGCAAGATCGTCGCCGGCGAGTACAACGGTGAGATGGCCAAGGTGAAAGCCATGGTCGACACCAAGAGCGTGTCCTGGGACCTGGTGGAGGTGGAGTCGCCGGAGTTGTCCCGTGGCTGTGACGAAGACATGTTCGAGCCGCTGGACCCGAAACTGTTTGGCAACAGCGCCGACTACGTGAAGGGCGCGATCCAGCCGTGCGGCGTGGGCTTCTTCGTATGGTCGACCGTTCTGGCCTACAACGCGGACAAACTGGCTTCTGCGCCAACCAGTTGGGCTGATTTCTGGGACACCAAGAAATTCCCGGGCAAGCGCGGCCTGCGCAAGGGCGCCAAGTACACCCTGGAATTCGCCTTGATGGCCGACGGTGTTGCACCGAAGGACGTGTACAAAGTGCTGGCCGGCAAAGATGGCCAGGACCGTGCATTCAAGAAACTCGACGAACTCAAGCCGTCGATCCAGTGGTGGGAAGCCGGCGCACAACCGCCGCAATACCTGGCCTCGGGTGACGTGGTGATGAGTTCGGCCTACAACGGCCGCATCGCCGCGGTGCAAAAAGAAAGCAACCTGAAAGTGGTGTGGAACGGCGGCATCTACGACTTCGATGCTTGGGCCATCCCTAAAGGCCTGTCCAAGGAGCGTGCCGAAGCGGCGAAGAAATTCATCGCCTTCTCGGTGCAGCCGCAGCAGCAGAAGACCTACTCGGAAAACATCGCCTACGGCCCGGCCAACACCCAAGCCGTACCGTTGCTGGCCAAGGACATCCTCAAGGATATGCCGACTACGCCGGAAAACATCGCCAACCAGGTGCAGATCGACGTGAGCTTCTGGGCGGATAACGGTGAACAGCTCGAGCAGCGTTTCAACTCCTGGGCTGCTAAATAACACCGCCTAACCCTTGTGGGAGGGGGCTTGCTCCCGATGACGGTGTGTCAGGCGACACATGTGCTGACTGACCCACCGTCATCGGGAGCAAGCCCCCTCCCACAGGTTATTGCATTCATTTTCTGAATCGGAGTTTGCCATGGATATCGCCATTCCTGGCCCCACCCTCAAGCAGCGCCTGGCGCGTGCCGAGCGGCTCAATCGCTGGAAGGCCCAGGCCTTGATTGCGCCGCTGGTGCTGTTTTTGCTGCTGGTGTTCCTGGTGCCGATTGTTGCGCTGCTGTTTAAAAGCGTCGGCAACCCGGAAGTGGTGGGCGGTCTGCCGCGTACCGTAGTGGCGGTGACGGCCTGGGACGGTCGTGGTCTGCCGGGTGAGCCGGTGTACCAGGCCCTCAGTGAGGACTTGGGCGAGGCACGCAAAAACCAGACCCTGGGCGACCTGTCCAAACGCTTGAACATGGAACTGGCCGGCTATCGCAGCCTGCTGACCAAAACCGCGCGGGCGCTGCCGTTTACCGAGGCGCCTGGCTCTTATAAAGAAGCGCTGGAAAACCTCGACGAACGCTGGGGCGACCCGGCGTACTGGCAGGCGATCCGGCGTAATACCAGCAGCCTGACACCGTTTTACCTGCTGGCGGCCGTCGATCATCGCATCGACGACCTTGGCGAAGTGGCCCCGGCCACCCCGGACCAGGCGATCTACCTGGACATCTTCGCCCGCACCTTCTGGATGGGCCTGGTGATCACCGCCATCTGCCTGCTGCTGGCTTATCCGCTGGCGTATTTGCTGGCCAACCTGCCGGCGCGCAAAAGCAACCTGCTGATGATTCTGGTGTTGCTGCCGTTCTGGACCTCGATCCTGGTGCGGGTGGCGGCATGGATCGTGTTGCTGCAATCCGGCGGGCTGATCAACAGTGCGCTGATGGGCATGGGCCTGATCGACAAACCCCTGGAGCTGGTGTTCAACCGCACCGGGGTCTACATCTCCATGGTGCATATCCTGCTGCCGTTCATGATTTTGCCGATCTACAGCGTGATGAAAGGCATCTCGCCCACCTACATGCGTGCGGCGATCTCCCTGGGCTGTCACCCGTTCGCCAGCTTCTGGCGCGTGTACTTCCCACAGACGTATGCCGGTGTCGGCGCCGGCTGCCTGCTGGTGTTCATCCTGGCGATTGGTTACTACATCACCCCGGCACTGCTGGGCAGCCCGAACGACCAGATGGTCAGCTACTTCGTGGCCTTCTACACCAACACCAGCATCAACTGGGGCATGGCGACGGCGTTGGGCGGCTTGCTGCTGCTGGCGACCGTGGTGCTGTACCTGATCTACAACCGGCTGGTGGGCGCCAGCCGCCTGCGCCTGAGCTGAGGAGACCTTGCGATGCTGAGCCCTTATATGTCACCAGTGGAACGGGTGTGGTTCTACAGCTTGCGGATCCTCTGCGGCTTGATCCTGTTGTTCCTGATCTTGCCTGTGCTGGTGATCATCCCGCTGTCGTTCAACAGCGGCAGTTTCCTGGTGTATCCGCTGCAAGGCTTCTCGCTGCATTGGTACCAGGATTTCTTCGCCTCGGCGGAATGGATGCGTGCGCTGAAGAACAGCATCATTGTGGCCCCGGCCGCCACGGTATTGGCCATGGTGTTCGGCACCCTGGCGGCGATCGGCCTGACCCGTGGGAATTTCCCCGGCAAGGCGTTGGTGATGGCCTTGGTGATTTCGCCGATGGTGGTGCCGGTGGTGATTATCGGTGTGGCCAGCTACCTGTTTTTTGCGCCACTGGGCCTGGGCAACAGTTTCTTCTCGCTGATCGTGGTGCATGCGGTGCTTGGGGTGCCGTTTGTGATCATCACCGTGTCGGCGACCTTGCAGGGTTTCAACCATAACCTGGTACGGGCCGCGGCCAGCCTGGGTGCCTCGCCTTTGACGGCGTTTCGCCGGGTAACCTTGCCGTTGATTGCACCGGGGGTGATCTCCGGCGCGCTGTTTGCCTTCGCGACCTCGTTCGATGAGGTGGTGGTGACCCTGTTTCTCGCCGGCCCCGAGCAAGCGACCCTGCCGCGCCAGATGTTCAGCGGCATCCGCGAAAACCTCAGCCCGACGATTGCGGCGGCGGCGACCTTGCTGATTGCCTTCTCGGTGTTGCTGTTGCTGACCCTGGAGTGGCTGCGTGGGCGTAGCGAGAAACTGCGCACGGCCCAGGTCTAAAGCCCACACAGCCGCCTCCCACAGGGGGGCTGTGACCATTCAGCGCCTGAATGGAAGACAACCCGATCCAGTCAGCTACTCTTGTGCCAGCCCATCACCGATAAGAGGCCGCGCACATGAGTACTTCCTCATTCAAGATCGCCCACAAACTGCTGACTGGCGCTGGCGCCATTGAGCAACTCGCCGCCGAGCTGACGCGCCTGGATGTGGATAACCCGTTGATTGTTACCGACGCGGCGCTGGTCAAGTCAGGCACGGTGGCGCTGGCACTCGAACACCTGGGTGAGCGCCCTTACGAGATTTTCGACCGCGTGCTGCCTGACCCGGAAATCTCCATCGTCGAAGACTGCATGCAGGCGTACCGCGACGGTGGCCACGACGGCCTGATCGGCCTGGGCGGCGGCAGTGCCATCGATATTGCCAAGAGCGTTGCCGCCTATGCCGGTTACCACGGCGCCCTGGCGGACTTATTTGGCGTCGACCAGGTGCCGCGCAAGGGCCCGCCGCTGATCGCCATCCCGACCACCGCCGGCACCGGCTCGGAAGTGACCAATGTGGCGATCCTCTCCGACAAGGTCGCGCAGTTGAAGAAGGGCATCGTCAGCGACTACCTGCTGCCGGACGTCGCGCTGATCAGCCCGCAAATGACCCTGACCTGCCCGCGCAGTGTCACCGCCGCCAGTGGCGTGGATGCGCTGGTGCATGCCATTGAGTCCTACCTTTCCCTGAATGCCTCGCCGATCACGGATGCCTTGGCCATCGGTGCGATCAAGCTGATCGCCAAGGCGCTGCCCAAGGCCTACGCCAACCCGGCCAACCTGCAGGCCCGCGACGATATGGCCACCGCCAGCCTGATGGCCGGCATGGCCTTCGGTAATGCCGGGGTGGGCGCAGTGCATGCGTTGGCCTACCCGCTGGGCGGGCGGTTCAATATCGCCCATGGCGTCAGCAATGCGCTGTTGCTGCCCTATGTGATGCACTGGAACAAACTGGCCTGTGTCGAGCGCATGCAGGACATTGCCCAGGCCATGGGCGTGAATGTCAGCGGCCTGAGCGTCAACGATGCCGCCGACCAGGCCGTCGAAGCGATGACAAGATTGTGTGCCGCCGTGGAGATTCCTTCCGGCCTGCGCAGTTTCGGGGTTCCCGAAGACGCCATCCCGGCCATGGCCACGGAAGCGGCGGGTATCGAGCGCCTGATGCGTAACAACCCGCGCAAGCTCAGCGCGGCCGATATCGAGAAAATCTATCGGGCGGCGTACTAGCCGTTGAGTTAGGTCACGGTGCGCAGGGCAAAGCATGAGGTATACAATGCGCGCCATCGTGATTTAGCTCAAAAAAGGTGCGTCATGCAGCCCTTCGTTATTGCTCCATCGATTCTCTCCGCCGATTTCGCCCGCCTGGGTGAGGAAGTGGACAAGGTGTTGGCCGCCGGTGCCGACTTCGTGCACTTCGATGTCATGGACAACCACTACGTGCCCAACCTGACCATCGGTCCGATGGTCTGTGCGGCGCTGCGCAAGTACGGCATCACCGCGCCGATCGATGCGCACCTGATGGTCAGCCCGGTGGATCGCATCATCGGTGACTTCGTTGACGCCGGCGCGACCTATATCACCTTCCACCCGGAAGCCTCTCTGCACGTCGACCGCACCTTGCAACTGATCCGCGAGGGCGGTTGCAAAGCCGGCCTGGTGTTCAACCCGGCCACCCCGCTGGACGTGCTCAAGTACGTGATGGACAAGGTCGACATGGTGCTGCTGATGAGCGTCAACCCGGGCTTCGGCGGGCAGAAGTTCATCCCCGGTACCCTCGACAAGCTGCGCGAAGCCCGTGCGCTGATCGATGCGTCGGGCCGCGACATCCGCCTGGAAATCGACGGTGGGGTCAACGTCAACAATATCCGTGAAATCGCGGCCGCCGGCGCCGACACCTTCGTGGCCGGCTCGGCGATCTTCAACGCCCCGGACTATCAGGAAGTCATCGCCAAGATGCGCGCCGAACTGGCGCTGGCGCGTTCATGAGCGGCTTTGAGCAGCTGTTCCCCGGCAAACTGCCACGGCTGGTGATGTTCGATCTGGACGGTACCTTGATCGACTCGGTGCCAGACCTGGCGGCGGCTGTGGACGAAATGCTGCTCAAGCTGGGGCGCAAGCCGGCGGGGCTTGCGTCGGTACGCGAGTGGGTCGGCAATGGCGCACCGATGCTGGTGCGCCGGGCCCTGGCCAATCACATCGATGCCGAAGGTGTCGATGAGGTTGAGGCCGAGCACGCCCTGGAACTGTTCAACGCAGCCTATGAACGCAGCCACGAACTGACCGTGGTCTACCCCGGCGTACGCGACACCCTCAAATGGCTGAGCAAGCAGGGCGTGGAAATGGCCCTGATCACCAACAAGCCGGAGCGCTTTGTCGCGCCGCTGTTGGACCAGATGAAAATTGGCCGTTATTTCCGCTGGATCATTGGTGGCGATACCTTGCCGCAGAAGAAACCCGACCCGGCGGCGCTGTTTTTCGTGATGAAAATGGCCAATATTCCGGCGTCCCAGTCGCTGTTTGTCGGCGATTCACGCAGTGACGTGCTGGCGGCGAAAGCGGCCGGCGTGCAGTGCGTGGCCCTGAGTTACGGCTACAACCATGGTCGTCCGATCGCCGAAGAGTCGCCGTCGCTGGTGATTGATGACCTGAGACTGCTAATCCCCGGTTGCTTGGGAGCTGGCGCTGAGATAACGTTGCCCGACATCGATCCGTCCCCTTCTGGAAATTCCATCGTGGTGGTCACTCGCAAACTCTGGATGAAAGTCATCAAGGCCCTGGCCCGCTGGCGTTGGCGCGCCTGACTGATCCTGGCCGCGCCATGCGGCACGTTTGCATACCTGACTGTTAGACCCTCACGCCACGAGGCACCTCATGATCCGCGAAGAATTCCTGCGTTTGGCCGCTGCCGGCTATAACCGTATCCCCCTGGCCTGCGAAACCCTGGCCGACTTCGACACGCCACTGTCGATCTACCTGAAGCTGGCCGACCAGCCCAACTCCTACCTGCTGGAGTCGGTACAGGGCGGCGAGAAATGGGGCCGTTACTCGATCATCGGCCTGCCATGCCGCACTGTGCTGCGGGTGCACGACCATCATGTGAGCATCACCCATGATGGTGTCGAGATCGAAAGTCATGAGGTCGAAGACCCGCTGGCCTTCGTCGAAGCCTTCAAGGCGCGCTACAACGTGCCGACCATCCCTGGCCTGCCGCGCTTCAACGGCGGCCTGGTGGGGTACTTCGGCTATGACTGCGTGCGCTATGTGGAAAAACGCCTGGGCAAATGCCCGAACCCGGACCCGCTGGGCGTGCCGGACATTCTGCTGATGGTCTCCGACGCGGTGGTGGTGTTCGACAACCTCGCCGGCAAGATGCACGCGATCGTGCTCGCCGACCCGTCCCAGGCCGACGCCTTCGAGCAAGGCCAGGCCAGCCTCGAAGCGCTGCTGGAAAAGCTGCGCCAGCCGATCACCCCGCGTCGCGGCCTGGACCTCAGCCGTCCGCCGGCGGCTGATCCGGTGTTCCGCTCCAGCTTTACCCAGGATGACTATGAGCGCGCGGTCGATACCATCAAGGAATACATCCTCGCCGGTGACTGCATGCAGGTGGTGCCGTCGCAACGCATGTCCATCGACTTCAAGGCGGCGCCCATCGACCTGTACCGGGCGCTGCGCTGCTTCAACCCGACGCCGTACATGTACTTCTTCAACTTTGGCGACTTCCACGTAGTGGGCAGCTCGCCGGAGGTGCTGGTGCGTGTCGAGGACAACCTGATCACCGTGCGCCCGATTGCCGGCACACGCCCGCGTGGCGCGACCGAAGAAGCGGATCTGGCGCTCGAAGAAGACCTGCTCAGCGACGACAAGGAAATCGCCGAACACCTGATGCTGATCGACCTGGGTCGTAACGACACCGGGCGTGTCTCGGAAATCGGCTCGGTGAAGTTGACCGAGAAGATGGTCATTGAGCGTTATTCCAACGTGATGCACATCGTGTCCAACGTCACCGGCGAGTTAAAAGCCGGGCTGACTGCGATGGACGCGTTGCGGGCGATTCTGCCGGCGGGCACCTTGTCGGGGGCGCCGAAGATCCGCGCGATGGAAATCATCGACGAACTGGAACCGGTCAAGCGCGGTGTCTATGGCGGCGCCGTGGGGTATTTCGCCTGGAACGGCAACATGGACACCGCCATTGCGATTCGCACGGCGGTGATCAAGGACGGGGAGCTGCACGTGCAGGCCGGTGGTGGGATTGTCGCCGACTCGGTGCCGGCCCTCGAATGGGAAGAAACCCTGAACAAGCGCCGCGCGATGTTCCGCGCCGTAGCGCTGGCTGAACAGACCCCCAATTCTTGAGGTTTCCCCCATGTTGCTGATGATTGATAACTACGATTCCTTTACCTACAACGTTGTGCAGTACCTGGGGGAGCTGGGCGCCGAGGTCAAGGTGGTTCGCAATGACGAACTGACCGTGGCCGAAATCGCTGCCCTGAACCCGGAGCGCATCGTGGTTTCTCCGGGCCCCTGCACGCCGACCGAGGCGGGTGTCTCCCTCGAGGCCATCAAGTACTTCGCCGGCAAGCTGCCGATCCTGGGCGTTTGCCTGGGCCATCAATCCATCGGCCAGGCCTTTGGCGGTGATGTGGTGCGCGCGCGCCAGGTGATGCACGGCAAGACCAGCCCGGTATTCCATAAAGACCTGGGCGTATTCCAGGCACTCAACAACCCGGTGACCGTGACCCGCTACCACTCGCTGGTGGTCAAGCGCGAAACCCTGCCGGAATGCCTGGAGCTGACCGCCTGGACCCAACTGGAAGACGGCTCCGTCGACGAGATCATGGGCCTGCGTCACAAGACACTGAATATCGAAGGGGTGCAGTTTCATCCTGAATCGATCCTGACCGAGCAGGGCTACGAGCTGTTCGCCAACTTTCTCAAGCAGAGCGGCGGCACGCGCTAAGGACTTTCCATGGATATCAAGACTGCCCTGAGCCGTATCGTCGGCCATCTGGACCTGAGCACCGCTGAAATGAGCGATGTGATGCGCGAAATCATGACCGGTCAATGCACCGATGCGCAGATTGGCGCCTTCATGATGGCGATGCGCATGAAGAGCGAAAGCATCGACGAGATCGTCGGCGCTGTATCGGTGATGCGTGAGCTGGCGGACAAGGTCGAGCTCAAGACCCTCGACGGCGTGGTCGACGTGGTCGGCACCGGCGGTGACGGTGCGAACATCTTCAACGTCTCGACGGCCTCTTCCTTTGTGGTGGCGGCGGCGGGTTGCACCGTGGCCAAGCACGGTAACCGCGCGGTGTCCGGCAAGAGCGGCAGTGCCGATCTGCTGGAAGCGGCCGGCATCTACCTGAACCTCACGCCGGTACAAGTGGCGCGCTGCATCGACAACGTCGGCATCGGCTTTATGTTTGCCCAGTCCCATCATGGTGCAATGAAGCACGCCGCCGGCCCGCGCAAAGACCTGGGCCTGCGTACCCTGTTCAACATGCTCGGCCCGCTTACGAATCCGGCCGGTGTGAAGCACCAAGTGGTGGGCGTGTTCAGCCAGGCACTGTGCCGGCCATTGGCTGAAGTGCTGCAACGCATGGGCAGCAAGCATGTGCTGGTGGTGCACTCCAAAGACGGCCTGGACGAGTTCAGCCTGGCCGCGCCAACGTTTGTGGCGGAGCTGAAGGATGACCAAATCACCGAATACTGGGTCGAACCGGAAGACTTGGGCATGAAGAGCCAGAGCCTGCACGGCCTGGCGGTGGAAAGCCCGGCGGCGTCCCTGGAGCTGATTCGCGATGCCCTGGGGCGTCGTAAGACCGAGAACGGTCAAAAAGCTGCGGAAATGATTGTTCTGAATGCTGGCGCGGCACTTTACGCAGCCGATCATGCCTATAGTCTTAAGGAAGGTGTCGAATTGGCCCACGATGCGCTGCACACCGGTCTGGCTCGTGAAAAGCTCGAAGAGCTGGGAGCATTCACCGCTGTATTCAAGATGGAGAATGAAGGATGAGTGTGCCGACCGTTCTGGAAAAAATCCTGGCCCGCAAGGCTGAAGAAGTCGCCGAACGCCGTTCCCGTGTGAGCCTGGCCGAGTTGGAGGCCCAAGCGAAAGCCGCTGATGCGCCACGTGGATTTGCCAAGGCACTGATTGCCCAGGCCAAGCTCAAGCAGCCGGCCGTGATCGCCGAGATCAAGAAAGCTTCGCCGAGCAAGGGCGTGATTCGCGAAAACTTTGTACCGGCGGAAATCGCCGTCAGCTACGAGAAGGGCGGGGCGACTTGCCTGTCGGTACTCACTGACATCGATTTTTTCCAGGGTTCCGACCTGTTCCTGCAGCAGGCCCGCGCGGCCTGCAAGTTGCCGGTGATCCGCAAGGATTTCATGGTCGATCCGTACCAGATCGTTGAAGCCCGTGCCTTGGGCGCCGACTGTGTGTTGTTGATCGTCTCCGCATTGGATGACGTGAAGATGGCCGAGCTGGCGGCCGTGGCCAAAAGCGTTGGCCTGGATGTGCTGGTGGAAGTGCACGACGGCGATGAGCTGGAGCGCGCGCTGAAAACCCTCGACACACCGCTGGTGGGGGTCAACAACCGTAACCTGCACACCTTCGAAGTCAGCCTGGAAAACACCCTCGACCTGCTGCCGCGTATTCCGCGCGATCGCCTGGTGATTACCGAAAGTGGCATCGTCAACCGTGCCGATGTGGAGCTGATGGAAATCAGTGACGTTTATTCGTTCCTGGTGGGTGAGACCTTCATGCGTGCCGAGAACCCGGGGGCGGAACTGCAGCGTCTGTTCTTCCCGGAGCGTGGCGTGGCGGTCAGTGGTTCCACTCTCGATTGATTTGAAATGCGATCAACGTGTGGGAGGGGGCTTGCCCCGATGGCGGCGATTCAGTTGGAGCATCCTTGACTGACATACCGCTATCGGGGCAAGCCCCCTCCCACATTTGGGTTTGTATTTATTCAGATAGGTAGGTGCCCATTGATCCAGCCAGTGTCGATGCGTGTTGAAGCAGGCCTTGCCGCCGAGCAAGCCTTGCTGGCCGCCGTTTGCGCGGGTGAGCAGGCGTTTGGGTTGTTGTTCTGGCAGCCCAGCGATCAGGCATTGGTGATGCCACGCCGCTTGAGCCGATTGCCTGCTTTCGATGTCGCCAGCCGCGTGTCTGCGGATGCCGGTTGGCCGGTGCTCTTGCGCGAAACCGGCGGCGAACCGGTGCCGCAGTCCAGCGCCACGGTCAATATCGCCCTGGTCTACGCTCCGCCGCGCAGTGAGGGTGATCAAGGTCGCATCGAAACCGGTTACCAGCGTCTATGCCAGCCGATCTGCGATTTACTTATCGAGTTGGGCGGCGATGCCTCCGTCGGGGAAATCGATGGTGCATTCTGCGACGGTCGTTACAACGTCAACCTCAACGGGCGCAAAATGGTCGGCACTGCCCAGCGCTGGCGGCAAGGCGGGGGCCGCCCGGTGGGGTTGGTGCACGGTGCGTTGTTGCTGGATAACGATCGTGAAGAACTCATCGCGGCGGTCAACCGCTTCAACCAAGCCTGCGGCCTGGAGCAACGGGTTCGCGCCGACAGCCATATTGCCCTGCACGAAGCCTTCCCCGCGCCGGACGCAATCAGCCGGCTGGACAGCTTGTACCGTCAAATGCTGGCCAGTTTCCTGCCGGCTTAACGGGTACCGAACACCACCATCGTCTTGCCTTTGACGTGCACCAGGTTGCGCTCTTCAAGATCCTTGAGCACGCGGCCGACCATCTCCCGTGAACAACCGACAATGCGCCCGATTTCCTGGCGGGTGATCTTGATCTGCATGCCGTCGGGGTGAGTCATTGCATCGGGCTGCTTGCACAGTTCCAGCAGGCAACGGGCCACACGCCCGGTGACATCGAAGAACGCCAGGTCGCCAACCTTACGCGTAGTGTCTCGCAGGCGCTGGGCGATCTGACCACTGAGGGCGTAGAGAATATCGGGGTCCTGCTGGGCGAGTTCGCGAAACTTTGTGTAACTGATCTCGGCCACTTCGCACTCGACCTTGGTCCGCACCCAGGCGCTGCGCTCCTGCTCCTTGCCTGCTTGTTCAAACAGCCCCAGCTCGCCGAAAAAATCCCCTGTGTTCAGGTAGGCGATGATCATTTCGCGGCCGTCTTCATCCTCGATCAGGATGGTGACTGAGCCCTTGATAATGAAAAACAGGGTTTCGGAGCGCTCACCGGCGCAGATGATGTTGTGCTTGGCGGGGTGGCGCCGGCGCTGGCAGTGCATCAGCAACTTGTCGAGATTCTTGATCTTGGGTATGGGCGTAAGAGCAACCATGGTTGTATCCCGAAAGGCAGCGCGAGGTGGTTGGAGTTGTTGTACTCAGCGGTATCGGCATTGATACACGTTGTATGAAGGGTGGCAATACGCCACTCCTTTGGCGCCAGCTTAACAGACACATTCTGACTCGATTAGCGAATTTTCCGAGTCAGCTCCGTTATTGATCGCTTTGATGGGAAGCGCGGTTGCGCCCGGGCCCTGTGCTAAGCTGGCGACCCTTTTTTAGCAGTGGAGTCTGGGCGATGAAGGCACGCATCCAATGGGCGGGCGAAGCCATGTTCCTCGGTGAGTCGGGCAGTGGCCATGTTGTGGTCATGGATGGCCCGCCGGAAGCCGGTGGCCGTAACCTGGGCGTACGCCCGATGGAAATGCTCCTGCTTGGCGTGGGCGGTTGCAGCAATTTCGACGTGGTCAGCATCCTGAAAAAATCCCGCCAGGCCGTGGAAAGTTGTGAAGCCTTCCTGGAAGCCGAGCGCGCCACTGAAGATCCCAAGGTGTTTACCAAGATCCACATGCATTTCGTGGTGAAGGGCCGGGCGTTGAAAGAAGCCCAGGTCAAGCGCGCCATCGAGCTGTCGGCCGAGAAGTATTGCTCAGCGTCGATCATGCTCGGCGCGGCCGGTGTGGCCATCACCCATGATTACGAGATCATCGAGTTGGGTTGACCGCCAATCTGCAAAAGAAAAGGGCGCTTCGATAGCGCCCTTTTTTGCAGCCGCAGGTTTCGTCAGATGCGGTAAGTGCTTTTGGTCATGACCTTGGCCAGCAGGCTCATGCCGAATCGCACTGGCGCCGGGAAGCGGAAACCGCCGGCATCCAATGCACTTTCGGCGTGGTGCGCTTCATCGATACGCATCTGCTCAAGAATTGCGCGGGACTTTTCGTCGTCGGCCGGCAATTGTTCCAGGTGTTCATCCAGGTGCTTGCACACTTGATGCTCAGTCGCGGCGACAAAACCGAGGCTGACCTTGTCGCTGATCAGGCCGGCAGCCGCGCCGATGCCGAATGACAAACCGTAAAACAGCGGGTTGAGCACGCTGGGATGGCTCCCCAACTGGCGAATACGTTGCTCGCACCAGGCCAGGTGATCGATTTCTTCCTCGGCCGCATGCTCCATGGCTGCGCGCACCTGCGGCAGCTTGGCGGTCAGGGCCTGGCCTTGGTACAGCGCCTGGGCGCAGACCTCGCCGGTATGGTTGATGCGCATCAGGCCGGCCACATGACGGGTTTCGGTCTCGCTCATCTGCGCATCAGGCTGCACGATGGCGGGCGACGGGCGGTAAGGTTGGCCGCTGAAGGGCAGCAACGTGCGCATGGCCGTGTCGGCTTGCAGCAACAGACGGTCTATCGGCGAGTAGTGACGTTGGGTAGTCATGCTGACCTCCGGGAGGAATCTCGGCGGCCAGTTTACCGCAAGAGAGAGGAACGCGTTTGCCCTGAGTCAAGGGCGTGGGGTCGCAGCCTCGGACTGCGCCCCTTGTTGCGGGCTGGTTCAGCCCGGTGGCCAATTCATCTGGCGCTGACCCAGTACATGCATATGGATGTGGTAAACAGTCTGCCCGCCGTCTTCATTGCAGTTCATCACCACACGGAAACCTTTCTCACAGCCTTGTTCCACCGCCAAACGCTGGGCAGTGAACAGAATATGGCCGGCCAGGGCCTTATCGTCCTCGGTCAAGTCATTCAATGTGCGGATAGGCTTCTTCGGGATAACCAGAAAATGTACCGGCGCCTGTGGGGCAATATCGTGGAAGGCGAGGACTTGATCATCTTCGTAGATAATCTTCGCGGGTATTTCTCTGTTGATGATCTTGGTGAACAGAGTATCCACAGCTGTTTCTCCATTATGAAAGTGCAAGGTGAGTGAGTGTACTCAGGCGATCAGCGTGGGCAATAGGCCTTGTTGATGGCGCCGGCGATCTTGCGGGTCAGCCAGCGCGGGCTGAAACGCGGGCTGAAGGCCAGCCAGCGATTACGTCGACCAGGAATGATGATGGCTTTGTTTTTTTCCAATGCGCGCACGGTATAGAGCGCCACTTCTTCCGGGCTCATCAATTGCTCGCTGCGGTCGAGTCTGGCGGTGTCCATTTGCGCTGTACGGAAGAATGCGGTGCGCGTAGGACCGGGGCAAAGCACCGAGACCTTAATGCCACAGGTCTTGAGTTCTTCGCGCAAGCCTTCGGAGAAATGCAGCACATAGGCCTTGCTGGCGTAGTAGCTGCTCATCCACGGGCCGGGTTGGAACGCGGCGACCGAGGCAACGTTGAGAATCTGCCCGCCACCGTGCAGCGCCATGCTATTGCCCAAGGCGTGACACATGCGGGTGAGGGCAAGGATGTTGACTTCGATGAGGTCCTGCTCGGTCATCCAGTCCTGGGCCAGGAATGGCCCGCTGGTGCCAATGCCGGCGCAGTTCACCAGCAAGTCGATCTGCCGCTCGCCTTCTTCCAGCTCCAGCAGGAACCCGGACAAGCGCAATGGCTCGCCCAGGTCGCATGCCCGAAACAGCACCTCGACGCCGAAGCGTTGGGTCAATTCGATTGCAATGCTTTCCAACTGATCACGCTGGCGGGCCACCAGAATCAAGCTGCGGCCGCGACGGGCCAGGGCTTCGGCCAAAGCCAGGCCGATGCCGCTGGAGGCACCGGTGATCAGAGCGTAACGGGTCATGCCTTTCTCCATCGCAACGCGCCGCGCCTGGGATGGAGGCATCACAGGCGCGGCGCGTTTCTTTACTGTTCTGGAGAGTCTACAGGTTCGGCTGCGTCGTCAGCACTTTGCGCATCTTCTTCATCGACGATCACGCTTTGATCGGCGTCTTCATCGGAGGTGATGGAGCTGCTTTCGTAGCTGCTGTCCACGTTGGTTTCGAGTTGATCCAGGTAGCCGTTCATGCCCAGCGACACCACGATGATGAGCATCAGCGGGATGAATGCCAGCCACAGTGAGGCCAGGACCTTCACCGCGGTGGAGTTGCGCGGTGGCGGTGCGCCGTACTGGTTGGCGCCGGTGTTACCTGGCATTACCAACAGCAGCAGCGGGAAAATACTGTTCACCAGCGGTACCAGGTTCAGCAGGTACAACCAGCCGGACCAGCCCAGATCGTGCAGGCGCTGCACGCCGATCTGCACGCTGACGACCACAACCGCGACGAACAGCGCGAAGCCCAGCAGCGAGCCGAGGATAATGGCTATGGTCGGTGACGCGGTCGCGATGGCAAAGCCCACAGTACTGAGGATGCCGGCTGCGACGAGCATGGCGACGGTCAGTACCAGCGTCCATGCCAGGTACCGCAGACGACCAATACGGCCATTGATGGTGAAGACCTTGAGGGTGGCGTATTCCGGCAGGCTTTCACCTACGGCGGCACGCGGTGGTGCGTACGGCGAAGCCGCAGGACGGGAGAAGTCCGCTGCGCCGGAATCTGTTTCGTGGGTTTCGGCAAGGCTGAAGGCTACGGGCTGTTCGGCCTCGATACGCGCGTCCACCCCGGCGTTTTTCAGCGCGGTGAGGTAGGTTTCGGCGTCGGGGCGGGACAGGTCGCGTTTCAGTGCAACAACGCGGCCGGTGAAGAGTTTCTCGATGTCCTCGACCGTGCTCTTGAACAGTTCAGCCAGGTTCAGCTTGGCTGTGGTGCTTTCGACACCCGGGAGCAAGGCCCCATCAAACACAATCTTGAAACGGTTATCGCTCATGCGGGCATCCTTGTCACTGAATCAGTGGAGTAGTGCAGGCCTGCTCGATCGGCAGGCCTTGCGGTTGGGTCAGCGTGGCCAGCGCAACTGTGTCGCCTGTTCGCGCGCCTTGCGGTATTCGGCATCCAGGCGGGCAACGAGTTCATCGACGCCGGGTAAATCATTAATCTCACCGACACCTTGGCCTGCAGACCATACGGTCTTCCAGGCCTTGGCTTCGTCGCTCAGCGGCTTGAGCTTGGAGCCGAAGTTTACTTCGCCTTTGCCCTGCAGGGCAGCGAGGTCGAAACCGGCATTTTCCAGGCTCTGGCGCATAAAGCTTGCGGGCACGCCGGAGACCGCGGGAGTGTGCACGATGTCGGCGGCGCGTGATGTGAGCAGCATCTCTTTATACGCATCCGGGGCGTGGCTTTCGGTGGTACCGATAAAACGTGTGCCGAAATACGCCAGGTCTGCCCCCAGTAACTGGGCGGCGAGTATCTCATGGCCGTGGTTCAGGCAGCCGGCCAGCAGCAGGGTCTTGTCGAAGAATTGGCGAATTTCTGCGATCAGCGAAAACGGGCTCCAGGTACCGGCATGGCCACCGGCGCCTGCGGCCACGGCGATCAGGCCGTCGACACCGGCTTCAGCGGCCTTTTCGGCATGGCGCCGGGTAGTGACGTCATGAAACACCAGGCCGCCGTAGCTGTGCACGGCATCTACCAGTTCTTTCACTGCGCCCAGGCTGGTGATCACGATTGGCACCTTGTGCTCGACGCAGATCGCCAGGTCCGCCTGCAGGCGAGGGTTGCTGTTATGCACGATCAGATTGACGGCGTAGGGCGCAGGATTGTCCAACTGCGCCAGGCCCGCTTCGATTTCCTCCAGCCAGGCCTTGAAGCCACTGCTCTCGCGCTGGTTGAGCGCCGGGAAACTGCCGACTACCCCATTGCGGCAGCAGGCCAGCACCAATTGCGGATTGGAAATCAGGAACATCGGCGCAGCCACCACTGGCAGGCGCAGACGTTGTTCAAGCAGAGCGGGCAGCGACATTGGAGGTACCCCGAGTAATTGAAGTTAGAACGGTTTGACCACGACCAAAATTACGATAGCCAGCAATATCAGAACCGGGACTTCATTGAACCAGCGATAAAAGACATGGCTGCGGGTGTTTTCGCCACGGGCGAAATGTTTTACCTGCGCGCCGCACATATGGTGGTAGCCAATCAGGAACACTACCAAGGTCAACTTGGCGTGGATCCAGGCGCCCGATTGAAAGATGCCGGGGTTAAGGGCTATCAGCCAGATACCGAACACCAGGCTGGCCAGCATCGCCGGGCCCATGATGCCGCGGTAGAGCTTGCGCTCCATGACGCTGAAGCGTTCCTTGCTGACAGTGTCCTCGCTTTGAGCGTGGTAGACGAACAGGCGCGGCAGGTAGAACAGCCCGGCAAACCAGCAGACGATGCTGACGATATGGAAGGCTTTGACCCATAGATAAAGCATTTTTAGTTATTCCCAGGTTCACGGTAGCGCAGATAGTAGTGGCTCATGCGCCCATACGTCACGTTGACGGTTGTCGCAGGACGATACGGCCCCTATTATCGACGGCTTTCCAGTGGGTTCGTTGAGGGCAGGTTTATGGTCAAGGTCGGTATCGTCGGCGGCACGGGTTACACCGGTGTCGAATTGCTGCGTCTGTTGGCTCAGCATCCGCAAGCTGAGGTGGTGGTCATTACCTCTCGATCCGAGGCCGGCCTGGCCGTGGCCGATATGTACCCGAACCTGCGAGGCCACTACGACGGCCTGGCGTTCAGCGTTCCGGACATCAATACCCTTGGCGCCTGCGATGTGGTGTTCTTTGCCACTCCCCATGGCGTTGCCCATGCGTTGGCTGGCGAACTGCTGGCCGCTGGCACCAAGGTCATCGACCTGTCGGCGGACTTCCGCCTGCAAGACGCCGACGAATGGGCCAAGTGGTACGGCCAGCCTCACGGTGCACCGGAACTGTTGGAAGAGGCGGTGTACGGCCTGCCGGAAGTCAATCGGGAGCAGATCAAGCAGGCGCGCCTGATCGCCGTGCCGGGTTGCTATCCGACGGCGACGCAACTGGGCTTTCTGCCGTTGCTCGAGGCCGGGCTGGCGGATGCTTCGCGCCTGATCGCAGACTGTAAGTCGGGTGTCAGCGGCGCCGGTCGTGGAGCAGCGGTAGGTTCCCTGTACTCCGAGACGTCGGAAAGCATGAAGGCTTACGCAGTAAAAGGGCATCGCCATCTGCCAGAGATTCGTCAGGGGCTGCGTCGCGCCGCTGGCAAAGACGTGGGCCTGACCTTCGTGCCACACCTGACGCCGATGATTCGTGGCATTCATTCCACGTTGTACGCCACAGTGGTCGATCGTTCGGTAGACCTGCAGGCGCTGTTTGAAAAGCGTTATGCCAACGAGCCGTTCGTCGATGTAATGCCTGCTGGCAGCCATCCGGAAACCCGCAGCGTGCGAGGCGCTAATGTGTGCCGGATTGCAGTGCATCGTCCGCAGGATGGTGACCTGGTGGTGGTGTTGTCGGTGATCGATAACCTCGTCAAGGGCGCGTCGGGCCAGGCGGTGCAGAACATGAACATCCTGTTTGGCCTGGATGAAAAGCTGGGTCTGTCCCACGCCGGCATGCTGCCTTAAAACGATTTATGGACTGCGCAAAAGGCCCGTTGATCGGGCCTTTTGTGTTTCTAATGGCGGCGATGCAGATTGATATACCGTAACAATAGTTGACCGCTTTTCTAGGAGAAGCGGATAATGCCTGCCATTACGCATATGACGGCGCTACGCCGGGAGATTATCAGCATGAGCGTTGAATCCTTCACCCCCACGGCTTTGCAATTTACCCACGGTGCTGCGCACAAGGTAAAGAGCCTGGTCGATGAAGAGGGTAATGATCGCTTGAAGCTGCGCGTATTCGTTACGGGCGGCGGTTGTTCAGGGTTTCAGTACGGTTTCACCTTCGATGAAGATGTGGCTGACGATGACACCATCGTTGAGCGCGAGGGCGTTAGCCTGGTCGTGGACCCGATGAGCTTCCAATACTTGGCAGGCGCCGAGGTGGATTACCAGGAGGGTTTGGAGGGTTCGCGTTTCGTGATCAAGAACCCTAACGCGACCACCACCTGTGGTTGCGGCTCTTCGTTCTCGATCTGATCTACAACGAATAAAAACGCCGCTTGGCTTTGATCGGCCAAGCGGCGTTTTGCTGTCTGCGGTTCTGGCGAGGTGTTCGTCAGGCGGGGTAGATCGCGCCAAGTACCCTTAGCCCGCGTGCGCCGGTGACACTGGGCCGGTTGGCGGCAATGCCTTCCAGGCAGCAGTGAGCCAGCCACGCGAAAGCCATGGCTTCGACCCAGTCCGGGTCTACGCCGTAGGTGGCGGTGCTACTGACTTGAGTGGATGGCAACAACGCGGCCAGACGATTCATCATTGTGGTGTTATGGGCGCCGCCGCCACAGACGAGTAACGTTTCTGTCTCGGGCTGCGCGGTTTGCAGGGCCTCGACGATGGTCAGGACGCTCAGTTCCAGCAGGCTGGCCTGTACGTCCTGGGGGGCAAAGGCGGGCAGACGGCCAAGATGCCGGTGCAGCCACTCGAGGTTGAACACTTCACGGCCGGTGCTTTTCGGGCCTTTGGTCAGGAAGAATGGATCGCTGAGTAGGGCCGTGAGTAGTTGAGGTTCGACCTTGCCACTACCCGCCCACAGCCCATCACGGTCAAAATGTTCGCCGCGCTGCTGTTGAATCCAGGCGTCCAGCAGCACATTGCCTGGGCCGCAGTCGAAGCCGGCTACGGGCCTCCCGGTTTCGATCAGGCTGAGATTGCTGAAGCCCCCAATATTCAATACTGCACGGCTGCCAGTGCTTTCGCCAAACAACGCTTCATGAAAGGCGGGCACCAGAGGCGCGCCCTGGCCGCCAGCGGCAACGTCGCGGCTGCGGAAGTCGCTGACTACGCTGATGCCCGTCAGCTCCGCAAGCAATGCCGGGTTGCCGATCTGCACGGTAAAGCCTCGGGCGGGTTCATGACGGATGGTCTGGCCATGGCTGCCGATCGCGCGTATGTCTTGAGGCTTGAGGTTGTGCTGGTCGAGCACCGTGTGAATGCCGTGGGCGGCGAGTGTGACCCAATGCTGCTGGGCTATCGCTGAGCGGGCAATCTCATCCGGGCCGCTGGCGCACAGGCTTAACAGCTCTGCGCGCAGGGTGTCCGGCATCGGTGTGTAGTGGGTGGCGATCAGATTGACCGCCGAATCTTGTTCGATCAGGGCGATATCCAGGCCATCGAGGCTGGTCCCGGACATTACACCTATATAGAGCGGCATACCCTAACGCTTCGCCGAAGCAAGCAGGGTGGAGCGCTCCTGGTCCATGCGCGCCATCAGCGGCTGGCTCTGTTGCATAAAGCGTGCGCGCTCGGCCTTGGCAATCGGGTCGGCCATCGGCAGTTTCTGGCCCAATGGGTCAACGTGCACACCATTGACCTGGAACTCATAGTGCAAGTGCGGGCCGGTGGACAGGCCGGTGGTGCCGATATAACCGATTACTTGGCCTTGCTTCACATTGCCGCCGGTTTTCACGCCCTTGGCGAAACCTTGCATATGGCCATACAGGGTGCGGTAGGTGTTGCCGTGCTGGATGATCACCGTGTTGCCGTAGCCACCGCGGCGCCCTGCGAGCAGGACCTTGCCATCGCCGGCCGCCTTGATAGGCGTACCGCGTGGGGCGGCATAGTCGACGCCTTTGTGGGCGCGGATTTTGTTCAGAATTGGATGCTTGCGACCCATGGAGAAACGCGAGCTAATACGAGCGAAATCCACCGGAGTTCGGATGAAGGCCTTGCGCATGCTGTTGCCGTCGGCGGTGTAGTAGCTGCTGTTGCCTTGCTTGTTGGTGTAACGCACTGCGGTGTAGGTCTTGCCACGGTTGGTGAAGCGTGCGGAGAGAATGTTGCCGGTGCCGACTACTTTGCCGTTGGCGACTTTCTGCTCGTAGATCACGTCGAATTCATCACCCTGGCGGATGTCCTGGGCGAAGTCGATGTCGTAGCCAAACACGCTGGCCATGTCCATGGTCATGCTATGGGACAAGCCAGCGCGCGCGGCAGATTGCGACAGTGAGCTGTTGATCACGCCGTGAACGTAGGCAGAGCGCATGACTGGCTTGGTGGTAATACGGTTGAAGGCAAAGCCTTTGGCGCCCTTGGTCAGGGAGATGCTCTCGAGGTCACTGACGCTGGTGTGCAGGTTGTTCAACTGACCGTCTGGTGTCAGTTCGAATTCCAGTTTCTGGCCGTGTTTGAGCTGGGTGAATTGCTTGGCTTGCTTATCGCTGGCCAGTACATCGTTAACGGTGGCTGCGGGAAGGCCTACCTTCTCGAACAGGGTCGAAAGCGTATCGCCTTTCGCCACGATCACTTCGCGGTGTTGAGGGTTCTTAGCAGCGTCTACTACGGTTTTTTTCTGTTCTTGAACGGCTTGCTGGGTATCTTCCGGCGTGTTTTCGATCTGGGCAAACGGCGATTCAGTGGGAGCATTTGTGGCTTGTTGGGCGTCGGAAGCGTCTTGATCTTGTGTCAGTTGTTCAACCGGACTCTCCAAGTCAAGGCTCAGGGATGTTCGTTTGGCTTCTACGTCACTGGAAGGGAATACCAGGAGTGCCAGGCTGAGAAGAGCGGCGATACCACTTGCTGCAAGCAGGTGGGTCTTCGGGTAAAGCGGCGGCGCTTTAGACGGTTCAGTGGTCATAGGTAATTTTGACTTTGAAGATGAAATGGAAAAGATGAATGACATGATGAAGATGAAATAACTGTATAAAATATAACCAAATCATCTGTGGCGCAAGCTCGCGAACGCTGGGCTTGCTGAACGGTGTCCGTGCGCAGGGCAAAACTTGTAATTAGTCCCTGATCTTGTATGGTTGGTTCCCTTTTGAATCTGAGCCTTGCGGGTCTGTTATGAAGTCGGTTGAAGAACAGCTAGCGCTGATAAAACGTGGTGCGGAAGAACTGTTGGTCGAGGCCGAGCTGATCGAAAAGCTCAAGCGTGGCCAACCCCTGCGTATTAAGGCTGGCTTCGATCCGACGGCGCCGGACCTGCACCTGGGTCATACCGTGCTTATTAATAAGCTGCGTCAGTTCCAGGAGCTGGGGCATCAGGTGATCTTCCTTATAGGTGATTTCACCGGGATGATCGGCGATCCGAGCGGTAAGAGTGCAACACGCCCGCCGCTGACCCGTGAGCAGGTTCTCGATAATGCCGAGACCTATAAGACTCAGGTGTTCAAGATTCTTGATCCGGCCAAGACCGAGGTGGCGTTTAACTCCACCTGGATGGATCAGATGGGGCCGGCGGACTTCATTCGCCTCACTTCCCAGTACACCGTGGCGCGCATGCTTGAGCGCGATGACTTCGACAAGCGCTATTCAACCAATCAACCGATCGCGATTCATGAGTTCCTGTATCCGCTGGTTCAGGGTTATGACTCGGTAGCGCTGCGCGCGGATGTTGAATTGGGTGGTACCGATCAGAAATTCAACCTGCTGATGGGGCGTGAGTTGCAGCGTGCTTATGGTCAGGAGGCTCAGTGCATCCTGACCATGCCGTTGTTGGAAGGGTTGGATGGCGTCAAGAAAATGTCCAAGTCCCTGGGCAACTATGTAGGCATCCAGGAGGCTCCGGGTGTGATGTACGGCAAGCTGGTCTCTATCCCGGATGCCTTGATGTGGCGCTACTTCGAACTGTTGAGCTTCCGCTCGATGGATGAGATCGATGCGCTGCGTGCGGATGTAGAGGCGGGCGCTAATCCGCGTGACGTGAAGATCAAGCTGGCGGAAGAGATCGTTGCGCGTTTCCATGGTGAAGAGGCTGCGGCCAGTGCTCACCGTGCAACGGGTAACCGCATGAGAGATGGCGAGCTGCCGGATGATCTACCTGAGATTGAATTGACGGCTACTGAGGCCATGCCGATTGCGGCAGTCCTTAATAAGGCGGGTTTGGTGAAGAACTCGGCGGTCGCGCGTGACCTTCTGGGGTCTGGCGGTGTGCGTATAGATGGTGAGGTGGTGGATCGCACCTTTATATACGAACTGGGTGCTACCCACGTTTGTCAGGCGGGGAAGAAGGCATTTGCGCGTATTACGCTCAAATCCGAATAAACCTGAAATTAAGTGTTGACGGCGAATTGTATCTGTCTATAATTCGCCCCACTTCCGGCGCAGTCGAAACGCAAAACTCCTTGGTAAACAAAGAGTTATGCAGAATAAGGCAGCGGATTGCTTCAGTT